>JBMZAP010000043.1:0-23133 GCA_049611445.1 Phycisphaeraceae bacterium | reverse complement strand
TCGCTTCATTGAGTAAGTCATCAAACGACCTGTTTTCAAAAGCGGGCTTGCCTTGCTTCGGCCCACTGGCCTGCGTGCTGCTACCCGGCCGAACCGTCGGCTCTAGCATCTGCAACAATCTGGCGGGATCAACGGTCATGTCTTGCTACAGCGATCCCTTTACTGCGATTCCTTGAAACTTCGAACACCGCCCAATGGCAGTGTTTCCAATGTGTCCAATTCCAACTGGATCTGACCATCCACGACGGTCACGCCGGTTACTCGGCCTGACACCTGTCGCGTGCCACCATCGATCGAGGCAACGCTACCCACCACATCCCGGCCGATCAGCGAGCCCGAGTCGAGCACCTGAAGGTTGGCCAGCAGCTGCTGAACGACCTGTGTATCGAGATCGCCAAGATCCTCGACTTGCGTCACGCGTTCAGCCTCAAGCTCTGCGCCCCCGGCGAGGTTGAGGACCGGCTTACCATCTCGCACGCTGAGCGACTCGACGATGCCTTGGGCGTTGTTGTTATTCGCATCCAACCCCGAGACAAACTTGCCAATGAAGTTGGCGCTGGTCGAGATCGAGTTTTGGGTGACAAGATCACTCAGCTTGTCGTCAAGCTGCGTCTGTGTTTCGATATTGCGGATACTCGACAACTGCTCCAAAATCGCCGCAGTGTCGTTGGGCGCGAGCGGGTCCTGGTTGCTGAGTTCTGAGAGGATGATCTGCAGGAACTCGCCTGACGACAGATTCGCGAAGCCGTTCGCTCCGGGCGTTGTATTCGGTTGGTTGATGACGCTCGCGGCGCCACCGATTGCTGCTGACATGTGTCATCCTTCTTGCTTAGGCGGCCTGGTCCCCGGCAGCATCACTGAGTCGATCGAAGAACCCGCGACGAGCTTGCTCTGCAAACCCACCATCCTGCTGCTGATCCGATGATTGTTGTTGCGAGGAGTCACCGCTGTACTGGCCCCGGCTTCTTCCATCGCCGGCTGATTGCTGCTGTGTCTGGCCCTGCTGCTGCGTATCACTCTGGTTCTGGCTCTGGTTGGCGTTGTTGCTGGCGGTCGTGCTCGCAAGAGGCTGGACAGACAGTCGCTCGACGCTCATCCCCTTGCTTTCAAGCGCGGAGCGAAGTTGAGCGAGCTGGGTCGTCAGCAGCGTCTGGGCGGAAGCTGACTCGGCGTGGAAACTCGCACTCACGTTCGTGCCCGTGATCTGCATCTGGATCCGGACGGTTCCCATCTCCGGCGGCGTTAAGCGCAGGGTCACCGCCCCGCCACGCTGTTGCACCGCATTCGCCAGCCCTCGCGTGAGGCGTGCCGTATTGAGCGCGTCGTTATCACCAGTGTTTGCGGCGGCTTGTACCTGCACCTGCCGTGCAGCGTCAGATGTTTGGGTCGTACCGGTCGGATTGATCGGCAGGCGTGCTTCACTGCCGGCCTGATCGGGAATCGTAAACGCCGTCGTTGCTGCAGCATTACTGCTCGCTGTACTCGCCGTAGTTGACGCTGCTGTTGTTGCCGCAGACTTGCTATCACTACCCGAGTCACCACTATTGGTTTGAGCATCAAGGGATTGCTGAGCAATCGGCTGAATGACCGCCGGGCCACTCGCTTCGACAACGGGGCCGTTCGCCGACTGGGCTTGATTCGCTAAGGCCGCATTCACGGACAAGTTCGCCGATTGGGATTGAACCTGCGAGGAAGTTTTCTCTTTCGCAGTGTCCTGTTTCAACTGACCAAGATCGATCTGCTGGGCATTGCTTGTCTTAGCCTCCACCTTGGGCTGATCCGTGGCAACAGCGTCAACCACATTTAGCTGAGCCGCTGCGGCATTCAATGCGGCCTGGACGTCTGCATCATCTGAGGTGTCATCGGCTTGAGCATTGCCACTATCGGCCGCCGCCTGCTCCTTGCCCTGCTCGGATTCCGTTTCGTCTGCAGGCTGATTCGCTGCGTCCTCGTTGTTGTCGGCTTCCTGCGTATCGTCTGCAGATTGATCAGGCTTATCTGCCACGGCCTGCTGATCCTGATCGGATGTCTCGCGCAGGGCAGAATCCGCTGAATCGGAGGAATCGACGCGTTTCGGAGCCTGATTTGTGTCCGCCGAATCACGCAACAGATCTCTGAAACCCGGCTTCGCTTCCTGATCAAAATCATCGCCCCGCGGGCGATCAACCGGAGCCGTGGCTGGGGCGGGCAAAGATGCGATCAAGTCCTGAACGCCTTGCTTGCTGGTCGTGAAAGAGATGATGCTCAAAGATTGGCCTCCTCTTTGAATTGGTCCGTCCGTTGGCGGAGTTGTTCGATCAGCGTCGCGGCCTGCGTGACCTCGTTAGGCAACTTGAACTCTTTTAGTACTTTCGCGGCCTTGCGTTCTTCCATCGCAGACAGGTAATCGACGACCTGCTCATCCAGCCCGTCGCCCAGCCATTTCTGGATCACCTGCTTGGCCTGCTTCGGTGGGATGCCTTCGAGCATCGCGATGGCTTCCTTGAAATCCTCGCTCTGCATCTTCTCGACCTTAGTGGCAATCGCCTGATCAAAGATCTGCTGCTTCTCGTTGAGTTCCGCGAGCTTCTGCTCAATCAATTTCTGCTGGGTATCCAGCCGGCGCTTGAGTGCCTCGGCCTCAACCTTCTGCCTCTCAAGTAAAGCCCGGCGTTTGTCATCTACGACCTGGATGGCTTCAAGACGAGCCTCGGGTGTGACAGGGCCACCGGCGACCTGTTCCATCCGTAACGCCCGTTCGGCCAACGCGAGCGCTTCGATCTCGGCCTGCTCTGCATCTTTGGCGAGCTGAGCATCTTCTTCGATGGTGTTGTTAAAGACTGCGACCGCGTCACGAAGACGCTCCTTGCTCAGCCGGCCGGAGCTGCCCAACCAGCCTGCGAGCGCTCCGAGCGCCAGGACATTGATGACTAAGACGAGGATGAACGCTGTGAAGAGGGTACGCATCGGTTGGGCTCCGCCATGGCTTTGGCGGCGTAGGCCTGGGTCGTTTGCTCATCGAGCTGCTTCGCCTCCATGCGTCGCTGCTCGAGCTCCCATGCCTGCCGCTGACGGTCCCTAAGCAATTCCAATGCCTTACGGTTTTTAGATGCCTCAATCAGCTCGTTTCTTGCTTGTTCTACAAGGTTTTCCAGCTTTGCAATCTCCCGAACCAGCGTATTCCCCTGCAGCGCACAGCTTGCGCTGTACCGCGCAATTCCTGCGATAGCATTGAGGTCCACCTCGCCAACAAGCCCGTCGGCGGCCTGCCGCTTACTCGCGCTGATCGTTTCCTGCATCTCACGCAGCTGATTCACCATCGCATTGCGCTGGTGCATCAGCTTCGCCAGGGCACGCTGCTTCTGCTGCTCGATCACTTCTCGCTGCCGAAGCACAGCCTTGTACTGGAACTGGAAAGCCTGCATCTCAAACCTCGAGCCAACATCACGAATCAAGTGAACCTATGAACTGTGATTCGGTTATTGGACCTGAGTTTGTTGAATAGAAAGCACGATGGCTTGGAGTTGCTGCTGGATCTTGGCCATCTCCGCGTGCTCCTGACCCTCGTTCCTGCCTTGTACAAGCAGTTGTTCAATCATCGGGCGGGCAGCGATCGCAAGATCGTAATCCGGGTTTGAGCCCGCGGCATAGGCCCCAATATTCAGCAGGTCCTCGACCTCGTTGTAGGAAGCGATGAGGCGATTGATCAGTTGAGCGGCCTGCTGATGCTCTTGTGTTGTGACATCGCCCATCACACGGCTGATCGAGCCGAGCACATCAACCGCAGGGAAGTGGCCTTTTTCTGCAAGCTTACGAGACAGATGCACGTGGCCATCAAGCACGCCCCGGCAGGCGTCCGCGATCGGCTCGGTCATGTCGTCACCCTCGACAAGCACGGCATACAGGCCGGTGATCGATCCCTTGCTCGTTCGCCCGGCACGCTCCAGCACCTGAGGCAGCATCGAAAACACGCTCGGCGGATACCCGCGCGTCGCTGGGGGTTCTCCAGCGGCCAAGCCGATTTGCCGCTGTGCCTGACAGAAACGCGTCACCGAATCCATCAGCAATAAAACATCCAACCCGTCATCACGGAAGTGTTCTGCGATTGATGAGGCGACTGAAGCCGCTCGCACACGCATGAGCGCCGACTCGTCGCCCGTCGCACAGATGACAACCGATCGAGCCAAGCCGGTGGGCCCAAGCACGTTGTCAATAAAGTCGCGCACTTCTCTGCCACGCTCACCGATCAGTGCGATGACACTGACATCGGCCTCGGTACGGCGTGCCATCATCCCCAGCAGTGTGGACTTGCCACAGCCCGGCCCCGCAAAGACCCCCATGCGCTGCCCGCGCCCCAGCGTTGCCATCGCATCCACCGAACGCACGCCGGTCGCCAATGCCGTATCGATCAATGGACGATCAAGCGGATCGACCGGACGAGGTACAAGCGGCCGAGGAATCGTGTCGCGCAGCGGGCCAAGCCCATCGATCGGCTCCCCCATCCCATTGAGCACGCGCCCGAGCAGCGAACTGCCGACACGTACACTCCGCTGATGCTGGCCTGCCGTGACACGATCGCCCGGACCAACGCCGGCTAATGAGTGCAATGGCATGACAACAGCTTCGTCACCATCAAACCCGATGACTTCTGCAGAGACCGGGGTCGCTCGGCCCCGCCCCGCCTTGATCGTCAGTTGCGTTCCCACTGGCGCAGGCATCGCACTGACACGCGCCGACATCCCACGGACTTCGCGAACCGATCCACCCAACTCGACGGTCACCGCCTGATCGATCATATTCAGCTGTTCGGTGAGCAGACTCAAACCTACGCCTCGCTCTCAGGCTCATCACGCGTCGGTGAATTGTCAGGCTCTTCCGCCTGAACCCCATCAGATCCAAGGGCATCATCCAACGCCTGGCCCTGCGTCTGAACCAATCCATCGTCGGTGATCTCATATACCGGCGGTGGATCGACTGGCTCGGTGTCGAGTTCGACCGCTGCAGGATCCATGGCTTGCGCCACAGGCTCAACCGCCTCATCTGACAGAGCAGAACCCGCTGGTGCTTCCTGCTCGTTATCCGGTAGTGGCGGCGGCTCGGGCAGGATCAAATCGACCAGACGCTGAAGCTGTCGCTCAACTGTTGCATCGATACGCCCCTGACCAAATGCGACGATGCAGCCACCAGGCGTGATCGTCTCGTCATCAACCAACTCGATATGTTCGAGGCTGGCCAACTCTTTGATCAACTCCGGCATCGCATCTTCGAGCATCGGGCGATCGACTGGATGAATCCGCACGCTCGCATCGTGAGCGGAAAGAACCAGAGACAACGCCTGCGCAGCCTGATCGACAACGACAGACTCATCCACCTCAATCACACGGTGCACGATCTTCTCCGCGGCAGACAAGGCGAACTCCAGCACCGCCTGCCTCGCTTCGCGTTCCATATCGATGCGCTGCTGCTCCCAGTCCGTCGCGACCTGTGACCACGCAGCGGACAATTGACGGAGCTGCTCGGACGACTCGGCCAACGCCTCGGCCCGGCCCTGTTCACGGCCCTCGGCCAAGCCCTTTTCCAAACCGTCGGAATAGCCCTGCTTCTCGGCCTCCTGGTGGAGTTGATCCGCGAGTGACTCGGACTTGGCCTGTGCCTCGGCGATGATCTTGGAGGCCTGGGTCTCTGCCGCCGCGCGGATGCGTGCGGCCTGGGCACCGATATCGCCGAGGTCTAGCACGATCGCTTCGCGCATGGCCGGCGTCGTGTGGTGCTGCTTGAGGACGGGCATAGGAATTCGCCTTGCGAACAGTAGGGGTTAAACGATGAGGTCTTTGTCGCCGCCACGGCCGGCAATGATGATTTCGCCAGCGTCCTCGAGGCGGCGGACGATATCGACGATGCGCTGCTGGGCGGCCTCGACATCCGCGACACGGACCGGCCCCATGAACTCCATGTCTTCCTGAATAAGCGTTGCGGCGCGTTCGGACATGTTCTTGAAGATCTTGTCGCGCAGTTCTTCGCTGGCCGTCTTGAGCGATAGCGCCAATTCGTCGTTGTCGATCTCCTTGAGAACTGCCTGGATCCCCTTGTCGTCGACAAGCAGGATGTCTTCGAAGACGAACATCAGGCGGCGGATCTCTTCGACCAGGTCCGGGTCCTCGGACTCCAGGCCTTCCATGATGCCCTTCTCGGTGGTGCGGTCCACGAGGTTGAGCATCTCGGCCACCGTCTCGACACCGCCGATCTTTTCGAAAGACTGATTGAGCATGTTGGCCAGTCGAGCCTCCAAGCCCTTTTCGACCTCGCCGATGACTTCGGGGTTGGTCTGCTCCATGTTGGCAACGCGCTTGACGACCTCAATCTGCTTCGGCCCCGGAAGGCCGGAGAGGATCTCGGATGCTTTATGAAACGCCAGATGCGAAACGATTAACGCGATCGTCTGGGGGTGCTCGTCCTGAATAAACGTCAGCAGGTTGGTCGACTCGGCCTTCTGCAAAAAGGCAAATGGCGTCTTGCGTACCTGCTGGCTGATCTGCTGAAGAATTCGCTCGGCATCGCCTGCCGGCAACGACTGGAACAGCAGCGAACGCGCATATTCCAAGCCGCCCTCGCGGGCCCAACTGTGCGCGACGGCGAGATCGTAAAACTCTTTCAGGATCTTGTCGCGCAATTCCGGGGGCACGCCCCCCGTCGACGCCAACTCACGCGTAACTTCTTCCACCGTCCGTTCGGACATCTGCTGCAGCAGCATTGTTGCAGCATCCTGCTCCAATGCGAGCAGCAGGATGGCGGCTTTCTGCGTGCCGGTCAACTCTTCAGTGGCTGTCGGCGTCTGGGTCATTGGGAGCGTGTCCTAAGCGTCTAAATTAATTGTGGTCGTCAACGACCCACTTGGTCAGCAGGCCGCCGGCCTCTTCGGGATTGGCGCGGACCAGGTCACTGATTTGATCGGCAATCTGGCGGGCACGGAGCTCATCTTCATCCAACTCGACGCCAGCCAGCGTGTTACCCATTTCTTCGACTTCGCCCATCAGATCATCTTCGGTCGGAAGCGTCGGCGGCACACCTGCAAGTTCCTCAATCGACGGCATTTCTTCCTTGCGGGTCGCACGTCGAACCATGTAGAACATCAGGCCAAATGACATCACCGCGAGGCCGGCGAGGATCCCGTTCTGCGCCATGTCAGAAGACACAACCGCGCCCAGGCCGCCGCTGACCCCTGCCGTCACCGGTTCGAGGTAAGCCTGGTCATACGTCATCGCGACACTGATCTGCCCCGGCTTCATATCTTCATCGCTGGAAACGATCTGTGGCTCGATCACCTTGGCGATCTTAGCTTCTTCCTTGTCGATGATCGGCTGGAGATCCTCGTCGGTGGGCGCTTCCCCCTCAGGGTTCTGTGCTCTGAAGATACGGACGTAGTAGCTGCGTGGCACAACAACCGACACGTTGATCATGCGGATCATGCCGCCCGATTCGATAATGTCTTCTTTGAGATTAGCTAAAGGTTCACCGAATAAATCGATTGAAGAGTTTTGGGTATGCTCGGTGCCGGATGAGCGGTCCCCATCGATTGAAGTACCCACATTGGGGCGGACCCCTGCTTCGCCGGCGTTGTTAACGTTACGTGTCGTAACCTCTTCTATCTCAGAAGACTTAAGCGGAGGTTTGTCGTAGGTCGTTGTACTCACCTTTTTTTGAATGACCTGACTGTTCACGATCTTCACCGCAACCATCACGCCGTCCCAGGACCGTAAAATCTGCTCGATCTTATGCTTGTGGCTCCGCTCGTCGGCAAGATTCTTCTCAATACTCGCAAGGGCGCCTTCCTGAAGCGGGTCCGCCGCAGTGAAGCTGCGGCTGTTCAGCGTGTCCGACACAGTCACGCCCTGTTCCTGCAGTCCCGCAACTGCCGAGGCGACCATGTGAATCATCGTGTCGGCCATCTGCCGAGAGACCTTGCTGCCAGAGCTCATCTTGACCATCACACTGGCGGAAGGGTCAACATGCGTGACACCAAAGCCGTTGGCTTCGGGCTTATCAAGAATGACCGAAGCAGTGTCCACGTTCGGGAAGCTACCAATGACCGCCGACAGGAAATGGCCCTTCGCAAGGAGGTACTTGCGAGTCTTGTCCTCCTTGGACAGCATCCAGCTACTCCCCTCATCGGAAAGCAACTGATCAAATGCTGCAGACGCATTGGGGTTCAGGCGGCCGCCTCGGCCGAGCGAAGCAACGGCCTGGTGCAACTCATCCTTTGCGACAAGCAGTTGCCCGCCATTGACGCGGGTACGAATCCCATCGGCTTCGAGGATCGTGACCGCTTCGGCTGTCGTGCCGGTCGCGATGCCGTCCACCGGCACCATGTCGGCTGCCCCTCCCCAATAGACCAGCATGCTGCCAACAAGCAACATGATCACAACCAAGGAACCGATGAGCCAGCGCGTGGCAAAACTCATCGACCCGAGCTGGGCCTGGATCTGCGTCAGATTTCGTTTGAAAAATTCCATGCTCGGCCTCCATGCCATGAGCTACTGAACTGCAGGTCGCTGTCCACCGGCCTGGCCCGCGAGCATCCTGCTCAATGCCAAGCCCAGCGACCCTTTTCCCCTACACCCGGATCTGCTTGACCTCCTCGTAAGCATCCATCAGCTTGTTGCGGACCTGCAAGAGCATCTCGAAGGCAATGTCGGCCTTGGCCTTGGCCTGGAACACCGAGGCCGGGTCATTGCGATGGCCGGCCGCCATATCGGCAATCGCGGTCTCCGCTTCTTCCTGCAAGCGGTTCACTTCCTGGATGTTCTGCATGAGCACCTGCTTGAAGCCGGGTCCCTCCACCGGCTTCTCCGCACGTTCCATGTTCACACCCTGACCGGGGGTGATGCCTTGCGTCGGAATGAGTCCCAAGGGGTCGGTCATAAGGTCTTACTGCTGATCTGCAGATCAGGCTCCATCGCAACAACCTACGCCAGCAAGCGTAGGGATGTCTGAATCATCGACTTAGTGGCCTCTGCGGCCGCAATGTTTGCTTCGTAGGCGCGCGCCACCTCAACCATATTGACGTGTTCTATCATCGGATCAATATTGGTCGTCTTAATATTGCCGTTCTCATCGGCGTGTTCGTTCGTAGGGTCATGCTTCAATTGGAAGTGATCATCCAGCATGATCTCTTTCACGTGAACGCCGTTGGGATTGCCGGTTGCCGGGTCGCCTGGCGCAAGGATGGCAATCCGCCGCTGGAACGGGTTGTTCTTGCCGTTCACATCAAAATGAGTGTCCCTGTTCGCAAAATTGGCAGCAATCGCTTGAGCGCGGGTTCGCTGGGCGACAAGGGCCGAGGTCGAGGTGTCAAGTGCTCCAAACATGCTGGCTCGCTGGTTCAGGGTCTAAAGGATCAGACGCGTTCACGGATCGCGGTTCGCAGTAAATCAAACTGGCTCTTTAACAGCTCGACACTGGTGCGGTGGGCCAATGCGTTTTCGACAAGATCCTGCATAGTTCGTTCCACATCCCGATTGTTCTGGTCGTGAAACAGGATGTTCTCATTCTTCTGCTCAGGGCGGAACTGCATCTGGCCCCGCCTCATGCGGACCTGCTTGGAACTTCCCAACTCCAGTTCCCGCCGCATCGCATTCGGCTTTCGCGACCGCTTACCTATCGCATCACGTAACTGCGCCTGGAACTGGGCCGGGTCCAGGTCCTTCGCTTTGAAGTATGGCGTTGAGAGGTTCGCGATGTTGTGGGCGATCAACTGCTGACGAGCGCCGGTGAACTGCACCATGCGCTCCAGAACAGGCATCGAACCATAGGTGAACATCCCCTTGATCACTCGATCGTCTCCACATCATTGACTGAAGCAGGATCGCGCCAGCAACCGCCGCTGAGAATTGGCAAGCAATCGCCATACCCCCGCTCGATCTGTACCACGACATCGGCATTTGAGGCAATCTCGCTGTAAGCGACCGAGCCAAACACACCACCGCCGCGCAAGAATTGCGCGATCTCGGCAGCATCTGCGCGATTAAATTGGAGGTCAGACTGATTGAGCAACGAGATTCTGCTCCTTCCACTTCTTGAGTTTCAGGCCGAGCGTACGCACGCCAATGCCAAGGGCCTGCGCGGTTCGCGTTCGATTGCCGCTGAAGCGACCCAGCGCACGGATCACTTCTTCGCGCTCAATTTCCTCGAGCGAACGCAGCGGCCCACCCACGTCCGGCGTCGCCACCGGCGGCTGCAACGGCGGACTGCCCGCGAGCGTATTCATCGAATTCGGGGCGGCAGACTGGTGAACCAACGGCGTCGCATTGCCCCTCGGCATCAACCAGGGTTGGATCAAGCCACCCTCGATCACTGACCCTCGACACAACACACTCGCCCGCTCGCAGATGTTCTGCAGTTCACGAACATTGCCAGGCCAGTGATACTCTTTGAGCAGCGCGAGCGCTTCATCATCAAATCGCTTCGCTTCACGCCCCTCACGCTGAGACACCATGGAAAGGAAGTGCTCAGCCAACAGCGGAACATCATCGATTCGACTTCGCAAAGGCGGGATCGGGATCGGCAACACATTAAGGCGGTAATACAAGTCCTGCCGGAAGCTGCCATCGGCAACCGAGCGAGAAAGATCCCGGTTGGTTGTCGCGATCACACGCACATCGACACGCATCGAAGTAGAAGAGCCGACACGCTCAAACTGCCCCTCCTGCAACACACGCAGGAGCTTAGCCTGGAGCTGCGGGCTGACCTCGCTGATCTCGTCCAACAGCAACGTGCCGCCATCAGCCAGTTCGAACCGCCCCTTCCGAAGCTGGTCCGCACCGGTAAACGCACCGCGTTCGTGGCCGAACAATTCGGATTCAAGGAGCGAACTGGAAAGCGCCGCACAGTTCAGGCAAAGCATCACGCGGTCACGCCGCTGACTGTGAGCGTGGATGGTCCGCGCGACAACTTCTTTGCCGGTGCCAGACTCTCCTTGGATCAGCACCGTGCCGGAGGATAATGCGACCTGCCTGATTTGCGTCGCCAGAGAACGCATCGGGCCGGAGCTGCCAACGAGCGATGGTCCAACAACACGCTCATTGCGGTCGGCCTGATCGGCCTTGAGTGCCGCGTTTTCCTGACGCAAGCGACGGTGTTCGACCGCACGCTTGACGACGACAACAAGCTGATCTCCTTCAAACGGCTTCTGAACAAAATCAAATGCACCGTGCTTCATTGCTTCGACCGCATCGCCGACAGTGCCATAGGCAGTCATCAGAACAACGGGGAGGTCGGAATCAACCTCTTTCAAATGCTGCAAAAGCTCGAGCCCCGTCATCTCGGGCATCTTCAGGTCAGTCACGACGACCGCGGGCTGATGCCGAGCAAGCTTGCTGGCAGCGTCCCTACCATTGTTCGCAACCACGACGGTAAACCCCGCCCTTTGCAGGGTCGCCCCGACGCTGTCGCGCATCATCTGCTTGTCGTCTACGACCAGAACCTTCGTACTCATAATGCCTCCTGCAGCACCGTCTCGGCGCCTTGAATTTCAACGCTTTCTTCGCGATCAGGCAGCGACAAGGCAAAGACCGCACCACCTCGTGATGGCTCACGATGGACGGCGATCGAACCGCCATGCGCATCGGCAATTCGATGAACGATCGCCAACCCGAGACCGGTTCCAGTACTGCGCGTCGTGAAAAACGGATTGAAGATGCGTTCGAGGCAGTCCTCGGAAACACCCGGCCCGGTATCCGCAACACTGATCACGACGCCGACCTCATCACGCGAAACACCAAGCGTCAGCACACGAGGCGAGTCTTCCTGAGCCATCGCATCCACCGCATTTCGGACGAGGTTTAACAATGCCTGCTGTAGCAAGCCTGCATCCGCATACACTGCCAGGGGCGGTTGCTCCAAGTCCTTACGAACCACGTGAACCTGCGCCTGATCGATCCCCGGCCCATTGGCCGCAACAACACGATCCAATACCTGCGACGCATCAATAGCCGATCGCTCAGGCTCGGTCCCACGCGAAAAGCTGAGCACATCATTGACGATTGCACTCATCCCACGCACCGCCGAGGCGATTTTCAGGACATTGTCGAGCGCGGCCTCTCGTGACGAAGCGTCTTCGACCTGCAGATCATCTGCGGCCATGCCCGCATAAAGCTGAATCGCAGCGAGCGGGTTCCGGATCTCGTGGGCAATACCCGCAGCCATTTCGCCAAGCGCGGAAAGCCGGCGGGATCGCTGTACCTGAGCGTTGGCACTGTTCAGCTCACGACGCAATCGGACCACCTCGTCCTGCAACCGTTCGTGGCTGGATTGCAGACGCTCGGTCACCGCACTGTAGGCCTCGACGATCTGCGCAAGGTCGTCAAGCCTGGGATCGTCTTCCCGGCCGGAGGCCAACGCATCAAGATTGGTTTGGGCGTGCTGCATCATTGCTATCAATTAACCCTGCCGCTGCGTGAACTTCGGCGATGCTGCCGGCACCGCCTTGCCATAGGCACCCGCTGCAGCAACGGCGCCAGCCGCCTGCCGAATCTGCCCGCCCACCTTGTCACGCGCCGCTTCAAGGTCCGTCTTGCCCTTCTCGTCGTCAGCAATGATCGACTCGAGCAACTCACGAACCTCCTCCACCATGGCCCGCATCTGCTCACCGAGATCACCCGACGCCTGATCGGCGATCACCGCGATCCGACTACGGTAAGGCGCGAGCGACGAAGACACTTGGCCCAGGCCGTCGATCAATCGCTGTCGCTGCGCCAGCAACGACAACAACTGATCCGTTGCGCCGGATGCGATCAGCGCGTCCTGCTGCTCGCTCTGTGATTTCAGTTCACGATAGAGATCGCGCTGCTGCTCCAGCAACGCAAATACTTCGTTCGCTTCGCTTGGTATAGATGGGTTTTCTTGCGGTGTCATCCTGACCCCTGTTTGATACGTCGCGTCATGCTACGCGGCCGCTTCCACGGCCAGAGGTGTTATCGGCCGGTCAGGATTTGCGCGTTAATTATGATCGAGCGCAAAGACTGCGCGTTCAGTTCGGCGTGGGGACACCGGCGGTCGAAGAGTTTTCATCACGCTGATCCAGCTGCGTCTTCCACTGCAGCCAGTCACTCCATCGCTCCCTTGTCATCAAGGAGTCCGCGCGTAGAAAAGCGCCGTCAGGCATCTGCTTGAAGAGCTCGTTCGCCCTGGCGTGCGCGATTCGCGCTTCTTCGTACTGCCCCAACTCAGCGCGGGCATTCATGATCTGCACCCAACCGACCAGCGCGGCAGGGTGATCCTTGAATCGGCCGACTGCATCGAGATAGAACCGGATCGCCCGTTCAAACTCGCCACGCTCATAGGCACAGTCGGCTATATAAAAGTGAGCATTACGGAAGTACTGCTGCTCCAGCTGCGTCAAAGAATCCGCGTGCCACCTCTCCAAATCCGTGATCACCATGTGGTAATACATAAACGCATCAGCCAAACGCTCGGTGCGCGTCGCCAGCATGGCCAATCGCTCGGTCTCCGTGCGCGCCTGCTCGGCCTGCTCGACCAGGCCATCTGCACTCAGCCGCAGGCTGTCGGCCAGCAAGTACCGCAGCGTGGGCATCTCGCGCTTGTACTGCTCATTCTCACTATGCTGATACCGCTCGACCGCGCCGCCCTCGGCGCCAAGCATCTCAATCGCACGGGCGTAGAAACGCGGATCATCAGCCCCACGCTTGTAAAACAACTTGCCTAAGGCAACCAAAGCATCGTGGTAATAAGGGCTGTCCGGGCCAATCGACGGATGCTCTTCGAGAACGGAACGCAAGAGTTTTTCCGCCTCACCCCATCGCTCCATCGCTGCCAACCCCTGAGCCAGCGGAACATACGACTGCTTGGCGAACTCGCCCTGCGGCGCATCCTCGATAATCTTCCGCAAGCGCTGCACGGCTGATTCGTACTGCCCTTCCGCCAAGTAAGCCTGTGCAATTCGGAACGATGCCTCCTCGCGGCGCTCCTTTCGGTCACTGGTCTCCAGGAAGTCCACGTAGACCTCGGCCGCCTGCTTCCAGAGCTGGGCCTTTTCATAACAGGCCGCGGCCTTCCAGAGCGCATCGCCGTGCTCATCCGTCGTATGGGTCAATTCCGATGCCTGCTTACGATAGTAATCGCCGGCCAACTCAAAGGAGTTCGCTGCGTCCTGATTATGGATCCGCCTGGCCTTGAGGTTCGGATCTTTCCCGGGCTCGTCGTCATCGGGGACAAGCGCCTCGGCCTGCATGAGCGACTCTTCGCCGAGTTTTTCACAGATCGATGCAAAGGCGAGCAGCGTCTGTGCCGTCAGCTCCGGGGCTTCCAGCGGCTCGTAGGTCCGCAAAAATTGCAACGCCTCGTTGTATCGCCCCCGACTGAACTCCCGTTCAACATGGATGTCACGCAGGTAGTGAGAAAGTTGTTCACGGCGGCTGTCCCACTTCGGCATCTGTTCGCCAAGGATCCGCTGAACCGCACGCTCAAACCACTTCACCGCCTCAGGGAAACGGTTGTCGCGATTCGCCTCGGTGTGCCCAAGGCCGATGAGCGCCGCGATCGAAGAAGGGCCAAGCTTGTCGCTTTCATAGGCCTGACGGTAGTGGTTATAAGCCTGCTCAAAGGCGCCGGTCATACCCTCGGCCAGAACGATATCCCCAAAGGCCACCATGATGCGCGGGTTCAGCGGATCGCCATCCGCAAGGTGATTTTGAGCGGTACGCAAGTAAAGCCGGGCGTTTTCAAGTTGGCCAAGGTTCGCATACGCCTCACCAAGCCTGACCTTAAGCGGCGCGAGTTCCTGCTCGGACGCCCCCTGATTAGACAACTGTAAGAGACCGCCCTTGATCAGCAGGTCGATGACGCCGTTGGGATCATTGGCCTGGAGCATGCGTTCGCACTTAAGTGCCATGACCCAGATCTGACCGAGTCGCCTTGTTTCAGGATCCTTCTCGGCTCCGAGTTCTTTTTCATAGCGAGCGATCAGGTTCGCAAGTGACTTCGATGCCGGATCGGGGTCGGTCATCACCCGCCGCTCGATCAGGTCCCGAACCAGCTTGTAACGCGGCGGGTCCAAACCCGTTGGCATCTTGTCGACGACCTTAAGTGCGGCCTCATCTTCACCCAATGCCGCAAGCGTCTGGGCATATCGACGAAGTGCAGGCGCCGGCAGGTCGCGGCCAAGCTTCTCAGCATCCCGGTAGTGCTGCCTGATCTTATTGAGGTTAGACAGCCCGACACTCGTGGTAATGCCCTGCCAGACCGCTTTATCAATCTGCCTGAAGAAAAGGTCGCCATAGAGCTGCTGGGCGTGCGCCTTGATCGTGTCATCGGCGAACTCAGGGTAGAGCTCGTCTTGCCGCATGTCGTTGAGCTTGCTTTCCGCCTGCTCCAGTTCACCGGCCAGCAGGTGCACCTCGATATCGTCCAGCACACCCTGAAAATCCGGCACGCTGTACCGCGGCAGTGCAAAGTAAACGCCGATCAACAGCATACCCAAGCCAAGCAACAGCACGGGCACCTGCCAAGCCTGCGACCACGCCATCTCAGGCGCACCAATCTCCAGCGGATCGGTGTCTACCGAAAAGTCTTGTGCCGGGAGGTCTTGACTGGCCATGGTCAATTGCCCTCCCTGCAAACAGAAGACTCAGAGCCACTGCGATCCTTGTTCGCAGAAGGCTCAAGAATGGCTTTGATCTCTTCGACGGTGTGATCTTTTCGCAGTCGAAGGATCTTCGAAAGACGGGTGAACACCGCTTCGTCATAGAGCCGGTGCCCGCCGGGGGTCCACTCGGCTTCCTGGATCAGGCCCCAGCGCGTGTAGTTGTGCAAGGTCTGTCGGGTCAGTCCGGTGTGACGCGCCAGCTCACCGATGCGATAGCGCTTCGGCGGCGCATCATGGGGGAGCTCAGCAAGCCAGGCCAACTTGTCGCGTGTGATTTGAGCCATGAGCGTTCCGTCGCGTGAATCGTTTTCGCCAGCATCCTTGCCGGGGCAGCGCGTAAAAATTTCCTGAGGTGCTTGTCGTATCGTCAAAGCGTCAAAGCGGGCTTGAGCGAATCGCTTTATGCTTGGCAAAATGGCTCAACGATGGATGGTCATAACCCGACTCGTTCTCCTGGCGATGGCGCTTGTACCTTTAAATGCCAAGGCCCAGATCGCCCTGCCGAAAGAATCGAGCTATACGCTGACCCTCGAACCCTTCGCCCGGCACGCCGGCACAAACGCGATGGAACTGACCCACGCCAATGACGGCAGCGGGCGCGTCTTTGTCAGCACACAGTCCGGGCAGGTGTTCGTCTATGGGGAAGATGGCAATGAACGCGGTGTCTTTCTGGACCTCGCCAGCGCTGACGTCGGCTTCCGGTTTAATGACGACAGGACGTATCCGTTTCGCGGATTGATGTATATCGCATTTCACCCCGCCTACGCGACTCCCGACACACCGGGCTACCGACGGTTCTATACCGCACACCAGATCGCGATCGACGAGAATGAAAAGCCCGACTTTGACTCAAAAGACTTCGGCGGCCTTGGCGACAGCGACAAGCGCTTCGTCCTTGCCGAGTGGCAGACCGACCCCGACAACCCCGATCGGATCGACCCAGGCAGCTACCGGCAGGTGATGCTGCTGAATTTCCACACCTATTCGGAGAACCCCCACGCGATTGGGGAGATCGCGTTCAACCCTTACGCTCAGCCTGAAGACGCGGACTACGGCAAGTTGTACGTCGCAGTAGGTGATGCACACAACGGCGACTACTCCAAGCCCCACAATCTTGACCGGGCGCAACAAACAGACAACCCGTTTGCGAAAATCCTTCGTATCGACCCGATCGCAGCGGACAATAAGCCCTACACAATTCCAACAGACAATCCTTACGGGACGGAGGTCTATGCGGCAGGCCTGCGTGACGCACAGTGGTTTTCCTTTGCGAAAGATCTGGATGGAGAAACGGTCCTGATCGCATGCGACATCGGGGCACTGCTCGTCGAAGAAATCAACATCGTTCGAGCAGGAGGCAATTACGGATGGGCCAGATTCGAAGGTACGCTTGATTTCGAGATCGATCGAAAGCTGATGGGAAAGCCACGCCCCCCCGTTGCCCAGTATGGCCATGCTATCCCCGCACGGATCGGCGCACCGCCCAAAGGCGGCCTGACCGCGATCATGGGCGGCATCGTCGTCTCCGACCCGAATACCCCAACCTTCCAAGGACAGATCCTTTTGGGCGACCTGCCACGCGGCACTTTAATGCATGCCAATTACCACAGCACACTGATCGCCGAGCAACACGGCAAACAAATCATTCCAAGCATCCTTACACTCCAACTCGGTGAAAAGACCGGCAGCATGGCCGACATCCTTGGTACCGAGCGCGGCGACGTACGCTTTGGTGTCGATCAAAACAACGCCGTCTACTTCGTAAGTAAACGGAGCGACACGATCTTCAAGACGAAATTGATCTACACGGGCGAGCCGGTCAAGGCCGACCCGGAGGTCACCCAGAGTCAATCACTTAGCGGCACAAAGGGATTGATCATCACTGTTGGCGGCACGGGACTGTTGTTGTTGCTGATTCTGATCGCGGTGTATTTGAGCGGGAAAAGAAATGCTGCCTAGTTGCCCTTGGCACGGCGTTGCAGTTCCGCATCGATAAAGCCTTGTAAATCACCGTCCAGAACGTTCTGTGGGTTGGGCTGCTCGTGGTTGGTGCGGTGGTCCTTGACGCGGTTGTCGTAGAAGACGTAGCTGCGAATCTGTGAACCCCAGCCGCGATCGACACTGCCGCCGGTCGCTTGTTCTTTCTCGGCCTGCCGCTTCTCTTCCTCGATCAATTCAAGCTTGCCTCGGAGCATGCTCATCGCGATCTTCTTGTTCTGCTCAAGTTTCCGCTCGATCGATACGACGATCATGATCGATTCTTTCATATCCGGCTCTTTGTAGACCAGCCGGATCGCAGAGGCGACCTTGTTCACGTTCTGCCCACCCGGGCCGGATGAACGCGCAAAGGGCGTGGCCTCGAGATATTGGTCGTTGATTTCAGGGCCACCGGTATCAGGAAACTCAGGGACTACGTCTACCGTGCAGAAACTGGTCTGCCGTTTCCCCTCGGCATTGAATGGGCTGACGCGTGCCAGGCGGTGCGTGCCACGCTCGGTCGAGAGGTAGCCGAAGGCCATGGGACCCTTGATATAGAGCGTGACTTCCTTGAGCCCTGCTTCGGTGCCGTGCGTCTTGCTGTACTCGCTGACGTCCCAGCCCTGACGTTCGCAGTAGTACAGGTACATCCGCAGCAGCATCTCGCACCAGTCATCTGCTTCGGTTCCGCCGGCACCGGACTGGATCGAGAGGTAGCAGTTGTTTCCGTCGTACTTGCCTGAGAGCAGTGACGCGGTTTCGAGTTTGTCGAGTTCCTTGAGCAGGCCATCGATCTGGCCGTCGACCTCTTCGCGGGATTCCTGGTCGTCCATCTCCTGGGCCATATCCCAGAGAATCTGCGCGTCCTCAATTTTCTTGGCGGTCTCTTGAACGGGGTCAATGCGGGCCTTGATGGATTTGAGCTCGGCGATGATCTCGTTGGCGGTGTCCTGATTGTCCCAGAAGCCGGGCTCACCCATCTTGGCTTCGAGTTCTTTAAGGCGTTCGCTTTTTTCTTCGACGCGCATGGAGTCCCGCATCGCACCGATACGCGATTGGATCTCTTCGAGGATGCCGGGGATGTTTTCGTGCTGCATAGAGCGGGGGATTGTACCGCAGGTGAGCGACTTAGTCGCTGACAGACTCATCCAGCCAGGCCCGGCGGACGGTCCAGCCACGCCAGCCATCGAGTTGCTCGTCCAGATCATCGGACAGGCGGTCACGCATGGCGGCCAATTCTTCACCCAAGCCAACGAACTTCACAGCGACGACCCTGCCCTCTTCGTCGTACTCGATCTGCTCAACCCGCGAGCCACGACCGTAACTGGGCTTTGGCTCAAACGCTGGCGGAGCAGATGCGGCCTCCTGAGGAAGGTTTTCGATCAGGTAAGCGACTGCAGGCAAGGCATCGGGCCCAAGCGATTCGAGGTAGGCCAAGTCGAGGGCGCCTGCTTCGCCACCCATCTCTTTACAGTTACGCACGTTGTAATTCGCGACCAAAGGATCAAAGGGCACAAAGCTGCATACCCAGAGCACCGCAATGCCCCAGCCCATCGCCCAGCCCGTCAGCCAGTTGTTATCTCGTGAGCGGGCGATCCGCCAAAGCAACAGCGCCAGACAGCCGGCGACCATAAGCATCCACACCGCCGCTGCGACGCGTAGCCGGGTCAGCGTGTAGACCTCGACATAGGCCTGCAAACGCCACGCGGCCGATGCGACAAGCACGATGTTCTGTGCAATCCAGAGAATGACCAGCCAGACCGCCAGCTTGCTCCGCTGGGCGATGCCGCCCGGCCGGAAGACCGCAAGCACCAGCGCCGCGGCAAGGATCGCCGTTGCAATCAACGGATATGCACCGCGATGAGCGTACTCGGCATAAGACATCCCCTCGGGCAGGTCCTGCCCAAGCACGAGGTATCGGCTGTCGAGTACAAGTTGAAGTGCGAAGACAAGATTCATCGCGATCAGACAACGCACAATCAGATTGGTGTACTTGCCCGACAGCCAGGCAAAAACATCTTCTTTGGTTGACTTGTCCGGCTCCGCGGCGGCTTCTTCGATATCGCCTTCAGTGGATTCCTGCTGAGCAGCACGCTTCTGGGCGGCGGCTAGATTGATGGGGTGGGCATCGACGGTTTCATCGGTTGCATTTGCGGGACGGAGGTCAGCAACCTGCGTGATCAGATTGCGACCAAGCTTCACAATCCGGCTTGCACGTCTGGGCCGATGTCGAAGAAGCCCCCAGCAGGCGAACGCCGCGGCGTACCACAGCAGGATCCTGCCGAACGTGACATAGTCCGTCAGGTTGCTGAAGAAGTCGCCGACTTTGTCCGCACTGCGGCTCATCCAATCCGAGACGACCGGGTTCGCCAGCGCGAAGAGACTGAGAAAGACGAGACTCAACAGCAGCGGGATAAAGATCCCCGCAAAAGTCCAGACCCACCTCGCAATGCCGATGGCCCGACTGCGAAGACCTTGCGTACGGTGCGCCCATTTGCGGGCAAGCCTGCTGTCACGAATGGGTCGCGAAATTGCCATGGCCCAGGACATGACAAGTTGCCCCAGCCATCGCCACCCCAGCGATCGACTCCGCCAGCCGTGTGCCAACATCGCCAGCGTCGTGAGCATGATCAGCGACAGGACCACCGCGATCGTCCCGGGCTCGAGCACAAGCGACACGCACAAACCAGTGGTCATAAGAGACAACGCCCAGCCCCACGCCCAGCGCGGTCCGCGAAGCAGCTTCCGCCCATCGCGCAGCAGCATGAGCAACAGCAACCAGGCCACGAACCCGCCGAGCGTCCAGCCGACGATCTGATCGTAAAACAAGAAGTCCGCCAGCGCCGCGGTGAGTAGCGACACCCCCGCCACCATCGGCAAGCCAAACCGCCACCACCGTTGCATCTGAGTCATCGCACGCACCCGAGAAAGGAACACTGTCGTTGATTGCTACGCCGACCTCGGCACAAAGGTTGCACGAAGGTCAAAAAAGAGTCAAGCAACCACCGCCGCGATCGCGTCACAGAGTGTGTCCAGATTACTCGGGGTGATCCCTGCGACATTGATCCGGCCGCTGCCAACAATGTAGATCGCGTGCTCAGCCTTGAGTTTGGCGACCTGGTCCTTGGTCAGGCCGGACATGGTAAACATGCCGTTCTGCTGCTCAATGAAACCGTTGCCGTTGGCGTTAAGCTGGACCTCTCGACTGTCAAGGGCCTGGCGCAGGGCCGTGCGCATGCCATTGATTCGGCCTCGCATCTGTGAGAGCTCGTCAAGCCATTGCTTTGTGAGTTCCCCATCAGAGAGAATATGCTCAACCACCAGCGCACCGTGGGCGGGTGGGTTGGAATAGTTGCGACGGATTGCGGTCTTGACCTGACTCTGCACCGCGGCGGCTTGTGACGCATCGTGCGCGACGACCGTCAGCGCGCCAACACGCTCTCGGTACAAGCCGAAGTTCTTGGAGTAGCTCGAGCAGATGAGCACATCGTCACAGATCGACAGCACTTCGCGCAGTCCCGCGGCATCGGCATCAACATCCACCGCGAAGCCCTGATAAGCAAAGTCGATCAGAGGCAGCGCGCCAACATCTTTGAGCCGCTGCGCAATCTGCCGCCATTGGTCGGCGGTGGGATCGACACCCGTCGGGTTGTGACAGCAGCCGTGCAGTAGGACAACGTCACCGGGCTTCACCGCGGACAGGGCCTCGGTCATTGCTGCGAAGTCGAGCGCGTTCGTTTCGCTATCAAGATAGGCATACTTCTGCGTCGGCAGACCGGCAGCCTGGAAGATGGCGTGATGGTTGGCCCAGGTTGGGTCGCTGAGCCAGAGGGTCGTGCCCGGATGGTTGTTGACGAGGTAGTCCCCCGCCACGCGTAGCGCGCCGGTCCCGCCGGGGCACTGGAACGTGACGGCACGTCCGTTGCTGACCAGGTCGCTGTCTTTGCCAAAGAGCAGTTCACGGGTGAACTTGCCATAGCCGGGCGAGCCATCGATACCGAGATAGGCCTTGGTCGGCTCGTTATCAAGCAGCCACTTCTCTGCTGCGGAAACAGCGGCGAGCGTCGGCGTCGCGCCCTGCTCGTCTTTATAAACACCGACCGCGAGGTTGATCTTGCCGGGGTTGGGGTCGGCCTTGAATGCCTCGGTCAGGCCAAGGATCGCGTCGGGTGGGGCAGGCTGGACAGACTGGAACATGGGGTTGCTCGGGGTATAGGGCTAGCGGTGCAACACAGCAGATTAGCAGTGTCGAAACGGTCCGGCAACGCGGCGGGCAGAACCAAGTAAAATTGCTCGTTCACGGCGGGAGATGCCCGTCGATTAACAGACACCGAATCGAGAGACACGATGGAAACTGTAAGACTGGGACTGATCGGCTGCGGCGGTGCAATGGCACGCTTCCACGAGTCCTACTTTAAAGACGTCGAGGGCCTGACCTATGCCGCGTGCACCGACATGAACGCGGCAGCGATGCAAGAGTCTGCCGAAAAACATGGTGCCAAGACCTTTGAGAACGCAGAGGCGATGATCGACTCAGGCGAGGTGGACCTGATCCTCATCGCCACACCCCACTTCACCCATCCGATCTTCGCCCAACGGGCGTTTGGCAAGGGCATCAACGTCATTACGGAGAAGCCCCTTGCAGTCACAGCACATGACGGACAGGCCACGATTGATGCATTCAAGGCCGCACGCAAGGACAAGTCAGACCTCATCTTCGCGGGCATGTTCCAGCAGCGCACCTTCGCACAGTGGGCGACGGTCAAGCGTCTCTGCCAAGACGGCAGCATCGGCGAGATCATGCGCGTCAACTGGACGATTACCGACTGGTTCCGGACCCAGACCTACTACGACGCGGGCGGCTGGCGTGCGACCTGGAAAGGCGAAGGCGGCGGCGTCCTGCTCAACCAGTGCCCACACAACCTCGACCTGCTCTGCTGGTTCGTGGGTCAGCCCAGCAAGGTCACCGCGATCGCCGAGCTCGGCAAGTATCACCACATCGAGGTCGAAGACGATGTGACCGCGATCCTCCAGTGGCCCAATGGCGCTTCGGGCACCTTCATCACCTCGACCGGGCAGACCCCAGGCATCAACCGCCTTGAGATCGTCGGCAAGAACGGCACACTCATCGCCGACCTGATGCCCGGCGACGAGGCGCACACGCTGACCTACTACCGCACGCACGAGCCGGTGGACGAGTTCACGAAGAACTGCCCGGAGCGTTTTGCCGAAGTGCCGGCCGACAAACTGGTGATCACCCCCGCCGACGGCGACAAGCGACCCAACCACCAACGCATCGTACAGAACGTGATTGATACGATCCGCTTTGGTAAAGGCCAAGACAACCTACTCACCCCCGCACCAGAAGGCCTGTTCGGCCTGGAACTCGGCAACGCGATGCTGATGTCAGGCTTGAAGTCTTCGCCGGTTGACCTGCCGATGCCTGCAGAAGGTGAACTGAGCCGCAAGGCCTACGCGGACCTGATCGTCCACCTCGGCGAGACCTCAACGTTCAAGAA
>JBMZAP010000042.1:0-24255 GCA_049611445.1 Phycisphaeraceae bacterium | reverse complement strand
CCTTCTCCTTGGCCTTGCCCCTGACTTTCGCCTTGTGCTTGTTGACCCTCTCCTGAAGAAGACTGGCTCTCACCCTGACCTTGAGCCTGACCTTCGCCTTCACCCTGACCTTGAGCCTGCGACTGCCCGGACGATTCAGCAGAAGGGTCGCCGTTGAACTGTGCGTCGAGTTGATCCAATTCTCTTGCAAGCTGCTCTGCTACGGCCTGAGGTAATTGTCCTGGTAGAAGACCGGGGTCAGTGCTATCTCCAGATCCTTCCTCGCCGCCAGGCTGCTGACCTTCTCCCTGTCCTTGACCTTGGCCTTCGCCCTGGCTCTCACCCTGACCTTCGCCTGTACTTTCACCCTCCGCCTGGCCTTCGCCTTCACCAGCACCTTCACCCTCGCCTTGGCCTTGAGCTTCATCACTGCCTTCGCCCTGCCCCTGGCTTTCACCTTCGCCAGACGCTTCACCCTGGCTCTCACCCTGACCTTCGCCTTCTCCGGCTCCTTCAGCGGATCCTTGACTTTCGGCCTCACTGCCCTGATCACTTTGGCCTTCTGGCTCGCCGGCTCCTTCGCCGTCAGCCGGACCGCCGCTTTGCTCACCCTCAGCTTGCCCTTCGGACTGGCCTTCTCCTTCAGACTGGCCTTCTCCTTCAGACTGGCCTTGCCCCGAGGGTTCTCCTTCACCGCTCTGCGCTTCGCCGGACTCTTGTCCGCTGTCTTCACTGCCTTGCGCCTGCTGGGCTTGTTCAACAGCCTGGGCCTGTTCATTGAATGCTTCTTCTGCACCGCGCGCGGCCTCTTCAGCCTGTGCAAGCGAGCCTTCCTCGCCGATCGCGTCGGCTGCCTGCGGCAGCGTTTGTTCTGCGAGTTGCTCGGTGCCCTGCGATGCATCAGCAAGCTGATCGGCACGCTCTTGCTGCCCAAGGCGTTCTTCATGGCGGGCAGCACGGGCTAATTCTTCGGAGGCCTGCTGCGCCTCTCCGGCTAGCTCGGCCTGCTGCTCGGCACCCTCATCACGCAGGGCTTGTGCTTGCTGCTGCAACTGTTCATTAAGTTGCTCAGCTTGTTGCGCAAGCTGCTCGGCCTGGTTCGCAGCATCCTGCGCCTGCTGTTGCACCGCTTGCGCACGCTCGGCGTTCTGCTGAGCTTCGGCTGCTTCACGTGCGGCTTGTGGCGCGTCGGGTGCACCCTGCTGGTTTGCCTGTTCAGATTTTTGCTGAGCTTGTTGCTGTTGCTGTTGGGCAGCCTCGGCGCTGGCTTTCGCATCCTGAGCCGCCTGCTTCAACTCGTCCGCTGCTTCACGCGCGGCCTCGGCAAGCTCTTGCGCCCGACCGGCTTGCTCCTCGGATGCACCTTGCTCCTGTACCTCTTGTGCACTTGCCTCGGACTGAGCGGCCGCTTGATTCAGTGCTTCCTGGGCCTGCTCAATATCATCACTTGCTTCAGGCGCGGTTCGTTGGGCCTCGCCTGCCAAGGGCGCTACCTTTTCCTGCTGAAGCTGTTGCGCCTGCTGCGCGAGATCATCGATTGCCTTCTCGGTAGGATCAACCGATCGCTCAGCTTCGGCAGCGGCGCGGTTCAACTCTTCCGCCAATGCACGCTCCTGATCGGCAGATTCTTCAAGGCGCTGCTGTGCACGCTCGGCAAGATCTTCCGCAATCTTGTCCAACTCACGCTGCATGATGCGGTCTTGTTGAAGCTGAGCTTCAAGTTGTTCGTAACGCTCTTCATCGCTGAGCTGAGCAAGTTCCGCGAGCTTCTCCATCTGCTCAAACTGCTTACCGAGTTCCTGGTCGATGCCCAGCTCCTGCTCGGCATCACGCAAAGCTTGGCGGGTTTGCTCGGCGGCGGGATCGCCTTGCTCAAGATTTTCAAAATGCTCAGCGAGCTGCTTAAGTGTTTCAGCGGTTTCCTGTTGAGCCTCAGCGGCGGCAGCGATCGCTTCGGGCCGTTCGTGCTCGCGTGTCGTTTCACGCTGGGCCAGCTCGAGTTGTTCGGCAGCCTTCTCCGCATCAGGCTTGAGCATGGCAACGGCATCGTCGAAGTCGCGCGCTGTCTCGCGCCCCTGCTCGGTAAACAGGTCCTGTTGGTTTGCTTCACGACGCATCTCCTGCGCCAAAGCATTCAGCGCCGCCTCAACCCGCTCCTGCTTTTGAGCAAGTTCCTCGGCACGCTCGATGACTTCCTGCTCTTCTGATTCAACTGCCTGCTCTGCCGCCTCTTGTGTTTCTTTGGACAACTGTTCCGCACGCTGAGCCAAGTCCCGCATCCGCTTGGGCAGGGATGGTGTCTGAGCAGACAGCTCCTCACGGGCTTCTGCCAGTGCCGGGGCCGCAGCGTCGAGCGCCTCCGCCAGCATACGCGCGATGGCTTCGAGTTCTTCATAAACCGTATTCGCAGGCTTATTCGCGTCTCGCCGGTCATTAAAAGCCCGGCTCACATCGCGAGCCTCTTCTGAATGCCGCGCATCGCGTGTGCGTTGAGCGGCTTCTTTCAGGCCTTGCTCATGATTGAGAGCCTTTTCGACCGGATCGAACCGTGGCTCAATCGCAGACCAATCCAAGCGATGTTCCAGACCAAGTCGAGTCGTTGATCCATCACGTTCAGCGATGGCCAGTGCGACCACCATCGTGCGGAGATCAGCGAGGCCCTGAACCCGCTCGATCGTTCGATACGCCTTGTAAATGCGGTCTATGCGTTTGTCCGCAGATTCACCAAACTCAACATCTGAACCAATCGCAACCTGCCCCAAACCCGTCGCTGCAATACCCGTCAAGGCGACGAACGCGTTATCCGGCTTAGGCCTTGCTTCTTCAATCGCAGCACGCTCACGCAGTCGTTCGATCACCGGACCAACCGCTTGTGCCAGCCTGCCCTGCTTTGCCTCCCTTGCCAATCGGCCGATCAGTTCGGCATCAAGATGGATCGTATGTTGCCGACGCTGCTCATCACGGTCCTGATCGGCGGCATAAACCCAACTGGGCCACTGGCGCTTATCCGCTTCGATCAGCCCGTCACGTAGACGCGCGGCTGAGGCCTGCAGCGATTCCAGGTCTGCACCATCTTCTAATGATTTCTGGAACTCGCCGAGTGATTTCTTCAGCAGGTCGGCAGATTGTTCCAGACGATCTCGATAGCTGCGCAGATTGCCGGTCTTCGCAAGCGTGGTCATCCGAGCCGTAAGCTGCTGGGCCTGCGAGACGGATAGCGCAAGTCGGCGGTTGAGTCGCTGTGCACCCAAATCAGGATCGATCTGCCGATCCCGTTCGGAACGCTGCATTGCGGTCTCGATGTCACCTGAAAGCGATCGGCCCTGCTGCACGATGACTGCCATTTCCAGGGCTGCCACACGCGCTTTTAAATCAATCATGCGACGATGCAATACGCCTCGAGCATGATCGATCGACCGCTGTGCTTCGCCCATCGCCTTGTTGTCATTGACGTTTACAGGGGAGGTGGCGAGATACATTCTGGCGTCCGCAACTGCCCGGCCAACAGCCACCAGTAGATCTGCATCCGAGCCGCCGCGAGACGAATCGAGTGCGATCATTAATGCACGACCCGCCTTGTTGAGCTGGTCAGTAAGTTCCGACTCAGCGATCAGGGCATGGGTCTGTGCCTGACGACGGGCGATACCATCACCGCGCGCGGCTTCCTGATATTTCTTCTTTGCCTCATCGGTCAGCTCGATCGTCTGTTCAAGCTCTTCGAGCAGAGCCCGCATATCCGCGGTCGAACTGATCATCGGCAGGCCAAGCCCGTCCGGCGTAACCACAACGCGCGCAACCGCCGAGTGCGCCTTATGGCCGGCAAGATCGACCGCCGTCAGACGCAGTTCGACCTCGTCACCCTCACTGAGTCCCATTGGAAGCAAATCCAGCGGCGTATCAATCGCGCCTCGTCGGCCTAAGCTGACCAGTTCCCGATTCCAAGACCCGCCGTTGACACGCGCCTCGCTGAACACCTCACGCAGCCCAACATCATCACCGGCACGCCCGGTCAACTTCAAGAGCGCATCAGTCGGCTCGCCTGTTGTGCCATTGGGCGACTTAAGCGATACGACCGGAAGCTTATCCGGCATCGCGTTGACCTCATACCGTCTGGCATTGTCATTAATAAATGCGGTATCCAGAGAAACCAGATCAACACGGTACGCGCCACTATCCTTAATCGGCAGTGAAGTCCGTAAAACCGTCGCATCGGTTGGATCGACATAGAGCGGGAACGTCTTCTCACCATCGGGCGACTCAACTACAAGTTTGCCCGACTTAATCGGTTGGTTTGCGGAGAGAGTGAGATCCACGACCGAGCCGACCAAAGCATTGATCGAGCCATCACCGTCAGTAATTCGCGTCGGATCCCAGCCGGTGTACTCGGGGTGCTGGACGATCTGGTTGAAGCGGGCGATCGATGGCCGGGCCGTCGGGTCCAGCTTGTAATACCGGGTCAGACCATCACCTGCACGCACACGGAACTTCAGCGGTTGATCGCCGACCGCGATCTTCGCGACGAAATGCTTATCAGATTCGGCTTCCTCGCTCATCCGCAAGCCCTCGTCTGCACCCTTGTTGTCAACAAGTTCGATCATGACCTGATCAAACTCGCCGCCGGTCACCTCGACACGGACAGGCAGCTCTGCGTTCATGGGCACTCGGCCCTGTTCGTCAAGCTCCGGGCTCAGGATCGTGATCCGGACATCCGACACGCGATCCAGCTCTGCTGTCGGCATCAATGCACGCGCAAGCAAATCGCCGTAGCGCAGACCCGGCGTCAGGATCAGCGCGACTGTAATCACCAGCATGCCGGTTGATACACCCGCCCACCATGCGATGAGTTTCCAAGGCAGGACAGCCTGTGTGTCAACCCGCTGAACACGTCTGGCAACATTGCGCTGCAGAACTTCACGGAACGCCGGCGAGTCGTACATCGAGCCGGCATCCTTTGCGAGTTCGACGGCAGAGACCAGGTCTTCGCGCAGCGCGGGCTCGGCCGACTCGATCAACTTCGCAAGCTGAGCCTGGGAGGGGAATCGCAACAGATAACGCAGGCTGACGAGATACACCACCGTGACGACAGAGCAGTATGCAGTCAACGACAGGGCAATGCGGACCGCCTGACTAAGTACGACCAGGCGATCAACGGTAGCAACCAGTGCCATGGTGACCAGCAGCGTCAGGATCCCCGCAAAACCCGCACGCATCAGCAGCAGCGTGCGGCGGCGGCGGCCGAGTTCGCGAAGCTTCTGTCGGGTTGTCGGGTCGAGTTGCTCGTAAGCCATGTGACGACTCCTTGTTCGACTGTCCGAATTACTACGGCATCAAAGCATGCCAAGCCGGCGTCTTAGTCCTAATTCCAAGGCGAGGATGCCTACAACTGAGGCAAACCAGGGCCAGCCAATCCAGAGTGCCGACACCTGTTCCTGAATGTTTGTTGATGAAAGGCCCTCAAGCAGGCCCGGTAGTTCGTTCGCTTCATGCTCGGCCAGCACCTGGCCACCGGTGGTCTGTGCAAGCGTGTCCAACAGTTCACGATTCAAAGTGATGTCTGCTAATTCGCCACTGGCCGAGTCGGTCCCAAGGATCGTCACGAGCGTCTTTGCCAGTAGGTCTGACTCAGACACACCATCAACTTCAACACCGACCCGGTAAATACCAGGCGCAACCGATGCCTCTAGCTCAGCGGTAAATCGCCCCCCCTCGACGGCATCAGGCGAGAGCGCAGCGCGGACGATCCGTTCGCCTTCCTGAGTTTCCAGGTACACGCTTGCTTCAGCAGAAAGCCTGGGCTTGCCCTCATCATCACGTAGTCGGACACGCACAGGGATCTCGCTGCCAGACTCGACGACAGCATCATCAACGCCAAGTGATACAAATTTGTCTTCGGAGGCGTAGAGCGGTTCGACCACACGGTTCGTAACTTGTTGCCAATATCGATTCTGGTAGAGCGACTCAACGTCCCGCCGCCAGCGCCAGGTCTCGTCGATCGCGCTGTACCAGACCCACCCGGCACCTACTCGGCGGGTCAACACCGCGGGCATTGGCGGATCATCGGCACGGCCTACACCAACCTCGACCAACACTTGGTCAATGCCTGCACTTGGCTTGATCGGCGCGACATATGTCGGCGAAGGAAGATTCTCCCAAGTCTCATTATTCAATTGAGCATCAGGTTCAAGCCGGAGCGTCGCATTGCTCTGCCCCTGCGCGGTGAGTAACAAACCATTCGGGCGGAGCGTAGGTTGATCCAGCCGCTCAGGCAGAAGCGGTGCAATCGGCGAATCGCCATAGGATGCGAAGTGCCCACGCCGGCCGTCCATGACAATGAGCCCACCGGCGCGGTTGGAAACGAACTCATACAGCCAAGTCAGTTCTTCGTCGGACAACGTGCCCTTGGGTAGTTCACCAAGCACCACGACGTCGTACGCGAACAAGCGTTCCCTCGTTTTGGGAAACGCTTCACCCTCATCGGAACGCTGCCAAGCCCTGCCGACACCGGGGCCACCCATCAGCGTCGTGACTTCCCAGCGTGGGTCACGGGTAAACATTGAATCCAGATAACGCATCTCCCAGCGTGCACGGCCGGCGAGGATCAGCATCTGCCGTTTACCGGTCACTGCACGAACCTGGAATGACATTTCGTTGTTACGTTCTTCCAAGTCTTCTTCGAGCCCAACGATGCGTGCCGTCAGAGGCACCGGGACCTGGTTCTGGGTCAGTCCATCGGGTGATTGCTGCTGTACCAATTCCACAGCCTGTTCAGCCGGGAAATCGAACTCGATCGACCGTGAAAATCCGCCGCCAACCGTGACCTGCCGCGCCGACCACATCACTTTGTCTTCAGCGACGATCTCCAGGGTGAATGGCTTGCCGGCCGGCATCGCATCGATCAGCGCAACCGATCCGGTGATTCGATCGTCGGGAAGAACCGTCGGGGGGTGGTCGATGCCCGCAACCGCCAGATCGTGTGGTGGATCGATCGCGCCAAGAGCGATCGCATGAACCGGTGCCCCTGCCGCCCGCGCACGGACTGCGACCTGACCTAACGGATCACCTTGGTTATGGCGACCGTCCGTTAGAAGCGCAAAGACCAGTCGACCAGCAGAGGTCTCCTCCGCGTCATCGAGCGTGCGTGTGATAAACCCGCCCAGGTCGGTGGATTCCGAACCCTCCAGATCTTCAAAACCGTCCGGGGGCGTATCGTCTTCGCTCGAAGTCCAGAGCAACTCGGACTTATCGCCTCGCAACTCGATAATGTCAACGGCATATTTGCCGCGCAATTCGGACAGCAATCCTCTATCCAGATCGAAGACAATCTTCTCGGCTCGCTCAAGCCGGGGCATCTCATCGAAGTCTTCTTCGGCGATGTCCAATGCTTCAAGCAGTTTCTCACGCGCTTCATCTTTAATCTGCGGATCGCTGACACCCATGCTGGCAGAACGATCGACCAGCAGGACCACACGACCCCGCCGATCCTCACCGGTCTTGTGTACGAGTTCAGGCCCCGCGAGCATCAGTACGATCAGCAGCACAGCGAGTGCACGTAAGCCGGGCAGCACAATGCCCCAGACACCCTGCCGAAGTTCGCGGCGATAGATCAACCAGGCCAAAGTCGGCAGTGCCAAGGCGGCGACGAGAATCAGCCACATTGGCAGGTCAGCGGTGAATCGCAGTTCCGTCATGCCCGCCCCCCCTTGGTGAACCACTGCTGCAGCAACAACTCGCCGAACACGAGCACAAGCAGCATGACCCAAAGAACCTGCCAGATCGGTCGGCCATGACGACGGTTACGGTCATGTTCTGCGTATGCATCGGCATCCTCGATGATCTTGGCACCAATCGAGGCGGCGAGTTCGGCTAACTCACCATCGCCAAGCCGACGCAGGTCCGATTCATTTCGCGGGAGGTTAACAGCGAAGACGCGCTGCGGTTCGTCCTCAATCAGCAGGCGATATGTCCCCGGCTCATCGGTCTTGTTAAACATACATAACCAACGCCCGCCCCGCTCCTGGACCTCGCGTTTCAAACGCTCACCGCTGGGCGTTTGCCAGATAAGCTTGTCGGCGCCCGGTTCTTCATCAAGCAGCGCGATGATCGGTTGGCCAACCATGACATTGCTGTCAGGCTCAGCATGTGTCGCTGCAAAAGCGATGAGACGCTGCATCAGCGGGAGATACGCCGGGGTCGTCGGCAGGCTTCCCCAGTCCGCATCAATTGGCACAGCGCCAAGGATGACCACACCCTCGCCGACCTCGCGTCGGACAAGCAGCGGGTGACCTGTATTAAGCCGAGCAATGATCTGCGCCTCATCCTCTGGCTTGAGTTCATACCAGCGTTCGAACGCAGCATCGGTCAGCGAGCCGTTGGCCGGGTCGTTCCATAGCGCAAGTGCCGGGTGCTCGAAGCGTTCGTCCAGTAGCGTTGCACCGCCATCGAAGCCGAAACCTTGCCCCGTCAACGCAATGAGTTCAGCAGGCGACAGGCCTTTGCCTTCCTGATAGAGCTGGGTATTGAATCGCTTGGCATCGACGCGATCACCAGGAAAAACAAGCAGCGCACCACCACCATTCACGAACTCCTCCAACAGCTCAATCTGCTTGTCCGTGAGGCCCGGCACGTTGGCCAGTAAGACAACGCGCTTACCTTCAAGCGCCTTTTCGTCAACCGCGTTTGGCGCGACGACCTGCGCATCGATCAAGTCCGCCAAAGGGGCATCGGCGGATGCTGCAAAAGGCTGGAGCGCAACCTCAAGAAAGTCCGTTTCGTTCTCGGGGAATGGGCGCGACTCGGCCCGATCACCACGATCGCCACTGACCAGCAGCACCGGAAGCGACTCGATCACGTTGACTGCAACACGATAAGTATCATCCGCGGCAAGAACACCATCACTGAGTGCGACTTCGATCGTGTGCGGCCCACCCTCGTCGAACTTATGAAAGAACACCAGGCCGGCCGATTCGCCCGCGGCGATCGTCAGACGCTGAGTCTGCTCATCGACACCATCGACACGCAGCAGCACCGGGGTGTCCGGCGCATCGTCTTCCGACGTGTTAAGCACGTTGGCGACCACGCGTACGCGCTGTCCCACGCCGACCGCCCGCGAGGACAGATCAACAGATGTCACAGAGAGGTTGCGTCCGGTCTCACCAGATACCGGCATGAACACAATCTCCGGGCGGACCGGCATATTGTCGATCATTTCCAAGAGTTGATCGCGTTTTACACCCGAATCCTCCGCCCAACTGACACGCTGAAAGTCACTGACAAGCACGAGGTCGCGCTTGATCGTGTTCGCCTCACCCAAGCTGGTCACGCCCTGCCGCAGTGCCGCAGGACCATCGGCCAATGATCGGTCGGCCTCGTACTCATCCAGCCGAGTACCGACGCGGTCCAACTCGGGCGTCAGCGTCTGCGTCACCGGGTCGAACCCACCGCCTACGCGAACGACCTGGCCCTGGCTTCCTTCAGGCAGCGCATTGAGAACGCCTTGTGTCTGTTCGCGTGCCAGATCGAAACGAGACAGAGCCCTGGCCCCCTCATCACGGGCCTGCATCGAGTAACTCGAGTCCAACATGACCACGGTCGAACCGGGCGTAGAGCCCATCAGTTTCTGCCAGCCACTCAGAATCGGCTGGGCCATTGCCAGTGCCAGCAGCACCGGGATCGAGCACCGCACCAGCAGCATGATGATCTGTTCAAGCTTGACGCGTTTACGGTTCTGCCGAACGACCTGCTCGAGCAGGAACATCGCGCCCCAGTCGACGCGCTGGTATCGGTTCTTATTCAGCAGGTGGATGATCAAGGGGATGTTGAACGCCAGCACACCGCCAATCAATGCAATGTTAAGGAAGGTCATCGGCCGGACCTCCTTGCCAGATAGTGTCGGCGTGCGAGGTATGCCGCCAGCGCGTCCGCATAAGGCTGGTCGGTCGTCAGTTCCACCAGGTCAACGCGCTGCCGCCTGCATGCTGTGCGCAGGTCATTGCGGTATTGCTCAAGATGCTGCAGGTAAGACTTGCGCAACTGAACCGGATCGATCAGTTGTCGGTTATCTGCAACTTCGAGGCAGTCGAAGCGATGCCAGCGTTTGAATGGGAATGTCAGTTCGTCAGGGTCCATCAATTGAAAGACCATCACGTCGTGACGTGCGTGCGTGTAATGCGCAAGCCCACGGAGCATCGCCGGGACATCGGCAAAGCAGTCGCTGATCAGGATGACGAGCCCGCGTCGCTTAACCTTCGCCGACGTATCACGCAGCACCTGCCCGAGGTCGGTCTCGCCACCGATCTTCGAGTCCTTCATCGCATCCAGCAGCACACCCACGTGCCCGGGCCGAGCGCGTGGCGGGATGTAGTTGCGCACCTTGGTGTCGAAGGTCACCAGCCCCGCCGAGTCCGCCTGCCGAACAATCAGGTAGACGAGGCAGGCTGCGAGGCGTACCGCATACTCATGCTTGGATCCGCGTGACGCTTCGATCGGCGAGGTGTAGCGCATCGACCCGGAACAGTCGAGCAGGATCGTTGCGCGGAGGTTCGTTTCCTGCTCGTACTCACGGATATAAAAGCGATCAGACTTTGCAAAAACCTTCCAGTCGAGGTTACGCAGGTCGTCGCCGGGCACATAGGGCCGGTGCTGCTTGAACTCGATAGACGCACCTTTGTCCGGCGAACGGTGCAGGCCGGTATTCATACCCTCTACCACCGTGCGGGCGAGCACGCTGAGGTTGCCGATCGATTTGAGATCGGCGGGCGTGATGTGATCAGTAATCGGCATAGAGCTTAGTTTGCTGTTTCCCTGTGAACCTCTAGTAATTCATTATTAAGCAGGATCGACACTTCGCCTTTCGGATTTTGGCCAAGCAGTATGTCCTTCTGTTTCCGCGCCTCGTTAAGAGATTCGAAAGTAGGTTGGTACTGCTTAATCCCGCTGTCGTTACGCCACCACGAACCGTCGTGATTCAACACAACCCCAGTTGAAGCTTCGCAATAAATCAATTTGTAGGCACCTTCAACCATTGGTAAGAGCCGACTTAGATCACTTTGGCCTGATGCTGTTCCTTGGCCAACGACACAAGCTTGTCGATCAGGTTGTCGACAGCGATGCCCTCCGCCTCGGCCGCAAACGTCGGCGCCAGTCGGTGACGCAGGACCGGCTTGGCCAGCGCCTCGATGTCATCCGCGGTGACGTGCGTACGCTTGTTCAGGAGCGCCCGCACCTTGCCGCCCAGCACCAGGTGCTGACAGGCACGTGGGCCCGGGCCCCACTCGATGAACTCCTTGACCCATGCCGGCGAATCCGGGTCGCTCGGCCGGGCAGTGCGAACCAGGTCCAGCACCATGTCCATCACGTGCTCGGGCACAGGTACCTTGCGCACAACTTCTTGGCACTGTTCGATCTGTTCACCCGTGAGAATGGGCTCGATCTTGCCCTCACTCGAGCCGGTCGTCTGCAGAACAATCTGACGCTCCTGATCACGATCAGGGTAGTCGACCTTGACCATTAAAAGGAAGCGGTCGCGCTGTGCCTCAGGCAACGGGTAGGTGCCTTCCTGCTCGATCGGGTTTTGGGTCGCAAGAACAAAGAACGGCTCATCGAGTAAATAGGTCTTGCCGCCCACCGTGACGCTGTGTTCCTGCATCGCTTCAAGCAGTGCGGCTTGAGTTTTCGGAGGCGTCCGGTTGATCTCGTCGGCCAAGAGCATCTGGCTGAAGATCGGGCCTTTCTCAAAGATCAGTTCGCGGTGCCCGGTCGTCGGGTCCTCCTGAATGATGTCCGTGCCGGTGATGTCGGCAGGCATCAGGTCGGGCGTGAACTGGATGCGGCGGAAGCCCAGGTGCATGGCCTCAGCAAGGGAGCGGACCATCAGCGTCTTGGCCAGGCCTGGCACACCCTCCAGCAGGCAGTGCCCGCGTGAGAGGATCGCGATCATGAGTTGCTCGATCACATCTTCCTGCCCGACGATGACCTTGGACAGTTCGGCGCGGACCTGGTCGTAGGCATGGACAAGCATCTCTGCCTGCGCGAGATCGTCTTCGGTGGGTTCAGCCATGTCGGGCTCCTCAAGCGAGTAATTGAAGATATTTCAAGAAGTGAATCGTCGAACGGGTTCTTCCATTAGATGCAGACTCCGCTCGAGGCCCCATCATACGCAACATCTGGAAAGGTCAAATGAAAATCTGAGGATTCTTGAAATACCTTCAAAATAGCTATACAAATGGATTATCTCACCCGATCAGAGGTCAAGTAGAAGTGTTCTGGGCAACAGAGCTGCTGCTGAACAATTTGCCAGATCAATCAGCTTTCTATTTTTCACATACATTGCCTGATATCAAAGCAGCATACAGATCTCAGTCCCTTGCGCTCTCACGAAGCATTTCCGCCATCTTGGGTCGTTCTCGACGGATTAAGTCCAGATCGATCTCCGATCCGATCGCATTGCCGATGGATGTATAGAACTCGGCTAATTCTCCGCTCCATCCACCTGAGACAACGTCGACCGGTGTTTCGCCACGCTCGTTTTTGATCTCTACGGACGCTCCATTCTTAAGAAGCAGACGGACAATGTCACCTCGGCAGAGAAATGCCGCGACATGCAATGGTGTATTCCCGTCTTGATTCGTCCCGTTGACATTGGCTTTCTTCTGAATCAGATAGCGCACGATTTCAATGCGTCCGTGGAGTGATGCGGTGCTTAAAGGAATTGAGCCGCCGTCGGGTTTCCGCGCATTGATCTGCGCACCTAGTTTGATCATTTGCTTAACGCGATCAAGATCACCTCGAGCGATCGCATCGTCAAACGCATACCCTTGATTCGGTCCTGTTCCATAGAGTTCACGCCTCAGTGCCTCAGCGCCGGACGCATCCGTGGCAACAAAGAAGATGAAGTCATTGCTGAACTGCCCACCCGGTGCTTGAACCTGAAGCAGGTGCATACCCGCCTCGGGGAGATCCGCGAGCGTAATAACAACGCGCTCTTTCCCTTCCAATCGAACAGAGCCAGATACAAGCCTGCCATCGACAAACACTTTGGCATCGTTTCCGAAGTACCTGCCGCTGACCATCATGCTTTTCTTACCAGCGTGCAGAATTGGGAACTGCTGCTTGCCCCGCTGCTGCTCAATCGGGCCAAGCGTCCAGAGTGCCGGCTGAGGGTTTTCTAGATCTGACTTAGGCCCATGGCGTGCCGTAAATGTTCCAACAAACTTCCCTGCGGCTGCCAGAGAAAGCAACTGTTGCGAACTGTAACTCTGACCACGGCCATCCTGTCCGACATATGCCCAACCTCGCTCGCCGACTTCATACCGCATGTCAGCCGATCCACGATCGGAACCCTGCAGAACGACGCCCTCCAGTTCGAGAACAACAGCACCTTCCCGCGCACCTGTCTCCAAATCTTCCAACAGGGTGCGATTTAGATCGTCCTTGACGGTCTGCTCATCAAGCGTGACCTGCCGGGCAAACGTTCCGGAATAACCGGTGCTTCCTTCAAGCACCATGTTCCAGACGGGATCAAATCGGCTTCGTCCACCCCATGAGAACTGCCAGATCTTACGCTCATCCTGGCCTTCCTCAGCAACACGGCGATAAAAATCTAAGCCAATAATGTTTAACCGGCCTTGGGGGAGGATCAGGAAGCGGTCGTATGCGCCGCGCCACGTCGGTGCATCCATGCCTGAGCCGGGCGTATTGGTGCTTACCCAATGCGGCATGCGATGACAGTCACCACACACGTTTGGACGTGCTTTCGAGGGGTCATTGTCTCCACTGATATGGAAAAGCTCGAAGCCCTCCATGGCATCTTTAGACACCACGTTGTCAACAGGTCGTCTTTGGGCAGGCGGGTATGGCACGCTGAGCAGGAACCGGGCAAGGTCATCGCGCTGTGCGGCGGATAGCTCGCCGGCCTTGCCTTCATCATTCATCGTCTCATCGCCAACCATCATCATGGTCGAAGCTAGACCGCCATCGATCAGGTGACGTGCACTGCTGACGGGGTCATTGCGCTTACTGTTGGGTTCAACATGGGCATTCAGACTCGCGGAGTTGATGCCGCCATAGGGATCGCCGGGGATCCCATCCCAGTGAAAAGGCTCGGTGTCACGAAGGCCGCGGATCGGCATCGTTGACCGCGGCATAATCTGCGTACCGCCCGTAACAATGGGTGTCTTCAGTACCCACAGCAGCTGGTCCGTGTGACCGTCGGGGTGACAGCTGGCGCAGGAAAACGTCTGCGTCGTCGAGGCTGAAGCGGAATTGAAGACGATGCGGCCACGCTTGACTGCTGGATGCGTTGGGTCCTGCAATGTGATCGTATTCACAACCTTGGGCCTGGACCTGTTGCTCACATCCACCAGTGAGACCGTATTGGCCACCGCGTTGAGTACCCATGCTCGGTAGGTCTTGCTGCGACGCGATTCGAGTGCAATCCCCCGAGGCACTGCATCGACTCCAACACTGCCCAGGACTTCGCCACTGGCAGCATCAACCGTGAAGAGTTTGTCCGATCCTGCTGCGGAAGCATACAGAGTCTTGTCGTCGGGGCTGACTTTGATCGCAAAGGGGGTCGCCAGCGCCTGGCCCCTCTTGGGATGTTGTGGTGGCAGTGGCTCGAGATTGAAGAAACTCGGCTTCTTTGTAGTAGTGCCAACGGTATCCACGCGCGTAATCTGATTCAGGAACGCACGGTTTTCCATCTCCTTCAGGCTGTGTCGACTGGTCCCTGCACGCCCATTCACCTCGTTTCGAGCATCTGTTTGCGCGATGAAAACGCGCCCTTTGGAATCAACCGCTAGCCCATACAAAAGCGTACCGAGCGTATCAACTGTCTCGATGAGCTTGTCCGTCTTCGTGTCGAAGACATAGAGATCGCGATCGGGAACACGTGGGTGCTTAACGATGTCGGTGACGTGGCCCAGCGACAGAATATTGTTGACGCGAACGGAGTGTTCCCATGCATCGAACGTCACAAGCTCGCCGTCGATGTCTTTCTTGTTGCCGCCTGAGAGTTGCGTCTTGTTGTTCGACTCGAATGGGATCACGTAGAGCCGATCACCACGCACCGTGATCGCTCTAGGATCTTGAGCATTGATCTTGAGCCTGTTGATGACCTGCCTTGAGGCCACATCAATGACGGCAATTGTGTTCTCAGAAGACAACGCGACATATGCTTTTGCGTTGCTGGCAAATGCAATGCCGACCGGCTCATCAAACCGCGTCGCTTTCAACCTCGGGTCGATGTCCTGAACGGTCGCAACGACATGCAGATAGGTTGGACTCTTTGGGTCGTTATCAATCACACTTACAGAATCCGAGATGTGATTGGAGACCCACACCTCCTTGCCGTCCGGACGAACGGCAAGGCTGACCGGGTCGATGCCGACTTTAATCCGTTCCACAACCTGACGAGTCACCCGGTGGATGACATCCACGGTATCGGCGGGTGTATTCGCAACGAACACCCTGTCACCCACGATGGCGATCGGGTTCGAATGCGGGCTCATAAATGAGGGATAGCCGACAGAGTCATCGTCCTTGATCACGGCAGCCTGTTCCGACACGCGATTATCACCAGGATTTGCCCGGGATTCTTCATCTACATGAAAGAATGCACTAAGGAGGATCGCCAGAGCGAGCAGGCCAAGTATTCCGCCAAAGAACCCATGTCTAATCATCTGTTGTCTCCATAACGAGCAAAACTGGTGTGACTGGAATTCCTACAACGTTAGCCCAGAAAGGTTGCAGCTAAGCGACTGCCAAATCTAGTAACCGAAACGACTTACACAAATAAGTAAACCTCATTCTTCAATGCTGCTTCACGTGTTTTAACTACGGCATCAACGGTTATGAAAGAATGTCCTTGATGACATGCCCGTGTACATCTGTCAGCCTGCGATCGATACCGCCATTACGGACGGTAAGCTTGGTGTGGTCAATACCCAGCAGATGAAGGATCGTGGCATGGACGTCGTAACAGTAGGTGGCCTTGTCCGGTTCGGCGGGTTTCCATGACCACTCGTCGCTCGGGCCGTAAGTCGTGCCACCCTTGATGCCACCACCGGCCAGCCAGTTGGTAAAGCCAAACGGGTTGTGATCGCGGCCCTTACTTCCTTGACTGCAAGGCATTCGCCCGAACTCGGTGGTCCAGAGAACAATCGTGTCTTCGAGCATGCCGCGTTGTTTGAGGTCTTTCAACAGCGCCGCGCTACCCCGGGCCATGCCACGACCTAATGGCCAGTGGTCGCGTTTCAGGTCTTCGTGTGAGTCCCAGTTACGGCGTGGGTGACCGTTGTCGGCACCGGACCAGACCTGTACAAACCGCACACCCCGTTCGAGAAGCCGACGAGCGATCAGGCAGTTCTTACCGAAGAAACGCGTCTCCTCCCCTTCGTTCATGGGGTCCTGCGTCTTCGTATCCTTTGCGTCCACGCCATACATCTCCAACACATGATCCGGCTCCTGTGAGATGTCCAACACTTCAGGTGCACTGAGCTGCATCTGGGCGGCCAACTCGTAGCTACGAATACGTGCGTCAAGCCGAGTGTCACCCTCTCGTGTCTCGGCGTGCTCCAGATTCAATCGTTCCAGCGCAGCAAGTACATCCTTCTCACTCTGCGGATTGATGTACTTCGCCTGATTGGGAGGGAACAGGTCGTTAATCGGGTTCACAGCACTGGGGCGGATCATGGTGCCCTGATGCTCGGCGGGAAGGAACGCGGCCCCCCAGTTCTTTGGCCCGTTCGGCGCAAAGCCGCGTGGGTCAGGCAGCACCACAAACGTCGGTAGGTTGTCGGTCATGCGGCCAAGACCGTAGCTGACCCACGCGCCGACCGATGGAAAACCGGGCAGGATAAATCCAGTGGCCTGCATAAAGGTTGCAGGCCCATGAACATTGGACTTACTGACCATGTTGTGTATGAACGCCATGTCATCGACACAATCACCTAGCGGCGCAACACAGTCATTCATCCATTTGCCGCACGCGCCACGCTGCTTCCAGTCCCAGGGCGACTTGAGCGTTTTACCAGGTGATGATTGAAACAACTCAACCTGCTCGCCCGGGTCCCACTTCTTCCCATGGTCCTTGATCAGCCGTGGCTTGTAATCAAAGGTGTCGCACTGGCTGGCCGCGCCGGACATGACCAGTTGGATGACGCGTTTGGCTTTGGGCTTGTGATGCAGACGCAATGGCACGGCACCGCCTTCCGCGGCAAGTAGGCCCTCATCCATCAGGATGCCAGCAAGGGCAATCCCGCCTAAGCCTCCGCCCAGTCCCCATAACATTTCGCGTCGCGTCATCATGATTGATCGTTCCTGACTGCTTCAATCAATAAAGACAAACTCATTAAGGTTAAAGATCAACCGGCAGGCGTTGGCCAAGCCGTGCTCATCGGCAATAGCCATCACGGTCTCATGTTCCTGCGGTGTCGTGTTCCGACCAATCGCCAGGCGGAAAGCGGAACGGATCTGATCGGCCGGCTTATCGTGCATTGCCTGAAGACGGGCGGCGTAATGCTCCGCCATTCGGACCGTGAACTTATTGTTCAGCAAAGCAAGGGCTTGCAGGGCCGTTGTGGTTTCAGTGCGCTTCGCCACGTTGATCGAAGGGTCTGCGCAATCAAGTGTGGTCATCAAGGGGTCGGGCACGCTGCGCACAGCCATGCGGTAGATCGATCGGCGATGTGTCTTGGGATCATCCGGGTTGTACTCGTGATACTTGTAGTGCGGCGAGTGGTCGTCTTTAAAGCCAAACGCCTTGTAGCCGGGGCCGCCCATGCGCTCATTCATTTTCCCTGAAATAAGCAGGATGCTGTCACGGATCGACTCTGCAGTAAGTCGGCGACGGTTCATCCGCCAAAGGAATCGATTCTCCGCATCAATCTGCGCATACTTGCTGTTGTGGGATGAAGCCTGCCTGTAAGTCGTGCTCAAGCAGATCATGCGGTGCAACCTCTTCATGCGCTGGCCCGAGTCGCGGAATTCGACTGCCAGCCAATCGAGCAACTCGGGGTGCGTTGGTTTGCGCCCCATCAAGCCGAAGTCGTTGGGCGAGTCCACAATGCCCCGACCGAAGTGATACTGCCACGTGCGGTTGACGATTGATCGCCAGGTTAAAGGGTTCTGATCATCAACAATCCAGTCCGCCAGTGCGGCACGGCGTTGGGACTCATCGTGTTGTTCTGGAAGATGAAAATGTGATTGCAGGTGCTCCAGCGCCGACAAGGCACCGGGACGAACTGCACCGATCTGCATATCTGGAGCGCGTTCACTTCCTCGTTTAAGCACAAAAATAGGACGCGGCTGCCCCCCAGTCTGCCTGAACCGGGCGACCTTCTTGAACTCTGTCGCCGCTGCGTACACCAGACCAGGCTTTGGCAGCGATGCAAGCTCTTTCTTGAGGCCAGCGACCTCTGCCTTATTCGCTTCACCCAGTTGCGCCAGCCCATCAAGCTTCTGCTGAAGCGCGTACCGCTTTTCCGCAATCTCGGGATTGAAGTCCACGGGCCGCTCCGCCCGGTCAACCGCAGCAAAAACCGCCTGCAGCCGGTAATAGTCTTCCTGCGAGATTGGATCGAACTTGTGATCGTGACAGCGGGCACAATCTGCGGTTGTGCTTACAAACGTGGTCATGGTCGAACTGACCATGTCGTCTCGGTCCAGGTTCTGGACACGCTTCTTTTCAATCTTCCCGTCCTCGATCTCGGTCTGACCGACAAAATCAAACGGGCCAGCGGCAATAAAGCCCAGACCAACGATCCCATCAGTCGTGCCGGGGTAGAACACGTCGCCTGCGAGTTGCTCTCTGACAAACCGGCGATACGGCTTGTCCTGATTGAATGAGCGGATGACGTAATCACGGTATGGCCAGGCGTTGCGACGGACCTTGTCTTTATCAAATCCCATCGTGTCGGCATAGTGAACGACATCGAGCCAATGCCGCGCCCAGTGCTCGCCATAGCGTGGCGAGGCGAGCAAGCGATCCACCAGTTTCTCATACGCCTTTGGATCGTCGTCATTGACAAATTGGTCGACTTCTTCAGGCGATGGGGGCAGACCAATCAGGTCATAATGGACTCGGCGGATCAGGATGCGCCGATCGGCTTGGGGCGAGAGTGCCATGCCCTGCTCATTGAGCTTCGCCAACACAAATGCATCAATCGGGTTCCGTACAAGCCGCTGCTGATCTAAGGGAACTTCCGGCACTGCGGGCCGCTTCAAAGGTTGCCGGGACCACCAGGTATCTTTGACGGAAAGCTCAAAGCCCTCCGGCCAATGCGCCCCCGTTTCCACCCACTGGCGTATCAACTGCTGCTCTTTCTCCGTCAGCGGGTCTGACCCCTGAGGCATTTCCGCCTTGCCATCGATGACCGAGATCATCTCGACGAGAAGGCTATTCGATGCATCGCCCGGTTCAACCAGTTCCTTATCAAGTGCCGTCGCTGATGCCTGAAGCGAATAATCGCCCTTCTTGGTCTTGTCGCTGTGGCAACTCATGCACCGCTGTTCGAAGATCGGTGCCACATGCTTGAGGAAAAAAGCTTCCTCCGCTTTGGGCTTGCCTTGGGCCGACGCGTCTGTCGCCACCAAACAAAGGGCCACGACAAGGAACAGTTGCATTGCCCGCTCACTCACTTTGATCGGCTCCTGCAAAATCGCCAATAATCGGCTGATCAATCATATCATGACACTTGCGTATCACCGCCCACAGCCTGCACAAACAGTGTTTAACGCAGCTCGGAGAACGGCAGCGGCTTGAGATACAGACGTTCGGGGGGCTTGGCGAGAAACTTGCCATCGACCTGTGATTCCCTGGCGACCTTCTTCCAGGCAGGGTCGCTCATGAAAGCCTTCCAATTGGCATCAGCCTGTTCACGGTCGGCGTGGCGTACGAAGTAGATCAAGGTGCTGTCGGCCTCCGGCTTATCAAATGCAGTCCAATAGGCGATGTTCTTCATGCCATGACGATTGAAGAGACGCGTGGTGTGATCGCGGAAACGGGTGTTGAGGCTCAGCAGCTTTCCGGGATTGGCCGTGTACGTTCGCAACTCGTACACACCCTCCGGTCCGTCTTCGATCTGGTTCGACTCGGCTTCGAATGCCATGGCCGAAAAATCCGTCGTCGTCATAAAGACACTGGTTGGCTTCTCGCTCAGCAGCCCCTTGTAGATCGGCAGGTCCAACACTCGCTCCCACTCTCGGTCTCGTGTGAACTTGCCCCAATTCACATAAGCGTCGTAACGCGATGAATGCTTAAGGACATATACAAGCGCCCTTTTCTGCTTTGCTGTCCCGTCGGTGGGTACCCAATAGCCGACCGGCTCCATATCGTGCTTGCGGAACAAGCGATCGGTATGCTCCCTGAAACGCTTAACCAGATGATCGAATCGACCTTCATTGGCTTTATAGATGCGCAGTTCATAGACCGGGCCGTCGAGCAACCGCTTCTCAGGGCCGGGCTTCTCAGAGGCCTTTGATACCGTCTCGCCCTTCTCGATCCCCAATGCAACGCTCAATGGGGTATCGAACACCCACGCCATATTGTCGGAGATGTGACGACTCGAATCATGCCCACCAACATATAAACGATTCTCTCCAAAGGGCGAATAACAGAATGCACGCGGCGAAACCAACAGCGGCTTACCCGGCGCGTAGCGTCCGTTCACCTCATGCACGCTGTAATTACCATCTTCATCACGTACTGCGTACAACGCACCTGCGTACAACCGGCTCGGCTTCCATCGAAGCGGATCAACTTGATCCGCCGGGCCGGAGAGGTTTCCCTGAAAGCCAACCAGGTGCACCGTCTTGCCGGTCACGGGATGCTTGATTGGATACATCATGTTGTGAGCACCGAGCGTGTACGGGATGTCCACCCCCAACTGCTCTGACATCAGATCAGCAATGCTCACCTCGTCGTGTATCGAATAAACGACCCCACCCTCGGCGTCCCGTTTCTTTGTCGGATCAAGCCGCTTGATGTCACTCGTTGAACGGACCGCCTTCGCCCAGAGAAACAGCAACGACTGCCCGGGCCCGTTGGGATTATCAATCGCGGTCAACCCACGGATCCCACCGATGTCCGTGTCCGTATCCTCTTCGAGGTTGAGGATCTCGGTGTATGTCGGGCGAGGCCCATCGTTGCGGCGATAGATCGACGCACCCTCAGAGAAGTACAACGAACCGTTTGCCAGCGCGATCCCCAACGGCCGCATCCTGACGCTCCCGTTGGTCAGGAACGGAAACTCGACATGCCGATCCCAGCGAATGGTCCCCTTGCCTTCGTTGGCTTTCGAATCGAATACACCAGAGATGATCCCGGGATTGCCCAGCAGCAGGAACAACCGCTCCTGTCCGGTGACCTTATCGGTATAGACCTGCATGTCGCGCGGTACCCAGCGCACCCCGCCCGCGTCTGATCCGTGGCGAACCAGCGTATGGTCCCATTGGCTGGCCTCGTCATCACGCACCCATGCCGACACCGCCCCGCCACCTTCGAAGTGCGCTCCGGCCGCCATTACTAAAAGTTTCCTGGGCTGATCGAGCAATCCGCCATCGGCGTCCCGCGTAAACGTCACCGACTTAAGGATGTTGCCCTTCATGTACTGAAGATCGAAACTATTCGCTTTGCCCATGTCCAGGTCGACCTGCCACTGATCGCCAGACCTGTCCAGGCGAAGTACCTGCGCCGACTGCTTTTGACCATCCGGTGGGATCACCCAGTGATAATCCACCCAGTAACCATTGGCCGCATACAGCGCACCCTTGTGTGCGACCAGGTGCATGATCTCGGATCCGCCGGCAAAGGCGCCGCTCCGATCGGTGTAGCCCGCACTGTAGGATTGCCGCCATTGCGGCTTGTCCTCAAAGGCATGTGTTGTAAACATCACGAAAACACAAGAAATGAGGAGATAAATATGTCGCACCTTAGAACCTTGGATAATCATCTGCCGAGAGTCCTCATAAGATCAAGAAAGCCTACACGCGCTCCGAAGAAATGGCATTCGATCAATTATCGCGTCAAACATCGATTCATAAAATCGTCTATTTGAACTATTTCTTGCGTAACGTGAATGAGGAATAGCAAAAATAAGCCCGTCAGCGTATTGGCGTCCGGGAATGCTCTTGCCGAGTATCGGGCTGAAGAAACACCCGTTGAAAGATTTCTTGCAATTTGCGATTTCTTACTGGACTTGAGAATGACTTCCTATTGCCCTCGCTCGCACAGATCAATGGCCTTGCGTACTGCATGGGCAGAAGCCCGGAATTGATCGGCCTCTGTATCGCTGAGACGTGGGCGCATCACGCGAACCACACCCTCCCGGCCGATGACGCAGGGCAGTGACAGGCACACATCATGAACATCAAACGGGCCATCCACCAACGTTGAAACTGGCATCGTGTGCCGATCATCGCCTGCAATCGATCGTGCAATCAACGTCACAGCGCGTGCGATCGCATGGTTCGTATAGCCGCGTTGGTGAAATATTTCGTAGCCCGAGCGCACCGCCTCCTGGAACATCCCCATCTGCGTGGATGCGGAGTCGGCAAACTCGCCCGCAACAGATGCGATAGATACGGCGGGGAACTGGCTGTCGCCGTGCTCCCCGAAGACGTATGCACGAATATCCATGGGATGAATACTGGTCTGCCTTGCGATAACCTCGCGATAGCGAGCCGAGTCAATAATCGTTCCTGAACCGATGATGCGTGATGGATCGATACCGCTGAGTTGTAACGTACGGTAAGTCAACACATCAACCGGATTGGCAACGACAAGATAGATCGCTTCTGGCGCATGACGAACAAGCTCCGGGACAAGTGAGCTGTAAAGCGCCCAATTGTCGTGTGCCAAGTCCAGCCTCGATATGTTCTCACCTGTCCGCAAGGGTGCGGAGGCACAAAGAACAACGAGGTCCGAACCCGCGACATCTTCTGCGTCACCCGCGCGAATCGTCATCAGGGTTTCGCCAAGCGCCGCAGTGTGGGCCAAATCCATCGCCTCTGCCTGAGCTTTCTCGCGAGAGCGGCTGACCAGGACCAATTCCTTGCACAGTTCCCGCATTGTCAGGGCAAATGCAACACTTGACCCCACCCGGCCGATTCCAACCACACTGATCTTCATGATTTCATCCTGCTGCTAAACACCATGCCTTTGCGTCATGCCAAACGTAAGGCAACTTAACAAATCCGACGAAAGTACCGCCCCATACGATCGCATATAACAGTCACCTCCGCCGGTGAAGCGATACATTAAGCTTCAGAGTGCTTCTATACGCGTTACGCAGCGGTACCGTTCAGACCCAAAACTGAATCGCCCCTGCACCAATGCGGACCTGCTGTCGTGCCATATCGATGGCGTGATCGCCCTGAATCGCAATTGTTTAAAGGATGACGAACTCCCGGGCCGGGGGACGGGGATACCTTGCCTGCCATCCTTGTGATCCGCGATTTGGCGGATGCAAGGCTTTGATATTGGTTGCAAACCCCTGCGCACAACCTGCGGGTGTTCATGCAATCAAGATTCGCTCTGACACATACCTCTAAACCCGCAAGTCTGTCTTGTCCTTGTTATGATTCCGAGCTTATCCGACCAGGAGGGTGCATGAAGATACAGATCTTTATTACCGGCGGGACGTTCGACAAAGAGTACAACGAACTGACGGGTGATTTATTCTTCCAGGAGAGTCATCTCCCAGAGATGCTCCGCCGTGGTCGCTCATTGGCAGACACATCGGTACAGACCATCATGATGACCGATAGTCTGGCCATGACCGATGATGACCGCGCAACGATCCTGGACCACTGCCTGCGCTGTGATGCTGAGCGTATTCTGATCACCCATGGCACCGACACGATGCCCGAAACGGCTCGCTACCTTGCAGAGCATCTGAAAAACAAGACCATCGTTCTCACCGGAGCAATGATCCCATATGTCTTCGGCAGTTCTGACGGGCTGTTCAATCTCGGCGCTGCGCTGGCTTTTACTCAGACCCTGCCACACGGCGTGTACATCGCGATGAACGGCTGCTACTTCACCCACGACAATGTTCGAAAAAACAAAGACTTGGGCATCTTTGAATCACATCAGTGAGTTTTAAAATCGACCATTGATCGCTGACGGAAATTGTTCGGATTCTTGCGACTGAGCTTTTCTTGCGTGATATCAATTCAGCAGTAAATAAGCCCTTCGATGTGTTGGCCGAAAATCTTGATCTTGAGGGGAATCGGAGTGACCGCATCTTTCCCTTTGCAGGCGTTGGCCATGAGGCCGTT
>JBMZAP010000041.1:0-24393 GCA_049611445.1 Phycisphaeraceae bacterium | reverse complement strand
CATGCAACGTTCAAACGTGAAACTACTCGAGCGCTGCCGCACCGGCGATGATCTCGCTCAGTTCGGTCGTAATCGCGGCTTGACGTGCACGGTTGAACTGACGCTTGAGCGACTTGCCAACTTTGCCCGCCGCATCCGTCGCGGACTTCATGGCAACCATACGAGCGAGCTGCTCACTGACCGCGGCCTCGTTAAATGCCTGGTACAGCGAGGACTTGACCGTAATCGGCAGCAACTCGCCGAGCAGTTCTTCAGCGTTCGGCGAGAACTCATAGTTAGCGCCTGCACTCGACTCGGCGCCAGCCGGAGCGTCTTCAGCCTTCGGCGGCTCAAGCGGCAGCAGGGTCATCACTTCCGGAACCTGCTTGCTCATCGACACAAACCGCATGTAAGCCACGCGGACCGCGTCGTACTTGCCGGCAATGAAGTCGTCCATGTACCGCTGGGCCAACGCCTGCACGTCTTCGTACTGCGGGGTGTCGCTGATGTGGTCGTGGAACGTGCCAACTTCCAGGCGGGAGAACTTCAGCAGGCCCACGCCCTTCTTGCCGACAACTTCGGTTTCAATGTTATCCGGCCCGATGTCACGGATGTGCTTGATTGCGGGGCGCATCACGTTGGCGTTGTACGAGCCACAGAAGCCACGGCTGGCCGAGAGGATCAGGATCAACTCTTTGCCGGTGGTCTTGGCAGGCGGGCTGGCCAGGGGCAGGTTCACGTCTTCGCCGCCAAGTGAAGAAGCGACCTCGCCGACAACCTCGGACACCTTGCGGGTGTAAGCCTGGGCCTCGGTGGCGCGCTTCTGCAGTTTCTGGAAGCGTGCGGATGCGATCAGCTGCATCGTTTTGGTGATGCGCTGGATGTTTCCAACGGCCTTGATTCGGCCCTTAATTTCTCGGATATTCGCTGGCATAGGTCGCATATCATAGCGGCTTCAGACATCCTTGCCACCGGCTGAACCCGCCTGTTTCAGGAGCATTGCCCATGAATCGCCTGCAGACCCTTTTGGCCCTCGCCCTCACGCTGACCCTTGCCGGCACAAACGCCTGGGCAACCGATTACGACCTCTACCTCCTGTCCGGTCAATCCAATATGGACGGCTTCGGGAAAGTCAACGAGCTTGACCCGGCCGAACGCACGCCGGTCGATGGCGTCATGATCTTCCATGGCAACCCGGCCCCCGACGGAGATGCGAAGGGCGGGCTCGGCCTCTGGGCACCCTTGAAACCAGGACACGGCTGGGGATTCCGCTCTGACGGCAAGGCCAACAAGTACAGCGGCATGTTCGGCCCGGAGATCTTCTTTGCCAGGACCATGCGGGCGGCCAACCCCGACCGCAAGATCGCCCTGATCAAGTACTCACGCGGCGGGACATCGATCCATCAGGACGTGGCCCGGCAATTTGGCTGCTGGGAGCCGGACTACAACAAGGGAGAAGGCCCGGCCAAGGGCATCAACCAGTACGACCACTTCCTCAAGACACTCAATACTGCCCTGGCTGTCCGCGATATCGATGGCGATGGCAGCGAAGATCGGCTGATCCCGGCTGGCATCCTCTGGATGCAGGGCGAGAGCGATGCTCAGGAAGTCAAAGAAGTTGCCGAGGCCTACGGGGCCAACCTCAAGCGGCTCATGGATCTGATGCGTGCTGCGGTCCGCACCGACGACCTGCCCGTGGTCATTGGGCGAATCAGTGATTCGGGACAGGACGGCGATGGCAAGGTCTGGGACTACGGCGATATCGTCCGCACTGCGCAGGCCGAGTTCGTCAAGAAAGACGGTCACGCCGCCCTGGTGACTTCCACCGACAACTACAAGTACAGCGACAAGTGGCACTACGACACAGCCGGGTTCATCGATCTGGGCAAACAGTTTGCCGTGCAGATGCAATCCATCCAGAAGCCTGCTGAGTAATGAGCCAAAAGCCGCCCCGTGCGAGCTTTGAACAGGCACGAAGCGGCTGGAGAAAAAAGCAGTCACTTAGCCGGGGTCAATAGCAGTAGCTGCTGCTGACCCAGACCCGCTCGTAGTAGCCGGCCCGGACACAGACCCGGTACGGCGTACCACACGGGTGATACCGCGTCTCATAGACCGGAGGGTGATAAACCCGTTTCCAGTAACCACTGGGCTGCGGACTGTGATAGACCACGGTCTTGCTGCACGACGAGCTGCTGCGATAACGCGGCTGATGGTGGCTGTAGTGCCCACCTGAGCCAACGCTCACCGAGAAGCGAACGTTGTCGTTGCGATACGACGCATTGACGCGGCTATGCGAGTAGTTGCGATGCGAACTACTGCGGTAGTGGTAGGACACGCCGGAGGACCGGTGGTACCCACGGTCGTGGCCCGAATAGTGGCCGTGACTGTAACCGCGGTCATAAGACCGGTTGGACTTACAGCCTCCCGCCAGCGCGTCACCGGCCGGGGCAAACCCCAAACCGATCACCGCGATCGCGAGCAACGCCACTCGGAAACACTTCGTCTTCAACATGGTGCGTTCCTTTCGAAGATATGAATGTGCAGAGTTCCGCGTCACGAGGCCTCAGTTCCGCGGCGCGCCGGACACGCCGCCCGGCTCCCAACGCGAGGCGGGCCGCTCCACAAGACCGGAGCCCACCACACCCCAACGACGCAATTCTATCGCCCCCGGTTACCCCGACCAAACACTTTTCACTTGTTTTATAAGGAAATACGGGCTATCGCGTGCGATATCACATTATTACGGGTACGTATTAATACGCCTTGTCGATTATAACGCGCACGTACTGTCTATAAATCGAAACAAAAGAAGCCCACGCCGTGACGACGTGGGCTTCAAGCAGTTCAAAAAAAGCAGGTCTTACCGCCCGCGGCGGCGGAACTTTGCGCCAATCCCTCGCTTGGGCATTGACTTGGGGATCTTACCGTCAGGGAACATCGCCTTGAGCTCTGCTTCGCTCATGCCCGACTCATCGTGGTCGGGTTTGACGACACGGTCGGCCGTGGTCGATTTACCTTCCATGACCTTCTTGAGGCCGTCGCGTTCTTCCTGAATGTCCTTGGGCACCGGGCCGGGCTTGAAGTCGGGGTAGTCCTTCTGCTCGATCAGCACACCAACGAGTTTCTCGATGTCGGAGAGCATCTGCCCCTGATCGGGTGATACAAACGACCACGCCACGCCACGCCGACCCGCACGAGCCGTACGCCCGATGCGGTGCACGTAGACCTCAGGGTCTTCAGGCAGGTCGTAGTTGATCACGTGTGTGATGTGCTCGACATCCAGCCCACGTGCAGCCAGGTCCGAGGCGACAAGGATGTCCAGCTTGTTGTCCCGCATCTGTTGCATCACGCGGTTGCGCTTGGACTGGTGCAGGTCGCCGTGGATCTCCCGGGCGTTCAGACCCTTCTGCTTCAGGTACTGCGTCACCTTCTTGACCGTCATCTTTGTTCGGCAGAAGACGACCGTCGTCGCCGGCTCTTCATGCGTCAGCAGGTGCAGCAGCAGTTGCTTCTTGTCCCACCGCTCGACGGGCAGGTGCAGTTGATCCACCATGGACACCGTCAACGCCGCACCAACGGTCGTGATCTTCTCGGCGTCCTCGTGCATGAACGCACGCGCCAGCGATTCGATCTCTTTATCCATCGTCGCGGACACAAAGATCGTCTGGTGGCTGCCACGCATCTTCGAGAGGATCTTCTTGATGTCATCGCGGAAGCCGATGTCCAGCATCCGGTCCACTTCGTCCAGTACGACGTAGCGGATGTTGGCGAAGTTGATCATGCCTCGGCCGTGCAGGTCCATGACCCGGCCGGGCGTGCCCACCATGATGTGCCCGCCCTTGTCCATCGAGTCCTTCTGATCGCGCATCGACTCGCCGCCAATGATCGACGTCACGCCGATGTTGGTCCCCTGCGCCAGGTCCTGGATCTCCTTGGCGATCTGGTTCGCCAGTTCCCGGGTTGGCGCAAGGATCAGGGCCTGGCCCTTGATCTCGGGGTCAGCGTTGTGCAGGATCGGCAGCGTGAAGGCCGCGGTCTTACCCGTGCCCGTCTTGGCCTGCCCGATCACGTCCGTGCCCTTGAGGGCGACAGGGATCAGTTCCGCTTGAATGTCCGTGGGGTGCTTGAAGCCGTAGGACTTGATCCCAGCCAGCACGTCGTCGCGCAGGCCAAGATCGTCAAATGTGATATCCGTACGAAGGGTGTCTGACATGTAGATCAGTCGCTTATGGCCGATAGAAACGTGGTTCGGCGGGGGTTCTGCGGCAATAGTGGCAAAACAGGCCGATCAGGGCCGATGTTTTACCGGTGCCCCGGCAATCGTGCCGAGGCCTGGCCGCTTCGTTTCCCATAAGCGACCTCCGACAACCAAACTATATTAGGAGTACGCTGGTGATACAAATGTCCAGCCCACTCTCGATCTCCAAACCCGTCAAACTCGATGCCCCCTCTCTGGGCGAATTGAGCTGGCTCGAAGTCGATCTCCGCAAGATCGACCAGAACCTTCTAGCCATCAAGGAAGCCGTCGATCACGCCTCCACCTACGACGAGCACGGCCGGCCAATCCCTCAGGCAGAACAGGCCCGCACCATGCTCTGTGCGGTCGTCAAGAAAGACGCCTACGGCCTTGGCTCGATCCAGATCGCCCACCGCCTGGTGAAGCAAGGCGTCGATATGCTCGCCGTCTACAGCCCCGACGAGGCCGAGTATCTGATCGCCAATGCCGTGACCGCGCCGATCCTCGTACTCATGCCCTTGCGCGAGCTCAACCGCACCGATGGGCTCTACCGCCATGCCGTGGCCGAAAAGCTGCACCTCTCCATCCATGACACCCGCCAACTCGCCGAACTGAACACCATTGGCCAGCAGTTGGGCATCAAACTGCCCTGCCACCTCTATATCGACACCGGGATGTCGCGGTCGGGTCTTTCGCCCCAGCAGGCACTCGATGTCCTGCGTGCCACCGATTCGCACAAGTACGTCCGTATCGCTGGGGTCTTCACCCACTTCGCGTCCAGCGAAGAGAACCCCGAGTTCACCTTCCAGCAGCTGGACACATTCAATGACACCGTCAAAGAGGCCGGCCCCGCCCTGCCACCGGATGCCATCCGGCACGCGGCGAACACCAAGTCACTGCTCCGTTCAGGCACGACGCACCTGGATATGGTCCGCTTCGGCATCGGGCTGTACGGCTATGGCGGCGTCCCCGATGATCCCGGTGCTGGCCCGTGGTTGAATCAACTGCCCGAACTTCAACACGCTGTCCGCTGGTGCTCTCGGGTCATCCATATCCAGCATTACAAGAAACGCACACCGGTCTCCTACGGCAGCACCACCAAGCTCAAGCGCGACAGCCTGCTCGGTATCGTCCCCGTCGGTCATGGCGACGGTTACCCCATGGCACTTTCAAATAAGGCAGAGGTCCGTGTCCACCCCAAAGATCGATCCAAGCCCGTCACGGCATGCAAGGTGCTCGGCTCAATCAGCATGGACCAGATCGTCGTCGACCTGACCGACCTCTGCGAAGATGTCAAAGCGGACAACAGCTTCCTGCTCGATGCGTGGGCAGAGATCTACAGTCCCGACCGCAACGCCCCCAACGCGATGCCCAACCTGGCCAAGATCGCGAAGACGAATGTCTATGAACTGCTGTGTCGGCTATCGCCGGGTATCCCTCGGCGGTACATCTACTAGTTGATAGCGACTGACAGTTTCAAGTAGTCCAGCAAGGATTCGCATCAACAGACTGGCGGGTTCGCTACCCGCTGCAAGTAGACAGCACGCGCAGACTTGTCACTTGAACAAAAATCAAGTCTACCCAGCATCAATCAAATCCAGAGAAGATTCACTGGTTGCTCAAGAGCACAGCGATACAAATCGCTGCCGTAAGTACGAATATCAGTGTGTTTAGAAAATTGACCCTTGCCATAAACACCTCTCAGGTCCAGGTTACTGAGAGTTATTCGCAGAAATAGGAAAGCTGGATTCAACCCTTGCTTATAAGGGCGACCATCAGCGTCGTTGACGGCGTGTGATCAGCAATCCACCCAGTCCAAGCAGTACAAGTGAGCTTGGCTCGGGCACGACTTCGCCGTAGAACGCAAGGTTGTCAATGCCCATGTTCCAGCCCGTTGTAACGATTCCCGCCGCGGTGACCGTGATCTGGTTTACCCCGGTGTTCAATGCAGCAGCATCTGAGAACGCAAGCGTACCGTCCTTCGTGATGGTCGTTTTTTGATCATCGAAGGCCACGCCGTTAACCAAAACGTCAAAGTTCTGTGCACGGAAACTGCCCTGCGGGGCACCGCTGTTTGTTAGAGACGCGTAGTCGAAAACGACCGCAGTAAGCGTCCCCGTTGTGCCGGGATCAAGCGTCAGTTCAAATGTCGCAGTCCAAGGACCTTCGTTCTCGATGTTCTGATCGGGAGCAAAGCCCGTGGCACCAAATCCCGTCGTGAAATAGCCCGCATTGTTATTGGCGGTTGTCGTCACAGAAGAATTGGCTGAGACGCCTGAAGCGGTGTCCCAATCAACACCGGTCATTGTCTGGCTGGAACCTGACTTGACCGTGTCATTAAAATCGGTGGAGGCGAGGTTGACGATGACATCCGCCCCTGATGCAAGGCTTGCGACTTCCGCACCCGTCAGGGCCCGGCTCCAAATGCCGACGTCATCGATGTTCCCCTCAATGATCCGACTACTACTGAGCGCACCACCGCCAAGCGTCACCGGATTTGCGGTACTCGTATTGATCCCAATAGAAGCAGTGTTGTCGTTGTAACTGGCAACAGCGACGCCATTGACGTACATCGTGACTTCTTCCAATAGGCCGAGAGTGTTGTAGTCGTAGACCGTTGCGACGTGGTTCCAGCTATTGTCCGCCACATTGGGTTGACCGGTTGTTGAGGTTCGATAGTCGCTTTGAATCTCAGTCCGCAGTCCACCAACCTGACTTGACCCGGACTGCGTCCCGCTATTCTCAAGCCTGAAGGTAAAACGTTCGCCACTATTGTTGGCTCCCCACTCCGCCAAGATATCTCCATTGCCAGACGTTCCCGTCTTGACCCACATGGCAACGGTTCTGTCTGTAGTCGTTCCACCTACACCGTTCCATCCCGCCACAACATAATCCGTACCAGCAGTCGCCAGATTTAGAGAGTTGCCGGATCCAAGTGCACCTGCAACATCAGTCGAAAACGAAAGGTCGGCTCCTGTTAACAGGGGCGAACCATCACGATTGTTGCCAGAGAAATCGGTAAAGCCACCCGATGTAATCTGATCGGAGTCGAAGTTGTAATACAACTCAAGGTCATTTGTCAGCGATGCCTGAGCAATATTCGAGAAACCCAACAAACCCATCACACCAAGACCGGCAATCAAGTCACGCTTTTTAAACAGGTTTGTAAGCACGATGACTCCTCCACAACAGAACGTTGAAAGACAGCATAAAAATAACCCAAAAAAGCCTGAAAATCCAGTGTTTTTAGGGGATATCCGTGTACGCAGAACAGCTTAACCTAAAGATGTCATTGTGCGGCGTCTTCGCGATAGACACAACCCTCCAACACTAAGCAGTATCAACGAACTTGGCTCGGGAACGTTTGACCAAGCCTGCGCCAATGCATGTTCGAGTTGAGCTTGCGAGCCGGTGAACTCGCCGACCACGATGCCGATGTCAGCATTATCGACATCGCCATCACCGTCCATATCACCAGTCGCCCAGCTACGGCCGATACCGCCCGAGCCGGTAAATGATCCAACAACCGCACCGATATCCGCGTTGTCAACATCGCCGTCCAGGTCAATGTCGCCACTGATTGCCACAGTTACCAGCACATCGTTGGCGGTATAGGTCACGGCGAAAGACAGGCCTTGCCCTGCTGACTGAACGCCTGTGATCGAATCGAAAAGACCGCTAAGCATGTCGCTGGAGATGATGGAGAATGTGTCGCCCTGTTGCGGGGTGTAGCCATCAACCGCACTGAGCAAGAGGGTGCCGCCATCAAGCGTTGCCGAGCCGTTCACGTTGAGTTGATCGAATTCGGGATCGAGTGGATCAGTATTGTCGGTACCCCCCAAGTCAATCTGCATCGTCCCGTTGCTGTACTGGTGGAAGCTTCCGTTGAGTTCGAGCGTGCCTGTCAGATCAAGGGTCGGCGACGTCGTACCACCGCCAAGGCGAAAATGTCCTGAAAGATCGGCCGCAACGACATGCGTGTTGCCACTGCTGGCACCACTTTTCGATGATGCCTGCCAGCCGTAGAGGCGAACATCCAACGATGTGACCCATGTGCTGCCCGTATAGTCGCCGACCAGTGTCGCAGGGCTCGACTGATCGGGCCCGCTCTGGCCGGCGTGAAGGATGCTGGTTATTGCAAGCGCATCTCCGGCGGCAAAGCCATCGATGCTGGTCAGCACCGCATAGTTCTCAGGAGCATTCGTTCCATTTCGCCAGAAGCTGAAACTCACTTCATCCAGCAGCATCTCCAACCCATTCACCGGCGCGACGGTGTAGCCGATGTAGTCGCCGCTGTTGATCGCGTCGCCGAGCGACAGCCCACCAAAGCCATTGATGTTGTATTCGTCGCCCGCGTTGGTCGAAGGGTTACTGTCGCCAGGCCCATGTCGAAACCCAAGGCCGGAGCCTAATTGCAAACCACTGATCACCGTCAAGGCGGGGTCAAGCGTCGATGTCTGGGTCAGCGGCGTTCCGATGGCGGTCGAACCCGCATTGTTGTCCTGTACGCCGGTGAAGTCGAACGCCAGAAGTGTGGCAGGCGCGTCCGTAAACGTCCCGGGCGGAGGCGGTGGAGCAATGAACGTGACATTCACAGGCTGACCCGGCGCGAGTGTGCCCTGGTTGTAGAGGTCGCCTTGGATCGTGCCTTGCCCGGCGAGTTCACCGCCTTGGAGCACATCCACCCAGCGATTGCTGTTGAGCGATGCATCTTGCAGAACGACACGTCCGCCAGCATTGATGCGCACCTCGTTTCGGCCAGTGACCGATGCGCTTTGCTCGACAAGCAGGGTCTGCGTGTTGCCGTTAAGACCTGCGATTTCGATGCCTAGCGTCTGCACATCATTCGTCGCGTGCGCGGTGGCATCACCAGTGGCGGCGCCGGCCAACAAGGCCGACCATGTGTCATCAGGTGAGCCGCCTGTGCCGCCTGAGGTCGTGACTTGCCAACTCGATGAACTGGCAATGTTGTCGCCATCCGTCCCGGCCCAATCACGATAGTCCGTGCCATAGCCACTGGGCTTGCCTGCGCCTTCAGCGAGGGCGATCGCTTCCATCTCCGTGACCAGCGCGGCATTGGTCGTCAGGTTCAGCGGGCTGCTCTCGTCCGGATCGGATGAAAGGTCGTAGAGTTCATTGTTGCCATTGCGACGGCGGACAAGCTTCATGTCGCCGACGATGAGAGTCCAGTTCGTATTGGGATTGCCTGTCTGGCTGTTCTGATCATTCTCAAATAGAAGCGATCCACGCAGACGTTGATCACCCTGCCCGGTCAGTGTTGGCAACAGGGACACGCCATCGATCCCGACCCTGGGCAAGACGCCGGCCAGATCCGCAGCAGTCGCCTGCACATCCGCAAGGTCATTGACGAGGTCGGACGCCGTGCCCGCCGCGATGGTGCCGTTCCAGTATGCGAACGCAGGAGCGCGGATCCCGCCTTCGTAGAGGTCACGCTTGCCGCCACGCAGCCCGCCAGAGATTGCCTGCCCATTGACGTTGGTCGCGCCGAAGCCGTCTTCGGGGGTTGCGCCGTTGTCGGAAGAGAAAATGATCAGCGTGTTATCAAGGACCGAGTCGTTTTCGTCGCCATCCCCATCAGGATCACGCAGGCGGTCCATGATCGCGCCGATGGAGGAATCCATACGCGTGATCGTCGCGGCGTAATTCTTCTGTTTATTCGTAAGCGAACCGTTGCCAGCATAGACGCCCTGTCCTGCGTCGCCGATCACATTCCCATCCAGATCACGTAACACGGGTGTGTACTGAACCGCATCGATATCAAAGTGCACCGCGGTGTAATTCAGCTGCAGATAAAACGGCGAACTACTGGCCGCACGATCGCGGATGTACTGCTCTGACTGGAGATTGACCAGGTCCTGCATGTACTGCGGGTTGCCGTTCGGCCCGGCGTTGTTTGCGGTGAGCACCATATTGCCGCCCGAATCGGTCTCCCATACCCAGTCGTAGTGGAAGTCGTGCGCCGCACCGTGGTGCAGGTAGCCGTAAAACCGATCGAAGCCCTGGTTGTTCGGCAGGTCGCCGAGTTGGTCGCTGTTGAGTGTCGGCACCGCGTCGTTGCCCCAGCCCACGGTCGGATCAGGTGTGATCGATCGGCTGCCGCTTGCGCCCCAGCCCCACTTGCCCATGATCGCCGTGTGGTAGCCGGCCCCCTGCATGATTTCGCCCGTTGTCACATCCTGCGCTCGCAAACCGATGCCTGTGTAGGCGTTGCGGTCGTTGATCGCATGGCCGTTGTGCAGGCCGGTCATGAGGCTTGCCCGGCTGGGAGAGCACACCGTCGCGCTATACGAGCGGTTAAGAATCATCCCCCCCGCCGCGAGCGCATCGAGATTGGGCGTCTGGATATAGGTCGAGGGGTTATTGAATCCAACACTGCCCCAGCCAATGTCGTCAGCAAAGATGTGCACGATGTTTGGCGTAGTTCCCTGCGCCATACTGCCAAGTGCTGGAGCACCCAGACAGGACAACAAACATGCATTGCGAAAAACAGATCGCTTCATCGGCAGTACACATCGCCGAATAGCGATGCCACGGGGTCACCCGGTGATCAGGCTCGTCGCCGCCTTGCGATCAGCAACCCACCCAAGCCCAGCAGCGCGAGGGACGTGGGCTCAGGAACGACCGTCACAATTGAGCCGCTGGCACCATCGCTAACAACCTGCAAGGTGCCACCGACGGGGGTGAACTTGCTGAGGTGTTCGGCGTTGAAGGCAGCAACATCCTCATTGAGGAAATTCACGGTACCGCCCAGTTCCAGGGTCACCAAGGTGTTGTTTACCGGATTTCCGGCACCACGCAGCGTCAAGGTACCGCCGTTTGTGACCGTGACGACATCATAGTTCAGTACAAACTGGACATTGATCAAACCGCCATTACCGATGAGGACACTTTCATCGCCGACCAGGGTATTGGTGTCGGTACCCGACCTCAAGCCTGAAGATCCGCTGCTCTGCAAGATCTTGCCGGTCACAGTGAGGTCGTTACCCGAGCCGGTCTGGAAGGCACCACCATAATTGCTTGGCTGGCCGGTACCGGCCGTGATCTCAATCTCACCGCCTGTCGCAGCAGTCACCGCAACATTAGGATTGATCGTATCTAAAGCAGGGACCAAACCGTTGTCATCTAGCCAGTTGGCTTCCTGATAGAGCGAGATACCGTCACCTGCGCCGGTCCAGACCAGCGCAGCATCAGCAGCTTGAGATAAGCCAAACGCACAGGCCATGCCGAGACAGGCAACCAGATACCGACGGGGAAAAATCGAACCATGCATGAGGGAATCCTCCAAGATTGAGATAACGCAAAAAGACTACCCTGAAAGGATAGTCCGGTGGCCGATAAAAGCAAGGCTTTTATCCCCAAAAAGTGGTATTTGGGCAAAATTCTGCGATTTAGCGCGGAGGAGGCCGGTCGCCAGGCGGTGGCGGCCGATCACCGTGACGTGGCGGGCCGCGTCGTTCGCCTTCTCCACGGGGCCCGCGACGGTCATCACCGCCCTGCCCGGCGTTACGCCCGCCCCGCCTCCGCTCGAAGCTTTCATCCGGCGTCCCCCTGAACGCGCGCGGGATCATCGGGAAGTCCTCCGTCAGTACGTAGTAGTACGTCCCATCGGGGTACTCCGGGGTCACACCCGTTCGGCCGTTGCACTCGTCCAGATCCCCGAGGCCCTCGACATACTCAAAGTCCTGATTGAACGTGCCATCGAATTTGCCAGCGGGCGCATCGTCACCGCCCGGACGCGTACCATCCTTCAAACGGAAACTCGGCTTCATCTTTCGTAGCGTGCTCGACGCGTCGTCAGCATCATCATGCGCGTACTCGGAGTAGATCGGGAAACCGTCCGCCGCGTATCCAACGAGTACCATCGCAGGCTTACTCAATTCTTTCTTGCGAAGTGCGACCAATCCGTTGGGGATGCCGTGGTAGTGGTAAGCACCGCTGGGCTGGACGTGCGCATTGCTCGAGTCGATGCCGAGGTTGATCTTGCCGGAAAGTGCGTCGTAGTTCCAGAGATTCTTGTTGTTGTGTGCGCCACGGATCTGTGTTCTTCCCTGCTTGGACCAGACCTCAGCTGTGCCGGGGTCGAACGGCACACCGTTAAGCGCAACGCCGAACGGTTGGCCGTACACGCTGGTGGTCTTATTGGCCACCTTTGGCTCGGCTGGGACGCGGTAGCTGTAAGACTGCTCGCTGATCGAATTAGGATTGCCTCGAGTCGGAAAGTTGCCTGTCTTGTGGACGGGGATGCCATTGGACGTGATGTGGCGCGTCTCGCCCTTGACCGTGATCGCCACCTCATTCTGCATCTTCGCAAACGCGGCGACATAGAAGACCTCCTGATCCGTCATCGGCTCCACCTCATGCCCGGGGTGGGCAAAAGCAGGAGCTGCCAGGCAGGTCACGATCAAGCAAGCGGTTCCACGCATGAGTCAGCCTTTCAGACAAGTAGCGGTCTAAATACGATAACGCACCACCTACACGCTTCATTGCAGGGCCGTTTCGAAAAGCAGACTAGATTTTGTGACGCCAGCAACACCCGGCCATCTCGCTTAAGCGAGATGGCCAAAGCGTCTGATGCGCATCTCACGTCGCAGAGACTTCCACCTTCGCGGCGTAGTCCTGCAATGCGTGAACATCCCAGGAGCCCTGCTTGATCGCGCGCATCGCATGTGCGGCGGCGACACCGCCGGTCGCGGTCGTGATCATCGGGACGCCGAAACGCACCGCGGTTGCACGCAGCTTGCCCTCGTCTGTGCCCGCGCCCTTTCGGGTCGGGGTGTTAATGATCATCGCGATCTCATCGTTCTTGATGAGGTCGATCGCGTTGGGGCGGCCTTCCTTGATCTTGTTGAGCCGCTGCGATTCGATGCCGTGCTCTTTCAGACGCTTGTGTGTGCCATCGGTTGCACAGAGCTCGTAGCCGAGCTTGACCAGTTCGCTGGCGATGCCAACCGCGTGATCCTTGTCGCTGCGACGGAAGCTGATGAAGATCTTGCCTTCGGTGGGCAGTGACTGGCTTGCCCCCATCTGAGCCTTGGCGAACGCGACGCCGAAATCCTTGTCTGCGCCCATGACCTCGCCGGTAGAACGCATCTCCGGGCCGAGCACGACGTCCACGCCGGGGAACTTACTGAAGGGGAAAACCGATTCCTTCACAGAGGTGTGTACAGGGACAACCTCTTCGGTGACGCCTAGCTCGTTGAGTTGCTGGCCGGCCATGACCTTTGCCGCGAGCTTGGCCCACTGCACGCCAGTCGCCTTTCCAACAAAGGGAACGGTCCGCGAGGCACGCGGATTGACCTCGATGACATAGATCTCGTGGCCGTGACCATCATGGTCCTGTCGGATCGCCCACTGGACATTCATCAGGCCGCGCACACCCAGCGCCTTGGCCATCGCGCGTGACTTTTCTTTCAGTTCCGCAACGACTGTCGCGGGCAGGCTATACGGCGGAATCGAACATGCGGAGTCACCTGAGTGAATACCCGCTTCTTCAATATGTTCAAGCACGCCACAAACGATCGCGCGTTGATCATCCGACGCATCGCCGCCGGGGGTCACCGGGCCATAGTCCGCGATGACGTCAATGTCGCACTCGGTCGCCTCGGCGAGGAACTTGTCGATCAGGATCGGCTGGCCCTCCAGATCACTCGCACCAATCGCAATGATCATGTACTTGCGCAACTGTTCGTCATCAAAGACGGTTTCCATCGCACGACCACCAAGCACAAACGACGGGCGAACCAGCACGGGGTAGCCGATCTCGTTGGCAATCTCGACCGCCTGTTCAACGTCGTAGGCGATGCCGTTGGCGGGCTGGCGGACATTGAGCTGATCGCAGAGGGCTTTGAACTTGTCGCGGTCTTCGGTGAGTTCGATCGAGTCGACGCTGGTGCCAATGATGGGCACGCCGGCCGCACGCAGACCGTTGGCGAGGTTCAGCGGGGTCTGGCCGCCAAACTGCACGATGACGCCGTGGACATGGCCACCCGGTTCACTGAACGACTGGCCGTTAAGCCGCTCGCAGAGGTTGAGCACATCCTCCATCGTCAACGGCTCGAAGAACAAGAGGTCGCTGGTGTCGTAGTCGGTCGAGACCGTTTCCGGGTTCGAGTTGACCATCACCGCTTCGTAGCCGAGCTCCTTCGCGGCGAAGGCGGCCTGTACGCAGCAGTAGTCGAACTCGATGCCCTGGCCGATCCGGTTGGGACCACCGCCAAGGATGACAATCTTCTTCTTGTCTGAGACGCGGATCTCGTCGTCGAGGATCTCTTCACCGTTCATCGTGAAAGGCGTCTCGTAGGTCGAGTAGTAGTACGGCGTCGCTGCCTCGAACTCGGCTGCACAGGTATCAACGAGCTTGTAAACCGGCTCGATGCCCATGCTCTTGCGCTTCTTGCGAACCGCCATGATGTTGGTCGTCGTAATCGCACCCAGGAACAGGTTCGCCAATTGCGGGTCGGAGTAGCCGAGTTGTTTTGCGGCAAAGAGCAGGTCACGCGGGCAATCTTCCAATGAGCCGACGGCCTCGAGCTTCGCCTCAAAATCAACAAGCTGCTTGATCTGGTCGAGGAACCACGGATCGATCATCGTCGCCTCGTGAACCTGATCGATCGACCAGCCCATCTTGAGCGCGTAGCGAATGTAGTACATCCGGCCCTGGCTCGGGACACGCAGCTTGCGCTCCAGGCGATCTTCATCGATCGGCCATTGGACCTTGGACCCGTCCGCCAATTCGACGCCACGGATGTTCTGTAGATACTTATCGTTCTGGTCCAGGCCCAGACCAAAGCGCTTGACCTCCATCGAGCGGATGCCTTTTTGCAGCGACTCCTTAAATGTCCGGCCGATCGACATCGCCTCGCCGACAGACTTCATCTGCGTCGTCAGTGTCTCGTCCGCCTCGGGGAACTTCTCGAAGGTCCAGCGCGGCAGCTTGGTCACGACGTAGTCGATCGACGGCTCAAAGCACGCGACCGTCTTGCCGGTGATGTCATTCGGCAGTTCATCCAGCGTGTAGCCAACCGCCAGCTTCGCTGCGATCTTGGCGATCGGGAAGCCGGTCGCCTTCGAGGCGAGTGCGGACGAACGTGAGACGCGCGGGTTCATCTCGACGACGACCATCTCGCCGTTTTCGGGGTTGATCGCGAACTGACAGTTGGACCCGCCGGTCTCAACGCCGATGGCTCGCAGGATCGCCAGCGACGCGTCACGCATCTGCTGGTATTCCTTGTCTGTGAGTGTCTGGGCGGGAGCAACAGTAATCGAGTCGCCTGTGTGCACACCCATCGCGTCGAAGTTTTCGATGGCACAGATGATGACCGCGTTGTCGTTCTTATCGCGCATCACCTCCATCTCGTACTCTTTCCAGCCGAGCAGAGACTTGTCGATGAGCACCTGCGTAGTCATCGACGCATCGAGGCCGCGCTTGGCGATGTCCTCGAACTCTTCGAGGTTGTAGGCGATCCCGCCGCCCGTACCGCCAAGGGTAAACGCGGGTCGCACGATCGCGGGCAGGCCGACCTCTTCAAGGATCGCGCGGGCTTCGTCCATCGTGGTCGCAGTTTTTGACTCGGGGCTCTGCAGGCCGATCGAGTCCATGCACTGCTTGAATAACTCCCGGTCTTCGGCCTTGTAAATCGCTTCACGGGTTGCGCCGATCATCTCGACGCCATACTTTTCAAGCACGCCCTGCTCTTCGACCTTACAGGCACAGTTCAGCGCGGTCTGTCCGCCGAGGGTAGGCAGCAGCGCGTCGATGTGGAACGGGCCGTTCTGCTCTTTGGCGATGATCTTTTCGACGGCCTCGGGCGTGATCGGCTCGATGTACGTGCGATCACTGAACTCCGGGTCGGTCATGATGGTCGCGGGGTTCGAGTTGACCAGCACGACGTTGTAGCCCTCTTCCTTGAGGGCCTTGCAGGCCTGTGTGCCGGAGTAGTCGAACTCGCAGCCCTGGCCGATGACGATCGGGCCGGCTCCGATGATGAGGATGGTCTTGATATCGGTGCGTTTTGGCATCGTAGGGTCGTAAGGGGCGTTTACAGGCAGGAAACGAGGCTTGGTCCGGCCCGCGCAGCCATCGCGCGGCGAAAAAAGCCCAAAATTTTTGCGAGTGTAGCCGACCCGGGCCCATCGGCCAAATCACGGGGGATAAGATGACGCTGCAATGTTCAAATGCAAGCAATGCGGCCGAGGCTTCAGTGCCAACATCCCGGACACCTGCCCCGGCTGCGGTGCCGTGAACCACCAGCCAGAGAGCCTGAGTAACAGGCGTGTTCTGGGACTGATCTTTGTGGGGGCGATCGGCGACCTGGTGATCTTTGCGATCCTTGTTGGGATCATTGTCGCGGTGGCGATCAAGTACCTGTGACCTGAGCCATTATGCCGCTGACTTGCTGCCGTTGTGATCGATGAACTGACGCACCCAGACCAGAGCCGGGTCGGTCTGCTGCCAATTCTCCGCGCCGGCTTTGGCCAGCGTCATCCTGATCAGGTCCCATCCATTGCCTGGCGATTGCTCGGCCCCGTCAAGGTTGAGCGCCCCCATGTTCCAATCTGGGAACAGCCGGCCCTCCCGCACAGCCTGATACAACAACTCGCAGTTTACGTGACGCGTGTCACGACAGATTCGATCGTAGATCAAATCGATTGCAGCACGTCTGCCCTCGAGAACCTGCAGAAAGTTCCCTGACCCGTAGAGCAGCAGGCCCGTGATCCCAGACGCCGCGTTGTTACGCGAAGAGATACGAGCGAGTTCTTCAAGTGACTCGGTCGTGACTGGCTCTGTCGAACAGCTTGTATAAATCAGTGTAGAGGTCCGCATGGTTTACACCATAAAAGGCACCCCCCCCACCGTATATATTCCAAAAATTCTTATCGACACACTTATGAGAAAACTTGACCACACCACCCGCTATCAAAACAGGCATTCTCAACTTTGAGAATGCAGCTAGGACGCCTTGTCCAAGCCGCGTATTGAAGTTAGCCACCCAGCCATTGTCGCTTGATCAACTTCATCACCAAAACTTTGAATGAATTCAGCAATGCAGCGGACCGCCGCGTCGTTTGAAAGCAAGTTGTAACGTCTGCTTTGCATGATGGCCTGACTGAATTGATCCCATGCCTGTTGCTTCGTCGTGTCGTCATCGGTGATGTACAAACACCCCATGCTCCAGTTGGGGCACAGCCGCTCGTCGATAGATTCACGAAGCAGGATCTCGCAGTTGATGTGCCGCGCATCCTGAATAATCTTTTCTCGGAACAGCGTTTCGATGACCAGGGGATCGCCCTCGATCAATTGAATGAAGCGTCTGCCACCAAAGAGTAGCACACCGGTAATCCCGGCAGCATGATTCGCTTTCGCCGCCTTTGCTGTGAGTGACTGGATTTCCTCCTGCGTCAAATCACTCGTTGCATGACTTGTGTAAACGATCCGTGCGAGTCGTGTCATGATGAATGCCATTGACTTGCCATGGCTAACGCACGAAGCAGAAATGCAAGCGTACGACAAACAAGTCAAACCCCATCATTGTTATTAATATCGGATCGCAATTATGTCGAAATTAGTTGCTTAGCAAGGAAAATCGACCAAATCGATCAGCGGACAATGTGGTCGATAAATATCGCCTGAACGCGTAAAACAAGAGATATTACCGCAGGTGATATGCGCCACATCGCCCATCAGGGCAATCGTGAGGGCTACACCAAGCCGTTGTGCCGCAGCAGCGCTTCCGTGGAGGGCTCGCGGCCACGGAAGGCCTTGAAGACCGCCATCGGGTGCTCGCCACCGCCCAGTTCCAGAAACGTCTCTTTGAAACGCTTGCCGAGTTCGACGACCTTCGTGTCATCGTCCAGCCCCGCCTCCTCGAAGGCGCCAAAACAATCCGCGCTTAAGACCTCTGACCACTTGTAGCTGTAGTACCCCGCTGAGTACCCGCCTGCAAAGATGTGGCCAAACGAGCAGAGGAAATTGTCCTCTTCGATCGGCGGCAGCGGCGCGTATTGCCGCGCTACCTCACGGTAGGCCTCCAGATAATCTTCATCACCTTCGGGATCAAAGGACGTGTGCAGCGTCATGTCCGTGACGCCCAGGCAAAGCTGTCGCATCAGGTTGCTACCCGCACGGTAGGTCCTCGCCTTGACCAGCTTCTCAAACAACTCGTCTGGCAACGGCTCGCCTGTTTCGACGTGCTGAGTCATCCCCACCAGTGTTGGCTTGTCGTAGCACCAGTTCTCCATGAACTGGCTGCAGATCTCCACCGCGTCCCACTCAATTCCGGACAGGCCCGCCGCATCCGCGTAATCCACCGTCGTCAGCATGCCCTGCAACGCGTGTCCAAATTCGTGGAACAGTGTGATCACCTCGTCGAAGCTCATCAGCGAAGGCTTATCCTTCGTCGGATTCGTGCCGTTACAGATCACGTGATACACCGGATTGCTCACCTTGCCGTCCACGACGCGCCGACTGAGGCAGCCATTGACCCATGCTCCGCCGCTCTTATTCGCGGGTCGGCTATACGGGTCAAAGTAAAACGAGGCAATCGGCTGGCCTTCACTGTTCAGCACGTTGTAGAACTGTACATCCTCGTGCCACTTGGGCGCGGCCGCGTCATCGCGGGCAAACGTTACGCCAAACAGCTTCGTGCAGATGCCGAACAAACCATCCATCACGCGCGGCAGCGGAAAGTACGGACGAAGCTCTTCGTCTGTATAGTCAAACTTCTGCTCGCGCATCCGCTCAGCCCAGAAGCCAAAGTCCCAGTGCACGAGCTCCCGCTCCTCGCCCTGCTCCTTCGCAAACGCATGCAACTCCGCAAGGTCCTTGTCCATACCCGGCTTGGATGCTGTCGTCAGTTCGTCGAACATCCCCTGCACACGGTCTACCGTCCCGGCCATCTTCGTCGCGAGGCTGACCTCCGCATGGTTGTTGTAGCCCAATAGCGCCGCCTTCTCTTTACGCAGCTTGAGCGTCTCAACAATTAATGGGCTGTTGTCCAATTCACCCTGCGTCGCCCGGCTGACAAAAGCGCGATAAACGGTCTCACGCTGATCGCGGTTTCGACTGTGCTGCATGAATGCCATAAAGCATGGCCCATCCAGCGTGATACGCCAGGGTCCGGACTCTGGGGTTGCCTCCTGCTCCGGTGACTTCGCGTCGTTGTAGGATTGGGCCGCCATCGCACGAAGTGTCGAGGTGTACCCCTCCGCGTCAGACGGGTCGGTGACAATCAGTTCAAACGCCTTGGTGGCGTCCAGCATGTGATTGGAGAACTCGGTTGATAGAGCCGACAAACGCTCCGCGATCTCAAGGTAGCGCTTCTTCGCGTCCCCCTCCAGCGCAACGCCCGCCAACTGCATGTTCTTAATCTTCGTCTCAACAATCCGCTGCTGGGCAAGCTCAAGGCTATCCCACTCTTCGCCATCCTTCAGTGCGACGAGCGCATCGTAGATCGGCTTACTCTGGCTCATCCGCAGAGAGATCTGCACGATCATCGGCTGAGCCGCCATGTACGCCTCGCGCAGCGCATCGGAATTCTTCACCGCCATGAGGTGGCCGACCGGGCCCCAGCAGTAGGTAAACACGTTGTCGATATCTTCCATGGGAGCCAGCAGCCCGTCCCACGTCGGCGTCGCCTCAGCTTCCAAGACGTCAAATGCCTTGCCCACTTCTTGCAGGCTTGCCTCCACGCCAGGCACAACATGCTCGGGGACAATCATGTCAAACGCGGGCAAACCGGCGCGCTGCATCAATGGGTTGTTCTTCAGGTCCGTCGCAGTCGTCGTGTCGGTCGCGGTCATGTCGTTGAGTACTCAATCTTCGTCGGGGTTGTTCAAAAAATCTTCGTCGTCCGCCTCGATCGCCAGCTCTTCTTCGTCCAGCTCATCGATCTCCCCACCCCGCTGCTCAGCCAACTGCTTCTTGTAGGCCTTGATATCGAATTCTTCACCCCGAGCCTCGGCCTCAGCCTTGGCGGCAAGCGTCGCCCGCAAGCGTTCGCGACGCTCGAACCGCAACCGGCTCTCTTCGTCCGGCCACTCATACTGCACGTCATCTGACGAAACAGTTGCCGCATCCTCATCTGCAGGCAACGCACGGTCTTCTTCGGGCACCAGCACCAGACGGATATTCGCGCCCGGCACTGCGTCTTTCATCGCTTCGTCCTGCAACACGCGCACCAGACGCTGCCGGACCAACTCGAGCGTCGCGAGGAACAGGCCGATCATCTCGGACTTATTGCTTCGGCCCTCGAAAATTTCTTTCAGCGTCAACCCAGCCGTCGGCGCATCGGACTTCAAACGGTCGTGGATATCTTCCGCGTGCATTGAGATCGGCGTATCGTCATACGTCACCGCATGGTCGCCGATATGCCCAACCGTTTCGAGGATGCGTCCAAACGCCTCGCACAGGTCATAGACGTTCACATCTTCAAGGTCGATCGTGACTTCTTCGGGTTTCTCTTCCTCAATACGTTCACCCGCTTTCACCTTCACGGGGAAGCGATGTTCCCACTGCTGGGCACGATCATCCAGCGCATATGCCGCATCTTTGAACGCCTTGTAGGCCAGCAGCTGCTGCACTAACTCATAGCGCGGGTCAGCCGTCTCTTCGATGTCCTGTGTCGGGTCTTCGCTCTCATCGCCATCTTCGCGCAGCGATTGCGGGATGATCATCCGCGACTTGATCTCGACCAGCGTCGCGGCCATGACGAGAAACTCGCCGGCCGACTCAACATCGATCGACTTGATGACTTCCAGGTGATGGAGATATTGCTCGGTCAACTCTGCGACGGGGATGTCGTGCAGGTCGATCTCGTGGCGTTTGACCAGATACAGCAGCAGGTCCAGAGGCCCTGCATAGGCGTCCAGGCGGACGCGATAGTCGCCGTAGGGGGTGCTGGCTGCCTGAGTAGAAACCGTGGTTCCGGGTTGCGCTGATTGCTCTTCCATGAGGGTTGAGAGGTATCATAACGCCCAGCAATCATGGCTGATCCTCAATCCACAAATACCGGTGCCCAGAACCCTGTCGCGTTCGCCCAAAGCGTCCTTGATGCGGAAGCGAATGCGATCGGCACGATCTCGCTGGATGCGTCCTTCGAGAAGGCGGTCCAACTCATCGCGAAGCTCGAGGGCTCGCTGGTCGTCTCGGGGCTGGGCAAGTCCGGGCTCATCGGGGCCAAGCTCTCGGCGACCTTCGCCTCGACCGGCACGCCCAGCCACGTCCTGCACCCCGTCGAGGCGATGCACGGCGATATCGGCAAGGTCCGGTCCGGCGATGCCGTCCTGATGCTGTCCAATGGCGGGGGCACCGAAGAGGTCCTCACGCTTGCAATGCTGCTCAAGCAGGACAACATCCCCACCCTCGCCATCGTCGGCCGACCGGGCAGCGAGCTTGGACGAGTGGCCGACGTCACCCTGGCCATCGGTGACATTGCCGAGGCCTGCCCGCATAACCTCGCCCCGACCGCCAGCACCACCGCGATGCTGGCCCTGGGCGACGCCCTCGCGCTGACTGTCATGCAGCAGCGCAATTTCTCTGCTGACGACTTCTACAAGTTCCACCCTTCCGGCGGGCTTGGCAAACAACTGATGCCCGTCACCCAGGCCATGCGTTTCAAGTGCCTCGGTGAAGAAGCAAACATGCCGCTCATTGCCTTGGGTACGACGATGCAGGACGCCTACAAGACGGCCGAGCAATCTGCGAGTGATAGCGGGCTGCGCCGAGCCGGCGCCCTGCTGGTCGTTGATGCCGCGGGCAAACTCGCGGGCATCGTGACCGACGGCGACCTGCGCAGCGCGCTGATCAAGCAAGGGCCGGACGTCTGGACCAGTGCGATTGATTCGGTGATGACGAAGAACCCGACAACCCTCAATCACGAATCGCTCGTCCGCGACGCGGTACATATCGTCCGTGAAAAACGATTCGATGAGATCCCCGTGGTCGATGAAGTCGGACGCCCCATCGGGATCATTGATGTCCAGGATCTCGCCGCTCTCAAAGTAATCGAGGGCTGACGATGCCGATCAATTCCGTCCGAATCACACTCGATCGTTTCGAAGCTTCTGGTGTAGCGAATACTCCCAACGAACAAACCGTGGCAATCCTCAGTGGTGCGACACTCGAAGACGTCGTGCATGCTGCCCATCGCAAGTGTCAGACATTGATGCGACCCGATTCTTCAGAAACATGGGTGATCACGTCCAAGCATCCGATTGCGGTAGTCAACAGCAAGTGGCGTAAGCCTCGGATGCTCTTGAGAACGGTCCGCCGCATGGAGGACAGCCTGATGATTTCAGGTAATACTGCCTATCTGCACTACTGCCTGATCCAGAACACGGACCCTGAAACGATCTACAGCGTCATTGACCGACTACGGTATCCTTACCTTCGAAGCAGCAACCCATCATGAGCACGACCCCAACCATCCAACTCCTCGTCCTCGACGTCGATGGCGTGCTCACCGACGGCGGACTCTACGTCGACGATGACGGCAAGCCTTCCAAGAAGTTCAACGTCAAAGACGGACTGGGCATCAAGCTCGCTCAGCGATTGGGCATCCAGGTCGCCATCCTGACCGGCAAGACCAGTCAGGTCGTAGAACACCGCGCCAAGGAACTTGGTATCGAACTCGTCATTCAGGGCAGCAAGGACAAGGGCGCGGATATCAACGCATTGTGCGAAAAGACCGGCGTCCCCATCCGCTTCACCGCAATGGTCGGTGACGATCTGCCTGACCTGCCCGCCTTTGCTGTGGTGGGCTACAAGATTGCTGTCGGCGACGCGGTTGATGAAACCAAGGCCGCTGCTGATTTTGTCACGACAAGACCCGGCGGCCGGGGAGCCGTGCGCGAAGCGATCGAGCACCTGCTCAAAGCACAAGGCAAGTGGGACGAGGCGTTGGCGGTCTTCAAGGCCTAGCGCACGAACAGCGCCACGATGATGAACGCCGACAGGAAGATCGCAACGAACGCAATCACGAAAAAGAACGGGATCCAGCCGGGCGTGGGGTCGATCTCGTTCGATTCACCGAAGTAGGTCTTCGGCTCGTTGCCTTGCTGATTCTGCGTGTCTGCCAAGCGATCAACTCTCCATCATCAGCTTGAGTTCCTGCAACTCCCCAAGGGCTTTCGCATCCCCTGCCTGGGTGGCTAATGCGATCCCCTGATCCAACACCGCAACGGCCTGATCTATTTCGCCCTCTTCATCAAAAAGCTTGGCTTTCTGGAAGTAGGCGTAGTGGTAGTGGGCATTAAGTTCGATCGTTTTATCGAGCCAATCGAGCGCCTCGGCGGTGTCGCCGGCTTTGCCGTGCTCCAGCGCGATCATATAAGGCAGGTCCGCGTCTTGCGGGTCCACCTCGTAAAGCTTTTGCAGTTGTTCCAGACGGTCTGTCATGCCCGAGAGGATACACGGTCGATGATCACACGGTGGTGCAGCACCACCGCAACGCCGATCCCGATCCCCAGGACACCAGCCAATACGGCGACGATTAACATCGGCACATCGTCCGTCGGCAGGTGCAACCACAATGCAGCCAGTGCCAAGAGATAGAAAAGAATTGGCAGGGCAAACGAAACGCGATGGGTCAGTGTCAGAGGCATGGCGTGTCCCAGAAGACCTTTCAAAACAGACAGCAGTTGAAGTATAGGCCCGCCCTGCCGCAACGGGAAGCGAGTTAAACACAGAATCCGTATAGTTCCGTTATGAAAATCGGCGTCATCAGCGATACACATGATCGCCTGCCCACGTTCAGGCAGGCCCTGGCGATGTTTAAACGCCTGAATGTCGGTGCCATCCTCCACGCGGGGGATTACGTCGCCCCCTTCGCCGCCAAGTTGCTGGCCGACCCCGAACTTGTTGGCGACACGCCGGTCTTCTGCATCTATGGCAACAATGATGGCGAACGGGCCGGGCTCAAGCAGGTGCTGCCTCAGATCGTCGATGGGCCATTGCGACTGGAACTTCCAACCGCGGGTGGCAGTTCGCGGATCGTCGTGATGCACCACTTCATCGACTGGCTCCAACCCGCGGACCTGATCGGTGCCGACGTCGTGATCAGTGGGCACAACCACGAAGCCAGCAGCGTACTCAAAGACATGCCCAGCAACCTCAGTGGCAAGCAGCTGCTACTGAACCCCGGCGAGTGCTGCGGCTGGGT
>JBMZAP010000040.1:0-24439 GCA_049611445.1 Phycisphaeraceae bacterium | reverse complement strand
TTCGTTGAGACCTAATTATTCTCGCTGGGTTCAGGCAATTCACGGCGGTCCGCCGGGCCACTCCTGCGGTTGCTTTCAACACGCTTGCGGTTGATCGTCTGGGAAGGTGGAACAAGTACGCCGCCGGAGACAGCAAATTTCAGTGCGTCTTCGATCGAGATCCCAAGGTCAATCGTGTCCTTGACCGGCACGGTGATCACGTAGCCGGTAAACGGTGTCGGCGATGAAGGGACAAACACGGTGAGGCAGTGCTCGCCCATTGCTTTCTCGATGTCCGCCATCGTGTCGCCTGTGACCAAGCCTACCGAATACAACCCCTTACGCGGGTACTCGACAGCGACGACGCGGTTGAACTTCATCTTGTCTTCTTCGTTGTCACCAAAGAAGAAGTCGGTCACCTGCTTCACCGCGGGATAGACACGACGGATCAGCGGCACCCGATCGATGATCTTCTCGCCGCGCAGCTTGATCTGTCGGCCGATGACGTTACTCATCAGCGCCCCGGCAAAGTAGAAGAGGATGATCGCGATGATCAGACCGATCAGGTCCAGCACATGCCAGTTGCCGATCGCAATCGAGTTCCACTTCTTCTCGAGCTGGACCCGACGGGCATCAAGCACGATCTCCGGCTGATCCTTCATCCAGGTCAGACGGCGATCACGCAGGATCGATTCAATCGTTGAGGCGCCCAGCGGCGGCTCGACCGCTTCGAGTTTCTCACGCTCCTCATCACGTTTGATGTCCCAGGCCTGCTCCTGCAGCGCGGTCAGGTATTCGGCCCGGCCCTGCCAGACGTCGGCATAGTCCTCGTCCGTCGGCGTTGGCCAATCGGTGAACTGGATCACCACGCCCTGTACGCCCCAGTTGATCGGCGAGGCGATGCGGTCACGCACAAATCCATAAGCAAAAACCAGAAGCCAGAGCGTCAACACCGCCGGCAATAGCGTTGCCATCCCACGGACGATGAATCGTGCAGACTTGCTCGGATTCTTCTTGGGCTTGGAGACAGCCTCTTCGACAGGGTCGGCTTGCTGTGTCGCTTCGTCAGGCGTCGGATTGTTCTCTGGAGTGTCTGTCACGTTTGGCAGGGATGATGCTGGTCAACTGATTGTAGCGTGCTTAAACAAGCCTTATTGCACATCAAACCTGAACAGTCGCTTCTTGCCCGCACGGACAAGCAGGTAGCCGTCCACAACGTCTTCTGGCGTAACAGAACGCTGCGGATCGGCGATCTTTTCGTCGTGCAGACGCACACCACCGCCCTGGATCAGCCGACGGGCCTCGCCGTTGGACTTCGCGAAGCCGGCTTTGACGATCAGTGCGATCAGGCCAATGCCTGCGCTCAACTCACTTGAGGCAAGCTGATCGCTCGGGATCGCATCCCCCGTGACATCAACGGCCTGACTGAACGCTTTGCCTGCCGAGTCACGCGCCTTTGCGGCCTCTTCCTCGCCGTGGACGAGCCTGGTGACTTCATAAGCCAGCCGCACTTTCGACTCATTGATCGCTTTGCCTTCAGCGGCGGCAAGCTCCTTGACTTCATCCATGGGCAGGAACGTGAAGTACCCGAGGAATCGGCCGACATCCTGATCCGCAACGTTGCGCCAGAACTGGAAAAAGTCGAAGACGGATGTGCGATTCACATCGAGCCAGACGTTGCCCTGCTCGGATTTGCCGAACTTGCCGCCGTCGGACTTGGTGACCAGCGGGAAAGTGAGCCCGGCCAGATCCGCGTCGTGCAGACGTCGGCCCAGGTCGATGCCGATGACGATATTGCCCCACTGGTCCTGACCACCGATCTGCAGTGTGCAGTTGTGGGCATCAAAGAGGTGGGCGAAGTCGTAGCCCTGCAGAAGCATGTAGCTGAACTCAAGGAAGCTGATGCCTTCGCCGTCGCCGGTCATCCGACCCTTGACCGACTCCATGGACATCATGCGGTTGACGCTCATACGAGAGCCAACATCGCGGAGCATGTCGAGCCACTTCATCTCGCCGAACCAATCGAGGTTGTTGACGAGGACAGCGTCGGTCTGACCTTCGCCGAACTGCACGATGCGTCCGATCTGCCTGGCAATCGATTGGGCGTTGTGATTGATGTCCTCGGCCGAGAGCATCTGCCGGGCCTCGGTCTTGCCCGACGGGTCGCCGACAAGGCCGGTCGCTCCGCCGACAAGCACGACAGGCTTATGCCCGCAGCGCTGCAGGTGGGCCAAGCCCATGATCGGGACGAGCGAGCCCACGTGCAGCGAGTCTGCGGTGGGGTCGAAGCCACAGTACGCGGCAACGGGCTTGGCGAGGCGCTCGCGGATCTTCTCGTCGGTACATTGCGAGACGAGCCCACGTTCTGCGAGCACGTCATAGAGGTTGTCGGTTCTGGTCGAGGCGGTCATAGGCGAGCGATTTTAGGGGATCGCTCCGAAAGGTGTCGGCCGGACACTAAAGGTCGAAATCGCCGCCCTGTTCTTCAGCGATACCCTCGAACAACGGCGACATCTTCTCGGCCAGATCAAAGAACGCCTTGTCGAGCTTCAGCTTCAGGGACTTACCTGCAGACTCCATCTTCAGCTTCATGAAGAACTGGTTGATGGTCGCAGGGTCGGGCATATTCTCGACCTCGCCGCCCTGCCCAGCCTGCGACATCAGGACCGGGGCAAACATCAGGATCGTGTTGTAGAGATTGCCAAACTGCTGGGCGCTGGTTTCATCGAGGAAAGACATCTGGACATCGACGAGCATGGAGTCTTCGCCGTCTTCAGAGATCGCGATACCGATCGTATCCAACTGTCGGATCGGCTTGAACATGCCCATCGCCATGCCCGCAAGCATCTGCTGCTGAGCGTCCTGGCCCTGGCCGGGGTTTTGCTGGGCCTGCTTAGCCAACTCCTCAGCTTCGTCCATCATTTTCCGCATGTCTTCCTGCATCCGGAAGGCCGCCGCGAAGATCGGCTTTTTGTGCTGAGAAAGTTCACGGTTGAACGCTGCGAAAACGTCGGCGTCCGGCTGCTCAGGCAGGGGCAACGTGACGGCGTCACCCTGCTTAGATTTCATCGCAATATTCTGCCAGCCGCTGCCGAGCGACTCGATCGTGGCGTCCATCTCGCCGTCGCCCATCGTGCGAATCAGCGCGACCATCGCATTGGGATCGAACTTGCCATTGGTTTTCGCCATCAACGCCATTGGCGGAGACCAGTTCTCGTCTTCGGGCATCTCGATGGTCATCGCCAGGCCTTCGCCGCCGGCCTGAAGGAACGAACCACGCAGCGTGGTGAGCATGTCCATGATCTGCTCGGGGTCACCGAGAGGCAGTGCGAGGCCCTGGTCCTCAAGCTCCTCGCTGCTGGCAATGCCGATCAGGGCTTCACCGATGCCCTCGATCATTTCGGGATCGAACTGCGTGATATCGACATAGAGCGCGAGCATGGTGTTGCTGCCGATGGCCTTAGACGGGATCGCCTGCTCGGCCTGGTCTGCTCTGGCGGGCAGGATCATGAGCATCAGGGCGACAGCAACAGTGGTCAGGTTCAGATAGCGGTGCATCGATATAGGTCCATGGGGTTGGAGTCAGGCTATGCAGTGATCATACGCATAAGATCCAGCGCAGGATCAGGCGAGCAGAGATACCGGGCAAGCCATGGAAGGTTGCACGGGCGTGCGAAGCGCCTGCTGAGTTGTGAGATCTCTTGCAAATACGGCGGGACAGAAGCCTCGCCCTCCCAGTAAAAAACCGAGGCAAATGCCTCGGTCTTCAGTAGATTCAGCTTGTAAGACACCGCTTTACCGCTCGTAGTAGCCGGTCAGATCGAGGAAGCGTTCCTGATTGAGGACGGGGATCCGCATGATCTTGGCGTCGTCCACAATACGGAAGTAGGCCTCGTAAGCAGCCAGCAGAGCCTGGTACTCGGCGATCTTGACCGGGTCGAACTCATCAGGGCCGGGCTTGTCGGGGAGGATCGGCTTCTCACCGAGGACGATGTAGTTGATGTCCGGGGTGAGGATCGGGATGCCAGCCTCGTTCTTGGTGAGCTCGATCAACTCGGCACCGCTGTCCTTGACGATGGCCTCGATGCGGCCGATGTCGTTGGTGCCGCCGTCGCCCTCGATGTCGAACTCGCCAAAGGCGTACATGCGGATGGTCATGTTCGGATCAAAGCCGAGGTTCACGACCGGGTCGCCGGGGTTGATATTGATGTTGCGGTCTCGACGGACAACGCGGCAGGTCGCCGAGTCTTCGCTGAGGCTGTAAACCTCGATGGTGGCCTTGCCACGTGCTTCGCCGGTGACCGCGAGTTTAATCACGGGCAGTGGATCAAAGACTTCAAAGTTCATACCCATGACCAGGCCGTCCTTTCGGCCGAGGGTGATGAACAGATCGTTGCCGTCACCGAAGACCGAGGCAACCTCGGCGTCGGGGGTGGTGGTGTTGGGTGCAGGCGGCTTGGGCAGGCTGGCCAGAAGCAGGTCGTACTTACGCTTCCAGTCATCACGCTCGCCGGTGAGAGCAAACTTGTCGCCTTCGAATGCCTTGACCTGTTCGGTCAACTCGGCGATCCGGTTGCGGGCAGCTTCGTCAGCGTTTTCAAGCGAAGCGTTGAGCAGGTCCTGCAGTTCCTTGATCTTGTCCTGAAGGACCGCGTTTTCGCTCAGAGCTTTTTCAACGGCTTCCTTACGCTCTTCCATCACCTGTGCAGAGCTGGTCTTGTCCGCGGCAAACTGCTGCTCAACCAGTGTCTTCTGACCATCAAGCGTGGTGTACTGCTTTTCCATCTCCTTGGTCTGGCGATCGAGCTTGGTGACCTTCTCGTTGGCCTCGCTCAGATCGTCATTGAGATCGGAGATGCGATCCCGCATGTTGGCGAAGACCGTCGCATTAGGTGACTTGTAGTCGTTGGCCTGGGTCGTCTCACCACCCTGGATGAAGACCTTCAGATCGTCCTTGGCCTGCTGTTCTGCAACCTTGGCTTCTTCGATCTTCGTATAGAAAATGATCGCTACAAGGAGCGAGATCACGAAACCGCAGCCAAAGATCACTAAGGCCACCGCGAAACCGGCGTTTCCACCACGTACTCTTGCCATATTGGAGGCTCCAACGAAAAGGAGGGATGTTCACACAGTGTCTGTGAATCCGTAAGTCTAGTCAAGCGCAGTTTTTGGGATAGACAGGCAGACCCGAGGGGCCTGATCCAAATGCGTCAGTCCAGGGCCGCGACGAGGTCCATTTCCACCGCCGCGCCGAGGGGCAGGGACGGGACGCCCACCGCCGACCTGGCGTGGACCCCCACCGGACCGAGGACCTCTGCAAACAGCTCGCTGGCCCCGTTGGCGACCTTGTGCTGGTCGGTAAACGACGGGTCAGAAGCCACAAACACACCCAGGCGGACGATCCGCACCAGCCGGGACCAGTCACCCTTCAGGGCTGCATCGATCTGAGCCAGGGCGTTGAGGGCACACTGTGCCGCGGCGGCCTGAGCCTCTTCGAGCGATGGGCCGTCGGGCGTCCCCAGGGCCCCGGTGGCGGTGAGTTCTCCGTCCTTGAGCGGCAGCGCCCCGGAGAGGAAGAGCTGGCCGTTGGTCTCCACATACGGCACGTACGCCGCAACAGGGGCGGCGGCCTGTGGCAGTTCGTATCCCAGTTCCGCAAGCTTGGCTTTGATGTCCATATGTGGATTATCACTGATCCAGACCCGTGTGTCGATACCAGACGTATGCTTGCTGGAGACTGGCATAAATCGCTGAGCAAGCGCGTTATGCCCCTGCCAGTCTTACGACCGCAACGAGACCATGCTATGCCGCACCTGCGTTTTTCACCGCTCCGATTTCTTCAACTGTTCGCCCTGATGAGCCTGCTGCTGCAGGCCTCCAACGCGGCTGCCCAGTTCGGGCAGGAGCAGGTCACGCCCACACTGATCGCTCCGTCCCAATCCATCGAGCCCGGCAAGCCGATCACGATCGGCGTGCACTACGAGATCCTCGACAAGTGGCACCTTTACTGGACCAACCCGGAGGGCGATGGCTTTGCACCCGAGGTTCAATGGTCACTGCCCGAGGGGTACAGCGTCAGCGAGGCACGCTGGCCGGCACCGCACACCTTCAAATTCCTCGGCGGGACCCAGTTCGGCTACGAAAACGAATTGACCCTGCTCTTCGACATCACACCACCCGCCGATGCCACAGGCAGTGCGGAGTTTGAAGCCGCACTGACCTGGCTGGTCTGTGATGACGGCAATTGCGTGCCGAACCAGGGCTACCCCAGCCCGATCAAGCTCACGATGACCCTGCCGGTCTCCGTCGAAGCGGCCGAGGACTCAGATCAGTTGACGCTGATCAAGGCGGCGGAAAAACAAGTGCCCGGTACTGCAGCGGGCTGGTCATTGGAATCAAATACGACAGACGACGGCTTTGTACTGGAGATCACCGCACCGAACGAAGCCCAGGCAAGCAGCCTTGATGGGCTCTACTTTTACAGCAGCGAAAAGTTCGTGGTCGATCCGGAAGCGGAGCAGAAGGCCGAAGTAGATGGCAAGACCGTCAGGCTCTCACTGGTGCAGCGCACGAAAGATCCCTACGGCGATCCGATTGAACGCGACCAACCCGTCACAGAACTGAAAGGTGTCCTGACGGCCGAGTCGGGCTTCGGCGAGACAGGCCTGAAAGCATTGCTTGTCGGTGCGTCAACGGCAGCGGAGTCAAACTCGACCGATCCGGCCGACTCAAACCCTGTCGCTGAATCAATTGCAACTTCGGCTCAGGACCCCGCGCTTGGGTTCGCAGTCGCCATCGGCTTTGCGTTTATCGGTGGGCTCATCCTCAACCTGATGCCCTGTGTCTTCCCCGTCCTGTCGATCAAGATCCTTGGCTTTGTCCAGCAGGCAGGCGAGAACCCCGCGATCGTGCGTCGGCATGGCTACGCCTTTGGGGGCGGGGTCCTGCTGTCTTTCTGGGTCCTGGTCGGGATACTGCTGGCGCTGCGGGCATTCGCACAGACGGCCGCAGAGACAAGCGGTTCTGCAGCGACGTCCGCAGGCTGGGGGTTTCAATTGCAGGAGCCGGCCTTTGTGCTGGCCATGCTCATGCTGGTGTTCCTGATCGGCCTGAATCTGATCGGTGCGTTTGAGATGGGTATCGGCCTGAGCGCCGCGGCAGGCAAAGCAAGCCAGGGCGCAAAAGAAGGCTACGGCAAATCGTTCTTTACCGGCGTCCTTGCCACGCTCATCGCCACGCCCTGCACCGGGCCTTTTATGGCACCTGCACTCGGCGCTGCGATCGCAATGCCGACAATCCAAGCCTTCCTTGTCTTCACCGCGTTGGGTGTGGGCATGGCGACGCCGTATGTCATCCTGTCGTGCTTCCCCAAACTGCTGAACTACCTGCCGAGACCCGGCGCGTGGATGGAGTCGTTCAAGCAGGCGATGGCATTCCCGATGTTTGCCACCGCGGGCTGGCTGGCCTGGGTCTACATCGGGCTGACCAGCGATGACTTTGGTCTGGCGATCATGATCTGCCTGTCCATCATCGCGATGGGGGCATGGATCTACGGCCGATGGTCCACGCCCATCCGCCCTTCCCACACACGCTGGATCGCTCGGGTCGTCGCGCTCATCTTCGTCGGCGGCGGAATTGCATACCTCCACTTGGGCGCGCTGAAAATTGAGCAGCAAAGAATCTCTGCGGAAGAGGCCCGTGCGGCTGGCGAATATATCTACGAGTGGGTGGACTACTCGCCGGAGAAAATCGAGGCCCTGCGTGCAACGGGTCGGCCGGTCCTGATCGACTTCACCGCGAAGTGGTGCTTCATCTGCCAAACCAACAAGAAGACCTCGCTGCGAACCAACAGCGCACAAAAGCTCTACGAGCAGTACAACGTCGCGCTGGTCGAAGCGGACAACACCCGCACTAACCCAGACATCGTCAAGACCCTCCAAAAGTATCAGCGAGCGGGCGTACCGCTGTATCTGGTCTTCCCCGCGGGCGACCCTGATGGCGAGCCGGAGGTGCTACCGGAAGTACTGACGCCACAGATCGTTGAGGATGCGATCAAGAACGCTGTCAGCCAAGGCGACGCAGACGATACGGCCGCCGCGAGCAATTGAACAGTGATCGATTTGGTTGGGCCCGGCTGTAGCACGGCCGGTGCTTGTGCCGATAGTTCCGATATCTGCGCAGCTGCGCTTCAAACGGAACCGAATCGATGTCCGACGTCCTTGACCAATCTGAAGTTGATGCCCTGCTCGCAGCTGTCGAGGCCGGGCCTGTTGAGGAGCAGACCACTCAGACCAGCGACAAGAAGATCTTTACGATCGACGATCGGGTGCTGCCCGAAGAGTTCGAAATCCGTGAGTACGACTTCAAGCGGCCCGAGCGAGTCTCCAAGGACCAGATGCGGGCCCTCGAGACGCTGCACGAGTCGTTCAGCCGAAGCTTCGGTGCCCTGCTGTCCGGCTTCCTGCGAACGATCATGGAAGTGAAAGTCGCGTCGATCGAGCAGATGACCTTCTCCGAATTCACACACTCGCTGCCGAACCCGACGTGTTTCGCGCTGATCGACTGCGACCCGCTGGACGGCACGATGTGCATGGAGATCAGCCCGCTGATCGTCTATCCCGTGATCGACCGCCTCCTGGGCGGGTCAAGTGCCGACCTGTTTATCCCGCAACGACCGTTGACCGCGATCGAGATGCGACTGGTCGGCAAGATCCTGGATCGAGCCGTCGCGGGCCTGAAAGAAGCCTGGTCAAACGTCAAGGACATCGACTTCAGCGTTGCGGAGACCGAGTCCAACCCCGTGCTTGTTCAGATCGTCCCGCCCAACGAAGTCGTCGTGGTGGTGAGCTTTGAATTGAAGATGGGCAGCCGGGCGGGCACGATGTCGCTGTGTATTCCGTACAACGTGATCGAGCCTTTGATCGAGAAGCTGAGCAACCAGACCTGGGCGGCCTACAAACGCAACAGCCGAGACAAGAAGGTCCGCGACCAGCTTGCCCACCACCTCGATGGCGCACGTGTCGATATCTCCACGATCCTGGCCGACACGACGATCAAGATCAGCGACCTGAAGAACCTCGAGGTTGGCGATCTGATTCTCACCGAGAAACCCGCCTCCGCCCCGCTCTCTCTCGAGATCGAGGGCAAACGCAAGTTCATCGGCCAACTCGGCCAGTTCAAGGGCAACCGCGTCTTCCGCGTCGATCGACCGATCACGCCTAAGGACCGCGTGTAGAAACCGCCCGTTGTCGCATGATGTCGAATCGGAGTAAACTGGCCTTCAACAGGCTAAGGCTATCTGCCTGCTGTTTATTCCGACCACTCGACAACAAGGCGTAAAACCATGCGGCTATTTGGGGCAACTGTTTTAATCATTCTTTCGATCTCCCTGGGTGCCTGCGACGAGCTTGGCAACGCACCGGGCAGCTCGACGAGCGTGCCAGCAACCTCAGAAAACCTGCAAGGCACGGCCACTGGGACAGGCGAGTTCTTCTCTGTCGATGGCTCCGTCAAAATCGAGTGCCCGCAAGACTGGATCATCCTCGACCTGAACGATGACGCAGATATCGAAGTGGGCACAGACGATAAAGAGCTTTACGTGCTCGTGATGTCGCTGCCCAAGATCGACTACGCGGGAGACAGAGCCCAGTATTCAGCAGACACCCGTGGCTTCCTGGTTGAAGGCACAACCAATGTCTCGCAGACCGACACGGGCAAGACAGAAATCAATGGCAACCCGGCTGTTCAGTACAAGATCCAGACGACCATTGACCGTACCAACTACATGTATATGCACACCATCATCGAAACCGATGAGAAGTACCACCAGGTGCTGACGTGGTCCTACCCCTCGCAGTTCATGAAGTACGAAGACCTCTTCAATACCATCACTGATTCTCTGGTAGAAGTTGCCCCTGAGCAGTAAAGAGGAGCTCAACCCAGCCGCTGCTCGGCGCGCTGTTTGATCTCTGCGATGCCGGCGTTACTGAACAGGTACTTAGGATTCATCACCTTGGTCCCGATCGCCGCATACTTCACACCGAGGTCAGCGTAGGCATCCACATCTTCGGGGTTGTAGATCCCTCCGCCGCCGACGATCGTGAGCTCGTCGAAGTAGGATTTTCGCTTCAAGTCCTGGATGCACTGCAGCGCAACCGCCATCAGAGGTTTGCCACTCATGCCGCCACCCGGGTTCGGCAGCGTGTTGCAGCAATGCAGCATCCGAAGCCCGGCTGAATAGGCCTGCTCGACCATCGTGTCGTAGTTCACCGGCGGGATCTTGACGATGATCGGCACGCCCGTGTCGTGCGCCCGTTTAAAGAGGTCCTCCGGCCAACTGATATGCCCGACGTTCGGGCAGCTCATATTCAGCTCGATCGCCAGTGGCTTCAACGGCGCGGTTTTATCCAGCAGCGCATACCAGTCCTCTGCGGTGAAGCCGTGGATGGACACGAGCTTGTCCGAGGCATCGACCTTACCCGCTTTGCATTTCGCGACGAGCCAGTCGATCCCAGGGTTGCGCAGGCCGATCTTGTTAACCCAGGCTTTTGCCTTGCGGTAATAGCGAACGGTCAGCAGGATGCGCCAAACCCGGTTTAGGACACCGCCTCGCCTTGCCGCGGTAAAAGTGCCGAGCGTGGGCGTTGTGCCCGGCGGCTGGATGTAATTACCAAAGGGCGCGGAGATGATCAGCGGGCGGATTGCAGGGATCGATGTAGTCGTTTCGTCAGTCACGCCAAGAGTATACGTGTAGCACGTCAAACGGATTAAGATAGACCCGTGAATCTTTCAACCACCATCCGGGGATGGGTACAACAAGCCGGTGCGCTGCTCGACCAGTTCTGGCCGACGGTCGTGGCGGACGAGTTGGCTCAGGTCGAGGACTGGCATCCCGACCATGCCGACGACTATTGCCAACGCTGCGGCGCAAGCGCCGGACCCGGCGCGGCGCTTGCGGACGGCTGCGCGTTCTGCCGCGGTAAAAAGCTGGCGTGGGACCGCTTGACCCGACTGGCACTCTACGACGAGCCGATGGATGGCTGGATCAAGCAGATGAAGTTCGGTCGGCAGTGGTCGTGGGCTTGCTGCTATGGCAAACTGCTGGCTCACCGCGTGGGCGAGCCCATCGATCCGGACAAAATTGTCGTGACCTATGTGCCGATGCATTGGCGGCGACGCTGGCGGCGTGGATTCAATCAGGCGGAACTCATGGCCCGGGCGTTGGCGAAAACGCGTGGCTGGCCGATGGTTCCCCTGCTCAGGCGAACCGACTGGACACCCCCTCAGCCCTCGGTCGTTGCATCACAACGCGAGGCCAATGTCCGACAGTCATTCGCACTGCGCGAGGTGGATCTACAAGGCTGGCAAGTGCTGCTCATTGACGACATCAAGACCAGTGGCGCAACACTGGGTACCTGTTCCAGGCTGATGAAGTCAGCCGGGGCGCGATCGATCCAGGTCGGTGTCGCGGCGGTGGCGGATCCGAAAGGGACGAAATTTAAAAAGAAGCGCTAGGCTCAAACCACGCCGCCGAAGCGGCGCGTCCGGCCCTTGAAAGCGTTGAAGGCCTTGTGCAGCTCGTCCACACCGAAATCGGGCCAGCACACATCCGTCACGTAGAACTCAGCGTAGCTGAGCTGCCAGAGCAGGTAGTTGCTCAAGCGCATCTCCCCAGCGGTACGGATCAGCAGGTCCGGATCGGGCAGGTCTGCGGTGTAAAGATGGTCCGCGATCAATTGCTCGTCGATGTCGGCGGGAGCTAATTGTCCTTCAGCGGCTTTCCGGGCGATTGTCTTGACCGCATCAGTAATCTCGGCTCGGCTGCCATAGTTCAACGCGAGTGTCATCGTCAGACCGTCGTGCTTGGCGGTGTCTTCTTTCATCCGGTCCAGCGCGTCGAGCACTTCCGAGGGCAGGCCCTCACGTCGGCCGATCTGGTTGAAACGTACGTTGTTATCGAAGAACAGCTGCCGCTCTGACTCGAGATACGCGACGTACAACGCCATGAGCGTGTCGATCTCTTCGCTGGAGCGTGTCCAGTTCTCGGTGGAGAAGGCGTAGAGTGTCAGCGCTTCGAGATTAAGGTTGGAGCACTCGGTGACGATCGGCCGAACGACTTCCGCGCCAGCCTTGTGGCCGTACGAACGGTCCTTGCCACGTGCCTGGGCCCATCGGCCGTTGCCATCCATGATAATGGCGACATGCCTGGGCAAGGGTTTGTTCTGATCGATGGGCGTCTGGCTCAACGCGGTTCCTCTGTTCAAAGTCTTAGCGCACCGCGGACTGATCCCGCTTGGGACCAACACTGGCGAGCACGACCGGGACGCCGAGGAAGTCGGAAATAAACTTCAGATAGCCCTGCGCGTTTTCGGGCAACTCTGCGATCGATCGGCACTGATCCACCGGGCCGTCAAAGCCCGGCAGTGTCTCATAAACCGGCTCAACCTTTGACAAGTCATCGCTGCACGCAGGGAAGCTGTCAACGACTTGGCCATCAACCTTGTAGCCCGTACACAACTTAAGTTCGGGCAGGTCGGCAAGGACGTCCAGCAGCATGATGCACAGTGCCGTCGCGCCGCTGACCGAGGCCGTGTATTTGAGGGCAACCAGATCGATCCAGCCACAGCGGCGTGGTCGGCCGGTGGTCGTGCCGTATTCGTGACCCACCTCGCGGATACGGTCGCCGATCTCGTCGTCCAGTTGCGTAGGCATCGGCCCGCCGCCGACACGGGTCTGGTAGGCCTTGACGATACCGATGACGTTTCCGACCTGATGACCGGGGACGCCGGTGCCAGTGTGGGCGCCGAGCGACGAGCAATTGCTGGAGGTGACGTAGGGATACGTGCCGTGGTCGATGTCCAGCAGCGTCGCGTTGGCACCTTCGAAAAGGATGCGCTTATCTTCGGTCGTCACCTTGTGTAGCAGGCCCGCGGTATCGGTGATGTGCGGAACAAGGACCTCAGCCAGGGGCTTGAGCCAATCGAGCAGTGCGTCCGCGTCGATCGGGTCAACCGTCTCGCCGGTGTACTTGGCCAGTGCCTGCAGTGTCGCGTTCTTGATCGGCACGATGCGGTGCAGCTTGTGGCGAAGCGCCTCAAGATCGAGCAGGTCGTTGGTCCGGATCGCGGTAGAGCGCAGTGCCTTATCCGCATAGCAAGGCCCGATGCCCCGGCCTGTCGTGCCGATGCCCTCGACCTTCTGGTCCAGAGCGTTGGGCATCGTGTAGGCTGCTTCCTGGAGTTTGTCCTGCGTCTTGTGGTACGGCAGAACGAGGTGGGCGCGGTTGCTGATGAAGAGATTCGAGGTATCGACCGTCAGGCCACGCTCGCGGTTACCGACGATCTCACTGACCAATTGCTCGGGATCGATCACGACGCCGTTGCCCAGCACGTTGAACTTGCCGGGGTAGAGGATGCCCGAGGGCATGAGGTGCAGCTTGTACTTCTGATCGCCGACGACGACGGTGTGCCCCGCGTTGGCGCCGCCGTTGTAGCGTGCGACCGCATCGAACTCCGCAGCGAGCATGTCGACGACCTTGCCCTTGCCCTCGTCGCCCCACTGCAGGCCGACAATCGTGGCGTGCCCGGGCTTGAGGTTGAGGCGCTCAATCAGCGAGGCGTTATTCGTTGCAATGTCGGGCGTGTCGGTCGGCGGCATCGTTCTCTCGTTCAGCGTCTCAGTGGATGAGCCAAACGGGACAGTTTAACCGATCTGAGCCAACCCCATCACTCCGCGATTTCGGGCGATTTACCCACAACCGCGTCCGCGGTCACAAACGGCGATCCGTCCGGTGTCAGGGCCTGGCCGCCCTCACTGACGTAGACGTATTCCAGTGGATTAACGAGATCTACGACCGCCCTGGTCGTGTGATAGACCTGCTTGGTCGTGTTGTAGGTCTTCTTCACGTGCCCGATGGTCTTGGAGATCGGCCGGGACGAACACCCCCCCAGTACGAGCAAAACCGACAGGCCAATGATGGCAGATGTCTTCCGCATGGATCGCCTCTCTGAAAGATAGGTACCCCAGATATCGGCCTGATCCGGCGGCAGGTGAACGACTATCGGACAATCGGGCTGAGATCAGGCCCTACAACCGCTACACGCCGAACGAGGTGCCGACGGCCAGCGCGGTGGCGAGTAAGGGATGATCCAGCGGGATGGTGCGCTGCTTCCCTGCCGCAGCCGCCAGAGGCGCGTGGGTCACCTCTCGGCCATGCATCACGATCAGACGATTGGGCTGGCCTGAGAGCAGTGTGCGGATGGCATGGTGGCCAAACTGCGTGGCAAGGACACGGTCTTCAGGCACCGGCGTTCCGCCACGCTGGATGTAACCGAGCACGGTGTTGCGGGTCTCGACACCCGTTGCGTCTTCGACCTGCTCGGTAATCACATGGCCGATGCCGCCGAGACGGATCGGGTCCGGGCTTGTCGGATCGACTTCGCGGACAACCTGCTTGCCGCCCTTGGGTTTCGCACCTTCGCTGACGCAGATGATTGAAAAACCCTTGCCGCTGTCACGTCGCTGCTCGACCACGGAGCAGACCTTTTCGATCTCGTATGGCATCTCCGGCAGCAGGATGATGTCCGAGCCCGACGCGAGCCCGGCGTGCAGCGCAATCCAGCCGGCGTTGCGGCCCATGACTTCAACGACCATCGCGCGGTGGTGACTTGCCGCGGTGTCGTGGATTCGGTCAATCGCCTCGGTCGCGGTCTGCACCGCCGTCGCGAAACCAAATGTCACGTCCGTGCCGACCAGGTCGTTGTCGATTGTCTTGGGCACGCCGATGCAGTTCACGCCGAGATCGACAAATTCTTTCGCACAGGCCATGGTCCCGTCGCCGCCGATGACAATGAGCGCGTCGATGCCGTGCTTCCTGATGTTGTCCATGCAGCGGTCGGTGACGTCGATGATCTCGAAGCTGCCATCCGGCTTAACCTCTGCAAACTTCTTCGGATTGCACTTGTTGTTGGAGCCAAGGATCGTGCCTCCACGCGTCAGGATGCCAGAGACGTCGGCCTCGACCAGTGGCTGGGTGCGGTCTTCGACGAGACCGAGAAAGCCGTCCTTAATACCAACGACTTCCAGGCCGTAGTCAACAATCGCACTCTTGGTGACCGCGCGGATGACGGCGTTCAGCCCCGGGCAGTCGCCCCCACCGGTGAGTACGCCGATACGTTTGATATCAGACATGGCTGTCATCGTAAGCGCTTGGGTACCGATCTGTGTAAGCGCGGGGTTTAACCCGGCAGCTTGACTACCGCGATCTTCAACACGCCGGGCGTATTGTTGAGTTGGTCAATCAATTCCGCGGATGGCTGCCCATCGACTTTGAGGGTCATCAGTGCCGTTGGCGCACCGCCGCCCTGCTCGCGTCGGCTGATGGTCATGTCGGCGATATTGACCTTCGCATTGCCGAAAGCCGAACCGACATGGCCGATCATGCCGGGCAGGTCTTCGTTCTGCAGCAGTACCATCGTGCCATCCGGGGTCATATCCATGTGGTAGCCGTTGATCTCGACAACACGTGGCTTAAGGTCTTCATAGACCCGTCCAACGATCTTGCGTGTCCTGTCTGCCGCGAGCGTAGCATCGTCGACCGCGCCGTCGGGGCCATGCACCTCGATCGTCAATGCGGGGCCTGCCTGGGTCGGCTCGTCGATGGTCGCGGTCTTGATCTTGATCCCGCGGCTCTCGGCAACCTGCGCCACGTTGATCATGTTGACCGGGTCGGCCAGGTGCTCCCTGAGCAGCCCCACCATTGCGGCACGTTCGACGGTACCCGCGGCCTTGTGCAGGCTCTTGCCGGCCAGTTCGATTGAGACGGTTGCGATGCCACGTGTGACCATCGGGCTGATCAACGCCGCCATACGTGAGGCCAAGTCTACAAAACCGTTTTGCGTTGGATCGAGGTCAACTCGAAGGTTGCCTGCGTTAACCGCGCCCTTGATGCCTTCGCCACGAAGATAAGCCATGCATCCGATCGCCGCGTCGCTGGAGACCGCCGTCTGTGCCTCTTCCGTCGAGGCACCGAGGTGAGGTGTCACGAGGACCTTCGGGTGAGAACGCAACGGGCTGTCTTCTGCCGGCGGCTCTGAGGTAAAGACATCCAGCGCGGCCCCACGGCATTTACCGCTATCGATGGCCGGGATAATCGATTCTTCATCGACAACGCCGCCACGTGCCGCGTTGACGACATAGACACCATCCCTGCACTTCTCAAAGGTCTGTGCGTTGAGCATGCCCCGAGTGTGGTCGTTGAGTGGAACGTGGAAACTGAGCACATCCGCCTCGGGCAGCATTGCTTCGAAGTCGGTGTACATCTTGACCTTGCCATCAAGAGCCGTCGGGCTATTGAAGACGGGGTCAAACGCAACAACGTCCATACCAAAGGCCAGTGCACGCATGGCCATGGTCTGACCGATGCGGCCAAAGCCCACTACGCCGAGCGTCATGCCGTGGAGTTGTCGGCCTTTGAATTTGGCGCGGTCCCAACCGCCGCCGGTCATTGTCTTGTATGCAGGGCCGATGTTCCGCAGCAGCGAGATCATCAGGGCAAACGCGTGCTCGGCCGTCGTGATGGTCGAGGCTTCGGCGGTATTGACCACAAGGATGCCCTTGTCTGTGGCAGCCTGCAGGTCGATGTTGTCCACGCCGACACCTGCCCGCGCGATGATCTTCAAGTCACCGGGGTTCTCAAGCATACTTGCCGTAACTTTGATGCCCGAACGCACAACCATTGCGTGCACGCCACCAGCGGCAAGCAATTGGCCGACCTCTGCGTCAACGGCCTCCTGGCCCTCGGCTTTCTTCAATTCGACAAGGTCAGGCCGATCAAGCAACTCGGCATCGTCCTGGGCATTGATCCAGTCCAGGCCCTGCTGAGCGAGTTTGTCTGCGGCGAGAATAGTGAACGTCTGAGTTGCGGTCGCGGTGGTCATAAAACGCGTCTTTCCAAATCGAGGGGTGCGATTACATCATGATTCTAAACGGGGTTCAGCACGATCGCACATCGCCCGATTTTCCTAGATAGACCGATCCCAATCAGCCATCGCTTCAAACCAACGCAGATGAGCTTCTTCCACACACTTTCCATGCAGACACGCGAGTCCTGGCAGGCCCGCTCCTTGTCGCCTCGCCCACCGATCCTCAGTGTGACCTGCTTGCTCATCGCCCTGATTGTGCCCTACCTGGCGGTTTCGATTGTCTTCCATCCGACAGGGCCAGACATTTCGTCGGACTTCTCTGACGAACGCGGCACGGTCACGATCCTGTCTGCGGTACTGCTCTCATCGGGTGCCGCGTGGGCGCACGCCGCTTACCTGCTGGCTCCCTAGTTCAGTTCCGAAGCCACTGCGAACGCTTTGCTCGCAGCAGCAATCGTCTTGTCAACGGCTTGCTCGTCATGTGCGGTGCTGACAAACCATGCCTCGTACTGAGCGGGCGGCAGAACGACACCTTCGTTCAGCATCGTTTGGAAAAACGCAGCGAATCGGTCGGTGCGGCAGGCGGTCGCATCGTCATAATTCACAACGCGCATGCCCGGCTCGGGAACAAAGAATGGGCACAGCATTGACCCAACACGCGTGAGATAGACCGGGACACCGGCTAAATTTGCCGCCTCGGCCAAGCCCATTTCAAGCCGACGGGCCGTTTCCTCCAGTTGTGCGTAGGCCGCATAGTCATCCGCCTTAAGCGCCTCGAGTGTTGCAAGCCCCGCCGCCATCGCGAGAGGATTGCCGCTGAGTGTGCCGGCCTGGTACATCGGGCCATCAGGCGCGACCTGTCGCATCAGGTCTTCCCGACCGCCATATGCCGCACAGGGCAGCCCACCTCCGACAACTTTGCCCATACAGGTCAGGTCCGGCATCACGTCATAGAGCTTCTGTGCACAGCCATAGTTCACGCGGAAACCGGTCATCACTTCGTCAAAGAGCAGAAGCACACCGTGCTCATCGCAGAGCTCTCGCAAGCCCTGCAGGTAACCCTCTTCGGGCGGGATACACCCCATGTTGCCAGCAACGGGCTCGACCGCCATGCATGCCACCTCGTCCCGGTTTTCACGAAGCGCGGTCTGGACCGCAATGAGGTTGTTGTACGGCACGAGCAATGTGTTCTTGACCAGGTCTTCCGGCACGCCCGGCGAACTCGGCGTACCCAGGGTCGTCGCTCCGCTTCCCGCAGAGACAAGCATCGCGTCCGTATGCCCGTGGTAGCAACCGACACACTTGATGACCTTGCTCCGCCCTGTAGCGGCACGCGCCAATCGCAACGCACTCATCGCCGCTTCCGTACCGGAGTTGACGAAGCGCACCACCTGCACCGAAGGGACCGCGTCAATCACGACCTCAGCAAGCTTCGTCTCCAACTCCGTTGGCATGCCAAAGCTCGTGCCGTTCGTCGCGGTTTTCGTCACCGCGGCAATCACGGGCTCGGGAGCGTGGCCGAGGATCAGCGGGCCATACGATCCGACGTAGTCGATGTACGCGTTGCCATCCACATCCGTTACGACACAACCCTTGCCTTTGGCGATCGTAATCGGCTCGCGCCCTACCGCGCTATAGGCGCGGACCGGCGAGTTGACCCCCCCAGGCATGAACTGCTTCGCACGGGCGTGGGCCTGCGATGACTTGGCATAGCGGTCGGTATCGGTTTGAGTTTGTGACTGATTCATACCTCAATCGTATCGCGGTGGCATTGATTCAACATGATGGCAAGCTGTAATACGGCGAGCATTCCGCCAGCACCGCTGTTTTACCAGTGATACACACACTTTTCATGCGGCTACCCACTGCTGGTTATTTTTTGCGCCAGTGTGCCATGGCTATGCAATCAAACGTGGGAGAGCACGCGGAAATCGGCTTAAACCCACCAGATTTTCCTTGAATCGCACATAACGTGCGTTAGGATTGCACCGTGCGTAACTGACTACCGTGGGTAGCTTTGTTAACCCGCGTAAGTGCGTGGAGTCCAAAATGATGAGAAGGAGTTGTTCGGAACCGCTGACGCTGGCTGTGCTGTCTGCATCCCTTCTCACAATCACAGACACCTCCTTGGCAAACGAAGCCGACCTGCTCAACGCATTCAGCGCGCTGCAGGGCCATATTGATGGCAGCGCCACGCTGACCGGCACCCAGATCGAAGCTAACAAGCTCATCATCGATACAAATAAATCGATCTTCGGCGACACCGCCAACGCGATCACCGCAAGCTTTAATCTCGTCTCGGCCTACGAATCGCAGTACGGCCCGATGTGGTCCAAGGGCTCGCCAACTGAGAATGGATACAGCCGACGCGATGCACTGGACAGCGATATCCATTGGGCGATGTTCCACACGATGCAGTACATCGTCGACGACACCTATAACCCCACCAATATCGCGAGCCACCAGGGCCTGCTGGACGGTTACAAGTTCGGTAGCGCGGATGTCGTGCCCGGCCCGGTGACGGCATCGAACAATCCGAACGCGACGCACACCGTGTCGATCGACGGCAGCTTCCTGAACACGTTCGGCCGCAACACGATGCACTGGGCGGAGCCTGATCGCAACGCACGCAAAGCAACCGGGACGTATCTCGCGCCGGGATCCATCGCCACCATCACCGTACCCCAGGCGCTGGTTAACGCCGGCTACAAGATCCGTGTCGGTGGCCAATCGTGGGACTTCTCCAATAAAAACCCAGTCGACCGGCTGGACCGTGTCTCGCTGGTCTATGACATCGACAATACGTCGATGCAGGTCGCCAGCCCGCTGGGCGGCAACATCTATATCGAAGTCCCATTCGAAGCGGATGCCGGTGTCGTTGATATCGATTTTCAGAACGTCGTGCGGTCGCCCTTCTTCTCGATGCAGGACCATCACGCAACCACGCAAAACGAGTGGCAGAACACCGAGCGCAATCACTACGCACCGTGGACCGACCTGCAATCCGAGAAGTTCATGCTGACCGTGCCCACCGGCTGGGTCTACGCGATGGACGACCCGCAGTCCCTGATGGAGGACTGGGACAAGGCGATAGACATCACCAACACGCTGATGGGTTTCGACACCGACAGAGGTAAGGCGACGCTTTACGAAGCCGTCGATGTCCGCATCCGTTCCGGCGCCTATGCCCCGGGCTACCCGACGGTGAATACGACCTACGACCCTCTACGCAATAACGACGCGAGTGACTGGAACACCGCAGGCAATGCATACAACGGCACCAGCGGAAACCATCTGGTCAATGGGCCCTCAGTCACCGGCAGTCACATCCTTTTCCATGAACTGGGCCACGCCTACCTCTTTCCAAAACTCCCCGGCGAGACCGAAGCCGTCGTCAACCTGCTTCACGTGCCCGTCTTTCATGAGGGCTTCGGCTATGACATCGACACCGCCTTCCGCACATCGCGCGGATACAACAACACCTATATGACGCTGGATACCACGGCGATCACCTGGATGACCAGCTTCAATTTTTTCGTCCGTGATGTACCCATGCATCAACTGGAGAAGCAATACCAGCTCAAAGGTCACGCCAAATTTGTCGAGGTCGCCCGGCTTTATGGCTGGGACGCAATCGGCGATTACTACCGCTCCTACAACGCCGTCGATGATGTCAACGGCGGGCGCTATAACACCGGGATCGATGGCCACTTGCTCGCCCTCTCAGAGGCGACCGGCGAAGACATCACCCCGCTGTTCCACTTCTGGGGCATTCACCCCGAGAATATCAGCTCGCTGCAATCTGACCTGAATGCAGCCGGCGTCGCAAAATCGCGATTGATCTATGCGTTGCTCAAGCACTACAAGACACTGGTCCCCAAGGACAACCAGGCCTTTCGCGATCACGCGACCAGTTGGTGGGGACGCGACCCCAGCATTGACGGCTATTGGACCGAGAGCGAGCACGCCCGGCAGTGGGACGCCACCAACCTGTCCGGCGGTGAAGCGATCCTACCCGACGGCGAGATGTATACCGAACATTCCGCCCAGCTTATTCGTGAAATGATCCACAGCCTGATGGTCGAGTACTACCTCGACTTCATGGCTGACTTCAACAACGACCATGTGCTCGATGGCAACGACTGGGTTCTATTCATTGGCAATGCCCAGGCCGACATGACCGGCATGACAGACGACCAGGCGATGGCTATGGGCGATCTGGACGGCGACCACGACAACGATATCAATGACTTTGTCCTCTTCCGTCAGGCTTACGAGATGGTGCACACCGCACCAGGCGCGTTCGAGGAAATGGTCGCCCTCTACAGCGTTCCCGAACCCGGCACGGGCCTGCTTGTCCTTGCAGGTTTAATCCTTGCCGGACAACGCCGCAATCACAGAAAGTAGTGACCGACCTACCCAATTGAAGGATTTTCGTTCTCCATGCGTATCACAAATAAACAACTCCTTACCACCCTGGCTTGCGTGGCGATCAGCGTCGCCGCCCGTGCTCAGGACAAGGTGCAGGTCTTTATCCTTGCAGGCCAGTCCAACATGCAGGGCCACGGCTGGTATGACGACCGGACACCCACCAACGGCATCGACGAGATGGGCACCCTCCAGAAGCTCATCGACAACGATGCCAGCGGCACCTACGACTACCTGCAGTCCAGCCCGGGCACCTATATCACGCGCTCTGATGTCAACATCTTCACGACCGATGGCAGCCGCAGCGGCGGACTGACCGTCGGCTACGGCGTCGACTCATCCAAGTTTGGCATCGAGTTGGGCTTTGGTTGGCAGGTCGGCGACGCATATACCGAAGACGTGCTGATCATTAAGACCAACTGGGGCGGCAAAAGCCTGAAGACGGACTTCCGTCCACCGTCTGCCGTCCGCGACCGTGGCGGCGAAGTCGGCTTCTACTACAACCAGATCCTCACCGAGGTCAACAGCGTTCTTGACAACATCGGCACCTATGTGCCCGGTTACACGGGACAAGGGTACGAACTCAAGGGCTTCGGCTGGCACCAGGGATGGAACGACCGCGTCGATCAGGCTGCAACTGACGAGTATGCGGAAAACATCGCAGACTTTATCGAAGACATCCGCTTCGATCTTGGCGCAGCAAACCTGCCCTTCGTCATTGCCAACACCGGCATCGGTGGGACCGGCGAGACCAACACGCGTGCCCTGGCGTTGATGAATGCACAGCTCTCCGTTGATGAGTTCACAGGATCCAATCCGATCACCAACGTCCGTGCCTTTGATACCCGCCAGTACTGGCGCGATGCAAGCATCTCCCCTGTTACCAGCGGCAACCAGGGTTTCCACTGGAACCAGAACGGCGAGACCATGTTCCTCATGGGCGACGAGATGGGCGCCTCCATGGCAACCATGTCCAGCTACGTGCAGTATCAGGACACCTATCTCGAAGTCAATCAGCAGACCGGCGAGATCAAGATCGTCAACCCCAATAACAATATTGGATCTTTCGATCTTGAGGCCTACCAGATCAGTTCCGCCAGTGGCGCGCTGGACCCGACCGCCTGGGCTTCTATCGCGGGCAACTACGACGGCACGGGTGACAGTTCGGTTGACAGCGGTAACTGGACGATTCGCACCAACACTAACAACCAACTCAGTGAACTCGCTGACGCGGGCGGTGCGGATGGATCGATCGCGGTGGGAAACGAGGTCAGCCTCGGCGCGGGCGCATGGATTCAGAACCTCTCCAGAGACCTGTCCGCGACCTATACCGATACGGACGGCAACGTGAACACGCTCTATGTCGTTTACTCGGGCTTCGACAATATCGAGGCAGACCTGACCTTCGACGGAACGATCGATATCAATGACTGGGCACAATTTATCGCGAACGCCCAGGCAGATATGACCGGCATGACACTGCCAGAGTCCTACCAACTTGGCGACCTCGACGGCGATCTGGACAACGACCTGCGGGACTTCATTCTGTTCCGTAATGCCTATGAACTGGCAAACCCTGAGGCCGGCTCGTTTGAAGCCATGCTGGCCGAATACAACGCGATCCCCGAACCCGGATCGATCCTGATTCTTGCTGGCGGAGCATTGCTATGCATGCGTCGACGTCCAGCAACAACGACACACCATGACCAAATGATGATGGAGAACCGATATGCGTAAGACAAGCACCCTTTTTACCACCGCAGCACTGCTTTCAGTCGCCGGTTTGGCCCATGCACAGATCACGGTTGAAAGCGTCTTCAGCTTTGCCGACAACAATGCAGACAACTCCGAAGGTGTCGGCGTGTTCAACGCAAGTTCATACGACAAACTCATCGTCATCGTGACCGGTGAGCATGGCTTCCCGAACAACACAAGCGGCATTAATATCACTGGCGTTTCATATGACGGTATAGACATGTCCGCCGCGGTCATTCGCGACGGTCTGCCTGAAGTCGATAATGTGAGTCCGGATCAGGCATTCAACCACATCTACTATCTAGACGATCCGCTTGGTACGACAGGGACGATCCAGGTTAATACGAACCTGTCTCGCTTCGTCGTCACGGCCATCGGATTGGACGGCGCCGCGGCGGGTGTCGGAGCCACCGCAATCGCTGGCCTGTCTACAAAATCCGTCGATCTCACTACGACTTCTGCGAATTCATTCGTCATCGCATCCAATGGCCTCGGCGGCACGGGAAACAACGGCAATGTTGACGGACTAACCGTTAATTCGCCCCTTTCATTACTCGGTGCGGTCGAGACTAACAGCAACTACTCGGGGCATGTCATTGGCGGCGCCACGGTCGCGACGGCTGGCACCGACAGTTACTCCTTCACAGGTAGCACCGCGGGTTCGCACGTTATCGCGGCAGAATTCCTGCTAGGTCTCCCGCCAGCGGTCCTCACACTGCAAGCCAACACGACCAATGGTTTGCTGACCTTGATCGGCGATAGTGGTGAGCCGATCTCGTTTAATTATTACGAGATCACCAGCGCCGGCGACTCACTGACCACCTCAGGATGGAACAGCCTGGCCGATCAGGACTTTGATGGCAACGGCCCGGCCAACGGCACTGGCAATGGCTGGGAAGAGGCCGGCGGCTCGAATGCGTCAAGCCTCGCGGAGGCTTATCTGCTTGGCAACAGCGAGATCGCTGCAAACCAACAGGTCCTGCTCGGCAAGGCGTATGACACAAGCGTTGATACCCGGGATCTGACGATGCGTTTCCTGACCGATACCGGCAAGATCCGTGATGCAACTGTCGAGTATTTCTCGCCGGTGATGGGGGATGCGGACAACGACGGCGACGTCGACAACGCGGACCTTGGCGCTGCAGCGGGCAACTTTACCGGCTCCAGCGGTTCTGGTAAGAACTGGGCTACTGGCGACTTCGACGCTGACGGTGACACGGACAACGCTGACATCGGCGTGGTGGCAGGTGGATTCACCGGCGCTCAGGCCGGTAACCTGACCGACTCGGGCAATATCGCTGACCTGCGATACGACCCGACCACCGGCAACATCACCCTCGACGCCTCGGAAGCAG
>JBMZAP010000039.1:0-25141 GCA_049611445.1 Phycisphaeraceae bacterium | reverse complement strand
CCCGAGGAACTCGAGCGGCTCGAAGCGATCCGTATGCGGCAGGAGCGTGTCCCTAATAAATCAAACGTCAAAGACCCGGGTCAGACCGGTCGAGAGCCACGCGTCACAACCATCCGAGAGGGGAAACGCTACGCGGTCGGCGGCAAGATCCTCTTCGAGCCGGGTTCTGCCGAGTTGAGCGAGGCAAACAAAACGATGCTCATTGACCTGGTCTCCCGCGTCAAGCTCAAGGATTCGACCAACAAGATTGAACTCATCGGCCACGCCGCCTCCATGGAGCTCGCACGAGACAACGGTACTTCGGGCGACTTGCGGATTCTGAGCTATGAGCGCGCACTCGCTGTCGAAGAATTCCTGACCGGTAACGAGATTCCCGAGGCATTTCGTCTGGAGGACTCACGGTTTTTCCTAGCCGGGGCAGCGGACCGCGAGCCGATTAATCCACGTGGCATCAATTCGGATGAATCGCGTAGCAACCGCCGGGTCGAGATCGTGGTGACCGAACATATTGTCGTGGATCGGCAGGGCAGTGAGGGGCCACCGGACTTCTGAACCGTGTTTGCGTCGATTGAACGGTACCTGCGCAAAAATTGCGGGAATGATCGTGGTTTCGTCTAAAAAACGCCGATAACAAACCAGTATGGCTGAAGAAGATACAACACAAGCTGATGCTCCCGCCAAAAAGAAGCTTCCGATGAAGATGATCATCATCCTCGCGGTAGTGATGGTGGTGGAGGGTGTGATTTTTGGGGCTGGTTACTTTATATTCGGAGACAAGCCGCCAACGGTTCATGCCGAGGGCTTGCAGGTAGATCCCAAAGCGGATGAATTTAAGCTGGTCGAAGTGCTCTTGATTGGTGACAAGTTCCAGAATACGCGGCAGGGGGCGCAGGCCTACCTGTACGACGCGACGATCTATGTTGAAGTCCAAAAGCGTCACGAAACCGAAATTGAGATGCAGATCGAAGAGCAGATGGCCCGCATCAGCCAGGAGGTCACTGAGGTGTTTGCGCGTGCGGAGCCTGCCCAGCTCAATGAGCCGGATAGGCTGACGCTGAAACGGCAGATTCTTGATAAGTGTAAAGAGCGTTTTGGCGATGACGCCGACGGCGATCCATACGTGCGCAACGTTGTGATCAGTAACTGGAAGCGGTTTAGCACGGACCTGTGAGTCTGAGGGTGTGGCACGATGTCAGATCAGAGCATGATTGATGAGCTGTTGGCCCAGTCCCTTTCCGAGGCGCAGGGCCAGGTCGATGACATGCAGGAGGATGTCGATGCCGCGGTCGGTCTGACGGCCGGCGAGCAGGGCGGGATCGATATGCTCGGCGACGTTGACCTCGATGTGACCATTGAGTTGGGTCGGACCGAGATGCTGGTCGAAGACGTGCTTCGGCTGGCCAGCGGCAGTGTGGTTGAACTCAACAAGCTTGCGGGTGACCCGGTTGACGTGTACGTGAACAGTCGGCTTGTCGCGCGTGGCGAGGTGCTCGTGTTGAATGACAACTTCTGTATCCGTATCAGCGAGATCCTGGCGGATGTGCAGGACACGGAGGGCGTGCAGGAGGCCATCGAGGAAGCAGAGCAAGTGGAGCCGGGTGCGGCTCCGGCATAGTGCAGGGTAGTAAAGGTGCGGTTGGGTCAGGTCAGGCAGGATGCCGGTGCCGCCCAGTGTAAGCCGCAACGAGACAAACATCGGCCATGGAGGGCCAGGTTTGGGGCGTCAGTTCGAGACAATATTTCACAGGTTTCCATGCGCGATAGCGGTGCTGTCTGCGTGTGCGTTGTCATTGGCGGCATCTCCTGCGGTAGCGCAGGGTTCGGTGCAGAGTGACGTGGAGCGTATCGAGCGGTTGCGTGACCAGGCCGGGGGCGTGGCGGAAGCTGATGGGGCTGAGCAGGCCACTGCCGAGCAGGCAGCCTCAACGATCGAAGCACAGGTTGAAGATCAGGTGTCGCCGAACGAGTCGTTGCCCCTTGGTGCGGGGCAAGGCGACCTGTTTGGCGGCGATGCCGACCCTGCCGCGTCCGGCTCAATGGGGGATGGTTGGTTGTTGAGTACGCTCGCGGCGCTCGGGGTTGTGCTCGCGATCGTCTTCGGGATTCGTTGGCTGCTGCGACGGGGAGGGGTGGTCAGTACGGCAGCACCTCAGGGTGGCGTAGTTGAGGTGCTGAGTCGAACGACCGTGGCGCCACGGAGCCATGTTGTCCTGATGCGTGTGGGCGCACGGATCCTGATCGTGAGCGACTCGCCGTCGGGTATGCGCACGCTCGACACGGTTCAGGACGCAGAGCAAGTCGCTGAATTGCTTGGGGCGATCGACTCGGCTAAGCCGGCGAGCATGAGCCAGAACTTCGGCTCGGTGATGAAAAAACTGTCTGGTCAATGGTCGGGCGACGCTTCGGAGGTCGAGCCTGTTCCGCTTACGCCGGGCGAGTCTCATTCAGACGAGGACCGTGCCAGTGGTGCGATCTCGAGCTTGCGTGGGCGACTCGCGGCGCTTTCCGATGTAGGGGGGCGTTCGTGAAGCAGTGGATTACTTTGCAAGTTGTAGTGGCACTCGTTTTGGGGTGTTTGTCTTTTGGGGCTAACGCACAGAACGCCAACCCCAATGGTTCGGTTTCGATTGACTCTTCAACGGCTTCAGTGCCGCCCAGAGCAACTGATTCGGAAGAGGAGCTTCGCGACCCATTCGATGCCGCTAGAGAGCTGGGGATTTCCAATCCCATTCAGTTGCTTACGCGAAGTGGCGATGCGATTAACGCGTTGAATGCGGGTGCATCGGGCCTGACGGGGGCAAGTCCGCCAGCAGAAGGAGGTTCGGAAGGCGGCACGTCCAGTGAGTTGCCTGTCGCGAATCAGGGGCTGAGCACATCGCTGTCGATTCTGTTGCTGCTCACGGTGCTGACCCTTGTGCCAGCCATCCTCGTGATGTGCACGAGTTTTACGCGCATCGTCGTGGTTTTGGCGTTGCTGCGTCAGGCGCTCGGCACGCAGTCGCTGCCGCCGACGCAGGTCATCGTGGGGTTGTCGTTGTTTCTTACGTTTCTGGTCATGGCCCCGACACTGGATCGACTCAACACCGAGGTTCTGCAGCCGATGCAGGACCCGGACATTGAGATGAACGAAATCCAGGCGTGGGAAAAAGCCAAGCAGCCGCTCCGCGATTTCATGTTTGCCCAGATCGACCACGCGGGCAACTGGGACTCGGTTTACATGTTGATGGAGTGGCGCGAGCCCGGCTCGACCAAGAACCGCAGCGATCTCCGCCGTGCAGATGTTGACATGCTGACGCTGATCCCCGCGTTCATGCTCAGTGAGTTGAAGGTCGCGTTTCTTCTGGGGTTCCGGCTGTATCTGCCGTTTCTGGTGATTGACATGGTGATCAGTAGTGTGCTGATCTCGATGGGCATGCTGATGCTTCCGCCCGTACTGATCTCGCTTCCGTTCAAGCTGTTGTTGTTTGTGCTGGTCGATGGCTGGAATCTGGTCGTTGCGAACCTGCTGAGCAGTTTCTCAATGGCAGGTGTTGGATAGCTGCCTTGAGTGTGCGGGAGCGGTGCGCGCGGCCTGAATCGTTTTGGAGTGACCTATGCTGACGGATCAACTTATTGATGTGACGCGACAAACTCTGTCGGTGATGTTGATGCTGAGTATCCCCGTGCTTGTCGCAGGATTGGCGATTGGTCTGGTCGTGAGCGTGATGCAGGCGGTGACCCAGATCCAGGAGCAGACCTTGAGTTTTGTGCCCAAGATCATCGGCATGGTGCTGGTCGCCATTATCGCGATGCCATGGATGATTACGAAATTGATGACGTTCAGCGCCCAGATGTTTGGGCCCATGTCAAGTGGTGGCTGACGATGAGAGCATATTAAAAGGACCCGCGTGATTGCCCGTCGATCTGACTCCCATCCTGCCCTACGTGCCTGTCTGGCTGATGATCCTGTTCAGGCTGACGGGGATCTTCGTGCTTGCGCCGGTGCTGGGCAGTTCGACGGTGCCGAGGATGATCAAGGTCTTTCTCGCGTTGGGCCTGTCCTTTGCCGTCTGGCCAATGTTGTGGATCGATCCTCAGGCGTCGAGCAATCTGGCCGCAGCCGTTCAGAATCTGGACCTCTGGTCGCTGGGTTTGCTCGTCGCGTTGGAGCTCCTGATTGGCTATGTCATCGGCTACGCCGCCTCGCTTCCGCTGACCGGGATGCAGCTCGGCGGGCACGTGGTCGATCAGCAGATGGGGCTGGCCGCGGCACAACTCTTCAATCCCGAGTTCGACGACCAGACGGGCGTCACAGGGCAACTGCTTTTTATGTTTGCTTTGGCGTTGTTTGTCGCAGCGGGGGGACTGAACGTCATGTTGCACACCCTCGCACAGACCTTTCGGCATGTTCCGCTGGGTGGCTTTGCGAGCTTCGACCAGATCGTCACGATGGTCGTGGGCATGATCACCATCATGTTCGAGCTAGGCCTGCGCATCGCGGCCCCGCTGCTTTGCCTGATGTTTCTGATCAGCGTCGGGATGGGTTTTCTGATGCGAACGGTTCCGCAGTTCAACATTCTCAGTGTCGGCTTTGCGATCCGCATTCTTTCGAGCCTGGTCATCATGATGATGCTGATCGGTGCAATCTCTGGTGCGTATGGCAACCTGGCGGGCGAAATCCTTGGGGAGTTGATGCGATTCTTCGAGGCCGAGCCTCCGCCCTTGCCGGGGCCAAGAGGAATACCCTGATCGTTAATTGATGATAGATTTAACAGGCCGCAGGATGCGGTCTTAACCGAGGCCATGGATGGCTGAAACAACCGGACAAGAAAAAACCGAAGCACCCACCGCACGCCGTCTCCGCGAGGCACGTGAAGAAGGAAATGTTGCGCGCAGCACGGACCTGACCGCGGCGTTGATGCTGCTCGCTTCGATCGTGCTGCTGTACATGCTCAGTACTCGTCTTTTTGAAGCGATGGCTGCGGTACTGCACAGGCTGCTCAGTTCCGTTGACGCGATCAATCCGACACGCAGTGACGATCTCGGTTCGATCGCCAGCTACCTCATGGGGCTGCTCGGCTGGACCATCTTGCCGTTCCTTATCGCGGTCGCTGGTGTCGGGATGCTTGTCACGGCCAGTCAGACCGGTCTTATGCTCACGGGCAAGCCGATCGTCCCCAAGGCCAGTCGCATTAACCCGCTCAGCGGCGTCAAGCGCTTGGTCGATGCCCGGGCCGCGATCCGTTTGGTCATGAGTCTTGGCAAGGTAGTCATTATCTCTGCAATTGCCACGATCATGATCATGGCAGAGATCGATGCGATCGCTGCGCTGCCTACGATGACGCTTGGTGCGGCAACGACCGCCGCCGCACACATGACCTTTATGCTCGCGCTGAAACTTGCTGCGCTGCTGGTTGTCCTCGCGTTGCTGGATTTTGCTTTTCAGAAGTATCAGCACACCAAGGACATGCGGATGACCAAGCAGGAGGTCCGCCAGGAACTCAAGGATATGGATGGCGACCCGCTGATGAAACAGCGGCGTGCTCGCGTCGCCCGCCAGCTTGCCATGCAGCGAATGGCCCAGCAGGTGCCCAATGCTGACGTCGTGATCACGAACCCCACGCACCTTTCGATCGCACTGCGTTACGACTCGGACTCGATGCGTGCGCCCAAGGTCATTGCCAAGGGCGCCGACTTCATGGCCATGCGTATCCGACAGATCGCCACCGCCAACGGCATCCCACTGGTCGAGCGTAAGCCGTTGGCCCGGGCGCTCTACAGCAGTGTCGAGATCGGGGACGAGGTCCCGGAAGAACACTATGCCGCGGTTGCGGAGATCCTTGCATACGTCTATCGACTCAGTGGAAAGGTGGCGAGCTAACGAGCCATGGCTGACGAGCCGCTGAACAACACGATGCCCGCCTGGGTTCAGAAGGTCAACGCGAATCGTGGCCTGATGGTCCCGATTGCGCTGGTCAGCCTGCTCGCGGTGATTATCGTGCCGCTGCCGCCGATGGTGATCGACCTTCTTCTGGTCGCGAACCTCGCGTTGGCGGCGTTGATTCTGTTGACGACGATCTTTGTTGATTCGCCGCTGGATTTCTCGGTGTTTCCATCCCTCTTGCTGTTCACGACCATGTTCCGGTTGGTCCTGAACATCGCGACAACACGCATGATCCTGACGGCCGATGCGGCGAATCCGTCCGAGGCGATGACGGTCGCGGGCAAGTTGATCGAGTCGTTTGCCGAGTTTGTCGCCGGTTCCGAGCCGGTGGTTGGCGTGATCCTGTTCGTGATCCTCATCATCATCCAATTCGTGGTGATCACCAAGGGCGCGACGCGGATCTCAGAAGTCGCTGCGCGTTTCATGCTCGACGGCATGCCGGGCAAGCAGATGGCGGTCGATGCGGACCTGAACGCTGGGTTGATCAATGAGCAGCAGGCTCGCGAGCGCCGTGAGACGATTCAGCACGAAGCGGACTTCCACGGTGCTATGGATGGTGCTTCGAAGTTTGTCCGCGGCGATGCCGTTGCGGGCATCATCATCACACTCGTCAATATCTGCGGCGGCCTTGCGATCGGTATGGCGCTCAAGGGCTGGTCGTTTGGTGAATCGGTTGAGGTGTTTACCAAGCTGACGATTGGTGACGGTCTGGTTTCGCAGGTTCCGGCGTTCCTGATCGCGCTTGCAGCGGGCCTGATCGTGACGCGGTCGTCGAGCCGAGCCAATCTCAACTCGGAGTTGACGACGCAGTTGACGGGTAAGGCCCCGGCGCTGGGCATTACCTCGGGTTTCCTGGCGATGCTCGCCTTGACGCCGCTGCCGACCCTTCCACTTTTTGCACTGTCCGCTGTGATTGGTGGGATTGCATGGCAAAGTTCAAAGACGAGCAAGAAGGTCGTAGAGGAGAAGCTCAAGGAAGCACAGAAGGCAGACGCGCCCAAGCCGCCCGAGCCGATCGAGCAGGCCATGACCGTCGACGCGCTCGAACTCGAGGTCGGGTATGCATTGGTCAAACTTGTCGATACTGCGCAGGGCGGCGATCTGCTCGAGCGCGTCTCAAACGGGCGTCGTCAGCTTGCCACGGAATTGGGCCTGGTGATGCCTCCCGTGAGTATCAAGGACAATGTCCAGTTGCCACCAAACGAGTACCGCCTGAAGATTCGGGGCAACACCGTCGCAATCGGCAAGGCCTACCCGGGCCAGTTCTTTGCGGTAGACAATGGTCTGGCATCGCCCGAAGAGGATGGCCAACTCAACGGCATCGCCTCGAAAGACCCCGCCTTCGGCTTGCCGGCGTGGTGGATCGAGCCGGGGCAGCGGCAGCGGGCCGAGGCGCTCAACTACATCGTCGTTGAGCCAAGTATGGTCGTTACCACCCATCTCATGGAGATCGTCAAGGATCACGCCGACGAGATGCTTTCGCGCGAAGAAACCAACAACCTGATCACTCAACTCCGCGAGAAGGCGCCAAAGCTCTGCGACGAGGTGCTCGGCAAGGTGGGCGCGACAGATCCGCCTCTGCTTCGGCCGGGCGAGTTGCAGAAGGTTCTGCAGAACCTGCTGCGCGAGCGTGTACCGGCACGCGACCTGGAAACCATCGTCGAAACCCTCGGCGACTGGGGCACGCGTACCAAGGACCTGGATGTTCTTACCGAATATGTTCGCAACGCGCTGCGCCGAACGATCTGTGCCCTTTACACCGTGCAGGAACAGGAAGATCCGCTTGCCGCGCCGGAGACCGCGAAAATGGTCGACAAGCTCTACTGCGTCTCGCTGGACCCGGCGATCGAGGATCAAATCAACAGCTTTATTCAGCGTTCGGCCGAAGGCACAAGTATGACGATGCCGCCCGCCGTCGCGAACAAGATCACTTCCGCGATCCTTTCAGAGGTCGATCGGCTGGTTCGCAGCGGCAAGCACCCGGTGATTCTTGCATCGCCACAGGTCCGAGCGCAGGTTCGCAAGCTCATCGAGCCTCATCTTCCCAATGCGGCAGTGCTCGGGTACAACGAAGTTTGCAAAGGTGTCGAAGTCGAGTCGATCGGTCTGGCTCACATGGAATCTTCGGATCAATCTCAGGTCGAAACTCGTACACCGCAAGGCGCGACGGTATGATGCATCTTCTCACGGTAAGCCGACGATGGATGGTTCGGCTCGTGTGATCAAGTCAAGTCTCAAAACAGGCATGGATGCTTATGAAAACCTTCACCGCTCAATCAATGCCCGAGGTGCTCGCGCTGGTCAAGCAGACCTACGGCAGCAACGGCGTGATCTTGCATACCCGCAGCTATAAGAAGGGTGGCCTGCTGGGCATGGGCGGGCGACAGGTTGTCGAAGTCACCGCGACCGACGGTCGTCATCTTGCCAAGAAATATCAGCGGCATGCAGATCCCACAGCTCGGCAACGGGCGTTGCAAAGTCGGCAACCATTATCTGAGGTGCTGGCACCGACACGGCCCCAACCCCCAGCGCCGAGCGAGCCGAGTGCGGGTGATTTGATCCGCAAGACTTATGCAGCAGCTCGCGCCGATTTGGGGGCGCCTCAACCGACGGCTCCCCCGGCGAAAATGAGCGAACCTGTGCGTGCCGAAGCCGCGCCGCCGGTCCCTCAGCCTGTTGTTAAGCAGGCTCCGAAGCCTGTGGAGCCTGCCCCAGTCGTGATCCAGCCGGCCAATGACCATCAGCTAGTCGACGAGCTGTCGGCGATGAAGCAGATGATGGTCAAGATGATGCGACAGCAGAAGGCCGCTGCGCCACAAACCGATAGCGCGTCATCGACTACAACACCAGAGCTCCCCGATCCGCTGGTTGCGCATTACCTCAAACTGATTGAGCAGGAGGTCGCGGAAGAGCTGGCGGAGGAGATCGTGACAAAGGTCAGTCAGGGACTGTCTGAACAGGCCTTGTCGAATGCCGCATCAGTGCGTCGCGCGGTGCATGACGAAATCGCGCGACGGTTGCCGGTAGAGGGTGGCTCGGGCAAGCTTGAGAAGCCCGAAGACGGTCGGCCAAGCACGATTGCGCTCATCGGGCCGACAGGTGTCGGGAAGACAACGACGATCGCGAAGCTCGCTGCGACTTTTAAGCTCAAGCAGGGCAAGAAGGTCGGCTTGATCACGATGGACACCTACCGCATCGCCGCGGTCGAACAACTGCGTACCTACGCCGGGATCATCGGCTTGCCTTTGAAAGTTGTGAACACGGCCGAGCAGCTAACGGAAGCAATTGCCGAGTATCAGCACCTGGATGCGATCCTTATTGATACGGCTGGCCGATCACAGAAGGCTTCTGAGAAGCTCGGTGAATTGAAGCAGGTCCTCGCCGCCGCGCGGCCGCACGAGGTACATCTGGTCTTATCCTCCACGGTAAGTCAGAAGGTTCTTCTGCAGACGATCGATCGTTTTTCCGCGGTGGATGCGGACCGGATTATCTTCACGAAGCTGGATGAGGCCGTAACGGGTGGCGTTTTATTGAATGTTGCTCGTCGCGTGGGTAAAAAAGTCAGCTATATTACGACCGGGCAGGAGGTGCCCCACGAAATTGAGCCGGGCGATTCGGATCGGCTGGCAACGCTGGTCATGGGAGAGGGACGCGGAGACGAATGACCGTGGATCAGGCTGAGATGCTTCGGGGATTGATGCGGCAAAGCACGCACCATGCGGGCGGGGTATCGGTCCAGCCCGATCCGCCTGTTCGTCCCAAGCTCGCTCAGGCCCTGGCGATCTCCAGCGGCAAGGGGGGGGTCGGCAAGTCGACGGTCGCAGTGAACCTCGCGGTTTTATTGTCGCGGATGGGGCGGAAAGTGGCCCTGCTCGATGCCGATATGGGCACCGCCAATGCGGATGTGCTCTGTAATATGATGCCGGCACACACCTTAGCCCACGTCGTGACGGGGCGTAAGCAGATCGAAGAGATCGCGATCAAGGCGCCTGGCGGCTTTTCGCTGATCCCCGGTGCCTCAGGTCTGGCCCAGATGGCGGCGCTCGGTGTGGCGGAGCGGGAGCGACTGATCCAGCAGTTTGCTCGGCTTGAGCAGGCCTACGACGTCCTTCTTATTGATACGGGTGCTGGTATCGGCCCTAGCGTGCTGGGGCTTTTGACCGCTGCGGATCGTGCCCTGATCGTGACAACCCCTGATCCAACGGCCATCACAGACGCCTATGCGGTGATCAAAACCGCGCATCGTCAATACGCGAATCTCGATGCAAGGCTGTTGGTCAATCAGGCGAACGACCCAGATGAAGCGCGACAGGTGTATACCCGAGTCGCCAACGTGTGTCACAAGTTTCTTGGACTGGACCTGTCCTACGCGGGTTGTGTGCTGAGCGATCCGTTCGTTCGAGAATCGATCCGCAACCGCCGGCCTTTTGCACTTGATCCAAGGCAGGCCCAGGCAACGGTGGCACTCAGTGCGCTGGCTCACCGTTTGGACAAGCATGCCGCCGAGCCTGAGCCATCGCGCGGCGGGTTGATCCGACGAATGACATCGCGCCTTGTTGGCGGGTGAACGGTGTCTGACATAGATTCTTGAAGTACGTTTTTGTGTTCGTCGTTTGGCGTTCATTCATGCTGCTCAATCTATAACGCCGAAAGCTTTATTAATCGTGATCTTTGATCGCGCGTTGAACGGCTGTAACTTTTTTTTCAACAATTCCGTTCTTCACTTCCATCTTCGTGATAAACTCGGTAAACTCATAAAGCGTTGGCAAGGATGCTGATGCAATTCAGCCTTTCACGTTTCACGAACGATCGCTAGCAACGGAGTGCTCGCTATTCCCGCTCGAGTCATTGCAACAAGTTTCGCGTTGGTCTGCTTTGCCGCAACAATTGCGGTTGGCATGTACAACGGCAACGACTGGGTGTCGATACTCTCCAGCGCATTGTTTGTGTGTCTGTTTGCCTGGCTGATCGGATCGCTGCTCGGGGCACTGATCCTTCGCTGCATCAACGAACAGATTCAACAGCATGTCGAGGAAAATCCTATCCCCGACGAGAGTGAGATTTACGCAGCTGACCCGGTTCAGCCGGGCGCCGGTTAAGACGACGATGAGGTAAGACGCGGCCGGCTCGCCGGCTTGTATTGAATTATTTTTTCTATAACGCCCGCCCACGCAAGGACGCGTTGAGGCAACCCGGTCAAGGAGCGGACCATGGCCCGAATCAGGCAAGCGCATCGAAAACCCACACCCGAACAGCAAGAGAAGATCAAGAAGGTCTGGGTGAAGTACAAGGCCAAGCCTACCGAGGCGATGCGCAACGAACTGATGGAGTTTTATCTCCCACTGGTTCGCTATAACGCAGAACGCGTCCACACGAAACTGCCAGATGAGGTCGATGTTGATGACCTGATGTCCGCGGGGATCTTTGGCCTGATGGATGCGATCGACGCGTTTGATATGGAACGCGGCGTCAAGTTTGAAACGTATTGTGCTCCGCGTATTCGTGGAGCGATCCTCGACGAACTCCGCTCGATGGACTGGGTCCCGCGCCTTGTTCGATCGCGCTCCAGCCAAGTCAACCAGGCCCGTGGCTCGTTCGAGATGGAGCACGGCCGACGCCCAACCGATGATGAACTTCGCGAGAAGATCGGCGTTGATCAGGACGAGTACTCCAAGATCCAAAAAGATGCAGGTGCGGTTTCGACCGTATCGTTGAGTCGCAAGTGGTTTGAGACCGACTCTAACAAGGACGTTCGTGAGATCGACGTGCTCAAGGACACCAAGCAGGTCAACCCCCTGACCGCGGTGCAGAAGCGTGACCTCAAGGATGTGATCACCAAGGGACTGACCCGTGCTGAGCGTCTTATCATCATCCTCTACTACTACGAGGAGATGACGATGAAAGAGATCGGCGTCACACTGGATCTTTCCGAGTCGCGTGTCAGCCAGATGCACTCTTCGATCCTTGCACGGCTTAAAGCTCAGTTGCAGCACCGAACAACGGACATTGAAGACGAGATCTGAGTCAGGCAAATTTTCTAATTAAAAAACCCGCTGAAAAGCGGGTTTTTCTTTTGGTGAAATTAGGTGGGCGGTACTTATTTTTCTTCTTTGACCGCCGGGCTTACCTTGCCAATGTATTTTTTAGGGTCATCGTCGAACTTGCCCTTGCAGCCGCCGCAGCAGAAGCCGATCGTCAGCGTTGAACTGGTCTTGGCGGGGTTGCCGTTGAATATGCAGGTGCCGGGTTCTGCCTTGGCGACCTTATCCATGTGTGTACCGGGGGCGTCATCAAACTTGGCTTTGCATTTCTTGCAGCAGAACTCGACCTTGTAGTCGGAGGTCTTGGACTCGTTCACATCGCGATTACTGATCGGGCACTTGTCATTGAAGAGGGTCTTGGCTTTTTCATCGGCCTGTGTGATGCCAAGGCAGAGTGTAAGGAGGACGAGGCCGGCGATTAGATTCCATCTTTTCATAGCGGAGGTCCTTTGCGGATTAGAAGACCGTGATGTGGTGAGGCTACATCTTAGGCAGGCATTGAAATTCTGAGAAGCGAATTTTATAAAAGATGGCTGATTCAGCTTCCAAAGGCGACTTTTTTGCCGCAGCAGACCACCCTGATCGCTATCATGCTTGCCCATGGCGGACGTGAATCAACAATTGGAAGAGGCCCTCTCGGCCGCATTGGTCGCCGCGTTCGGCGACGCCTATGCCGATGCCGACCCGATGCTTGGGCCTGCAGGCAACCCGAAGTTCGGCGACTATCAGGCCAATCTCGCGATGAAGCTTGGCAAGCAGTTAGGTAAGCCTCCGCGCGAAGTGGCACAGGCGGTGGTTGATCAGCTTGAGAAGGGAAGCCTGATCGAGAAAGTCGAAATCGCCGGGCCCGGTTTCATCAACCTGCACCTCTCAAACCAATCGCTGGCCGATAGTGCGGCGGCGATGCTTGGCGATGATCGGCTGGGTGTTGCACCGCTTGCCTCGCCGCAGACCGTGGTCGTTGACTACTCCAGCCCGAACGTCGCGAAAGAGATGCACGTCGGCCACCTCCGATCGACCGTCATCGGCGACGCGATCGCGCGGGTGCTCACGTTCCAGGGCCACAGCGTGATCCGGCAGAACCACGTTGGAGATTGGGGCACGCAGTTTGGCATGCTCATCGAGCACCTGATCGAGACCGGTCAGGCCGATCAGGCTGACCTTGGCGATCTCACGAAGCTATACAAGGAATCGAAGAAGCGTTTTGATGACGATGCCGACTTTGCCGAGCGTGCCAAGCGTCGCGTCGTCGCGTTGCAGGGCGGCGATGAGATCACACTCTCGCTCTGGAAGAAACTTGTAGCACAAAGCGAAGCCTACTTCGCATCGATCTACCAGCGCATGGGCGTGCTGCTTGAGCCTGACGACATCCGCGGCGAGAGTTTTTATAACGACAGGCTCCCCGGTGTCATCGAGCAGTTGAAGCAAGATGGCGCTTTGAAGTCCAGTCAGGGTGCTGGCGTTGTGTATGTCGAGGGTTTTCAGGACAAGGATGGCAACCCGCTGCCGATGATTGTGCAGAAGTCGGACGGGGGCTATCTCTACGCGACCACCGACCTGGCCGCGATCCGTTTCCGTGTCGATGAACTTCAAGCTTCACGGATTGTTTATGTGACTGATGCCAGGCAGTCGCAGCACTTTGCAATGGCATTCAAGGCCGCGGAAGATGCAGGCTGGCTTGCCGGCAAGGCAAAGCTGGAGCACGTGCCTTTCGGGACGGTACTTGGTGAAGACGGCAAGCCTTTCAAGACACGTGACGGCGATGTGGTTCGTCTCGTGGATCTGATCGACGAGGCCGAGTCGCGCGCGATCGCCGTCTGTAAAGACAAAAACCCCGACCTGTCGGACGAGCAGGCGAGTGAAGTAGGCAGTGTTGTGGGCTTAGGTGCGCTGAAGTATGCCGACCTCTCCAGCGACCGGATCAAGGATTACAAATTCAGTTGGCAGCGCATGTTGGCGCTCGAGGGCAATACTGCGCCGTACCTGATTAATGCTTATGTCCGTGTGCACGGCATTTTCCGTAAGGGCGAGATCGACTTCGCGGCGTTCACGGCAGACCATGTGCAGGTCTCGGATCCTGCCGAGAAAGCCCTGGTGCTCAAGCTCATGCAGTTTGGCTCGACGGTCGATTCGGTTGCGGACTCGCTCGAGCCACACCGGATGTGTAACTATCTCTACGAGCTTGCCTCGGCGTTTCACAAGTTCTTTGAGTCCTGCCCGGTGCTCAAATCGGATGTGCCCGACGATGTTCGGCAGGGTCGGCTGGCCCTGTGCAAACTTGTTGCGTTGACGCTGGAGCGTGGCTTGGGCCTGCTGGGCATCGGCGTTGTCGAGCGGATGTAGTTTGGCCGGGTTCGATCTGAACGCCAAGACGCCAAGACGCCAAGACGCCAAGACGCCGAGACGCCAAGACGCCAAGACAAGTTTTGCCGCATAGATCGCAGGGGGGAAAGCCTAGGGGTCTTGATCTGTGGATGAACGTGGAGGTTAGGCGCGGAGCGAAGCGAAGTTGCCTGCACCGCTTTGTTCGGCCGGTCATGTTTGTATCTTATTTTTCGGCCTGCTGGTTGCCAACCTACTTGTAGTCGGCCTCCATCAAGCTATTGAGGACGGAAGTCTGCCAGTCGCGCATTTGCTGTTGCAGCTCCTTTACAAGGCTCGGTTGGCGATCAGCGCAATTGTCACGCTCAGCAGGATCTTTCTTCAGATCAAAGAGCTCAACCCCTGTGTTTTGGCCGCCGTCGATGACTAGTTTGTAGTTGCCTGAAATGATCGCACGCGCGCCATGGAAATCATCTTCGGTGACCTCAGGGTGGTGGTCGTTCCGAAAATTGCGGGTGAACAGCCCTTGCGATTGTTTGACCAGAGGTGTGGTGCCTTTCTGGAGTAAAGGATCAATGTAAGGCTTGCCGGCTGGATGTTTTCCAACGGGAAAATTCCAGAACATAATTGGCTTTGAGCGTTTCTCTATGTCACCCTGCAGCAGTGGCACGAGGTTGATCCCATCCAGAGGGACCTTGGGGGGCTCAATACCCGCCAATCCACACAAGGTCGGAAGCATGTCGGATGTGACTGAGTTCACGGTCGACGCACGCGGCTTAGGAATGCCTACGGGCCACTCGATCACGCATGGGACACGAATCCCATTCTCATAGACCTTTCCTTTGAGCCCTCGAAATCGAGACTCTCTCAGGCCACTCGGGGGAATGCCATTATCACCACAATACCAGAGCAAGGTATTGTCCTTCAGATCGAGCGTCTTGAGTGCGTTGCGCAATTTGCCAATCGATCGGTCCATGGCTGTGATTTCAGCATAGCGCTCTATCAAGACATCACGCAGGGGACGTTTGACTCTTTTGCCTGTCTCGTTGGAGGTCAAACTCACTTGCTGGTCTGAATATTCCTGCGGCAAATCTTGATACAGGGCCAAGTCCGTAGCCATGCCGCTATAGGGTTCGTGAGGCGACCCAAACCAGATGACCGTCAAGAATGGTTTACCGGATTCCTTCTGTGATTTGATATAGCCAATCGCTTCATCGACGATGATCTCTGAACTTTCACCGTAGAACTTTTGTGGTGGTGCCCCGTTCAAAGAAAAGGTCGGATCCATCTCAAAAAAATTGTCGTGGGAGAGCCAATACTCAAAACCCATCGCTCCGGGACTGGTCGGCGACATCTTCTTAACCGGCCCCACATGCCATTTCCCAAAATGCGCCGTCGAATAACCTGCATTCTTAAGCAGGTGGGCAATCGTGACTTCCTTCGGCCGAATGGAATAGCCAGGACGAAAGATCCCATAACGGTTAGGATGACGCCCCGTCAACACATTGCCGCGTGTCGGAGAACAGCTCGGTTGAGCATAGAAATGATCTAAACGTAGCCCTGCTGCAGCCATTTCATCCAAATAAGGTGTTTGGACATAAGGGTGGCCGTTGTATCCGGTTTCCTCCCAGCCGTGATCATCCCCCATCAGCAGGATAATGTTCGGCACGGGCTGCTGTGCCTCAGCCGTGCTTAGTGAAATGAGTAAGAATAGGATGAACCCGATGCGTATCATGTTCTGTATTCTGTCTTTTTTGCCGAACAGTTGATTGGACGGATCAATCTATCCGCAGATTTGATGCGTTAGGCAGACCCAGCGTCTGTCGATCCACTCAAGCGGTCATGCTACAGCGTCTTGCCTTCCTTGGCGATCTTGGCGTCTTGGCGCACTTGGCGTTAAAACCAAACGATCCATGCCCGATACACTGCCACCATGCAACTAGATGTCGCACTGAAAGAATGGGCCATCGTTTGTGACTTCCTCGCTCAAGGCAAGTGCGCGTTGCTCTTACGGAAGGGCGGCATCCATGAAGCAGGGGGGCCAGGCCGGTTTGCGCTGAATCACGACCGCTTCCTGATGTTCCCCGCGTGGGAGCACGAACGGCTGGACTGGATCAAGCCCGATTGGCTGCCCCCGGAGGTTGATCTGGCTGTTGAAGAACAGGACAGGCCCGAGCCAACGACGATCACGTTCAAGTGTTACGCCGAAGCAGCAAAGATCTGGCAGGTTCCCTCGAGGGAGGCGTTTGATCAATTGGATGATCTTCATCCATGGGCCAAGCCTCAGATCGACATGCGGTTTACTTACAAACCGGATCGGCCGTTGTATCTGCTCGCACTGCGTGCTTATCGGATGGCCCAGCCTGTGCAGGTGCCCAACGAGGACAGCTTTGCGGGGTGTGTGAGCTGGGTTCCGCTTGAGCAGAATGTGGTGGATCTGGCGTCCGTGGAACCAGCGATGCCCGATGATGAATTTGATTCGATTCTCAGCCGTGTTGAGCTTGCATTTACGTCTTGACCGGCCAGCCAAACCCCAAAGTGAATGCCTTTCTCCCCTCGCTGCGTGTTTGAACCCGCGTTGTGGGGCTTGTCTTGTCCGATAACGGGTAGACCGGACTCGGGTCAAGAAGACATAGGGCGACTACCCGATAACGCGGGGGTGAAGCGGCTGTTGTGTCGCTGTGATCGACCGCATGGGAAAGGTGCAGAGCAATGGTGAACAAGACGACAAGCTTCCTCACACTGTTGCTCCTGATCTCGATCTCGCTCTGTGGTTGTAAGCAGTACTACAACGGTGCGTTCGGCATGGGAACGAGCGACTACAACACCGTTAACGAATATCACCGGCAGCGTGAACAGCGCCTGATTGAAGAAGATCAGCAGCAGGCCAGGCTTGCAGCACGGGCAGACGCTGCCGCAACACACGAACAGCCCGAGTCCCCTAACGCGACCGAGCCGGTGATCTACCCGGACCAATCGGATCAGCCCGAGCGACCAGGCGACGACTGGCAGGGCGTGCTTGACCAGCCGCAGCCTTACGCTTCGACGGATCCTGAGCAGCCGAATCACTACCCGACCGGCGATCAGACGTCTCCGCGTGAACGTGTTTCCAGTCCAATCGACATCTTTGGCGGCATGGGCACACCTCAAGGCAAGTTCAGCCCACTGGACTCAACCGGTCAACTCCGTCGGATCAGTCTGACGAACGAAGGTGCAGACTTCGACGTGACGCTCGACAAAGCTGGCGAGCACCTGATCTACAGTTCGACCCGTCACCGCAAGACTTCGGATATCTACCGACAGCGCATCGAGGGCTCGGCCATCACGCAGCTTACGGATGATGAAAGCAACGATGTGATGCCCGCGCTGAGCCCCGATGGCAAGACGATTGCTTTTGCCTCGGACCGCAGCGGTAACTGGGACTTGTACCTGATGGATGCCGACGGCGGACCAGCGGTGCAGCTGACCACTGATCGCACGCACGATATTCATCCGAGCTTCTCACCTGATGGGAAGCACTTGGTCTACAGCTCGCTGAGTGATCGCTCGGGCCAGTGGCAACTGGTTGTCATTGATGTCGCAAACCCGACAACCAAGCGCTACATCGGCCACGGATTGTTCCCGCAGTGGTCACCCAAGGGCGACACGATCCTGTATCAGCGTGCACGTGAACGCGGGACGCGCTGGTTCAGTGTCTGGACGATTGAACTGGATGAACGCGGGGAGGCGGGCAGCCCGACTGAGATTGTCTGGTCCAGCCAGTACGCGTGCATTACACCTTCGTGGTCGCCTGACGGTAAAGCCGTGGTTTTTTGCACAGTTACGAATCCTGAGGCCGATACGCAAGGAGACAGGCCCGCGCAATCGGACGTATGGATTGCCAAGGCCGACGGCAGCGGGCGCACGAAGATGACCCGCGGCAAGTTTGCGAATCTTCAGCCGGCCTGGTCCGGCGACAACGCGATTTACTTCGTCTCCAATCGGGCGACCAACGGCGTCGAAAACATCTGGGCACTGGACCCTGACGACGCCATCAAAGTGGCCTTTGGAACTCAGACGGAAGAAACACAAACGGCCGACGTGCCGACAGAACGCTGACTGATCAGGACGATCAGTTGACAGACAACGACGCGTCGGCGGAGGCCCGACGTGAATAACCCCCGGCATGATGCCATGACAAGTGAACAGGTTCGATTGATTGTGATGCGCTTGCTGCTGCTTGCGGTCTTTGCCGGCTTTATCGTCGGCTGCCAGAAGCCAAGAGTCGAGCAGCGCATTGAAGCGCCTTACGCCCAGCGTCAGGTCTGGGCCATCGCACCGTTGCGAAACGAATCGGGCAGCCGATACGCCGACGAGTTGCAGATGGCCGACCAGCTCACGCGGGCGTTTGAGCAGGTGGTTGGCATCGATGCCTTGCCACTGAACCGGGTGCTCGAGGCGATGGATGCACTGCGGATGACGACGATCCAGTCGCGTGAAGACGCGATCCGCCTGCGAGAGACCTTGGGTGTTGACGCCCTGGTGGTTGGAACGATCACGCACTACGACGCGTACGACCCGCCGAAGATCGGGATGGCGTTAGACCTTTACGCCTGGCCGGTTGAACCCGATGCCAGCGGCCTTGATATCCGTGGATTGTCCTGGGCACCGACCGCTGACAAAGCGGGGATCCGACGTGGCACGCTGTACAGGCCCGACCAGCCGGTGACGACCGTATCGGGGTACTTCGATGCTTCCGGGATCGGCACAAAGGAGTTGATAGACGACTACGCCTACGGGCGGGGCTCAACGCCCAACAAGCTGCATGAGCGGCGGCTGCACACGATCAACATGAACCTGTTCCAGGAATTTGCGGGCTTCGAAATGAGCTCGCAGCTGATATGGGCCGAGTGGCGACGCTTGGCCAGAGGGATAGAGGCGGGTGGGCGTCACGCTTCCGCCGATGAAAACGCAAACCCTTGACCGGCGCGTGAGTGCGTCGGCCTAAGGCCGGAGCATGACGATGTCGGACACGACAAAGCCAAAACAAGTAAAGCCGACACAAGAGCTCGCCGCACAGGTTGAGCAGCTTGGCGAGCACGAGTTTGCGCTGGTGAAGAACGGCAAACGCTATGTCTTTGACTGTGCCCCTGGCCACGAAGCACAGACCCTCAACGAAATCGCAGAGATGGTGACACGCAACGACTCGGACCTGACCTGGTTTGACGCTGCGGTGCTGTCCCACCAACTCGGCGAACGCATGAGTAAACGACTTAAGGACCTTGGAGCCCCGAGGCTCTCGGCATAACGAACGGGTATCGATCAAACGCCTCGTGGACGGGGCGTCAACCGCACGGACGCAGATGAGTAAGGAACGACAAACCATGTCTGAAACGCAAACCGAGCAACAACCTGAGCTCATCAACCAGTTCGTGGATTACCTCCGCAACGAACGGCACTTCAGCCCGTACACCGCCCGCTGCTACGGCGCGGACCTGCGTCAGTACGTCGAGTACCTCGAGTCGCCCAACGCGGCTCAGGCTGAGATCGCCGGCGTCACCGCTGAGATGGATGGACCCAGCAACGACCCGATCGCCATCGGCGACAAGCTCAAGCAAGCCGACCCGATGGTGGTCCGTGGCTTCCTGAGCCACCTCGACCAGTTCGGTTACTCGCCGGCGACGACCGCCCGTAAGATCGCAACACTCCGCTCGTTCTACAAGTGGATGAACAAGCGTGGCATCATCGAGTCGAACCCGATGCTGCTCATCCGTACGCCCAAGCAGACCAAGCGACTGCCCAAGGCCATCACCGTCGAGCAGGTCGAACAGCTGCTTTCAGCCCCCGACAACCGTGAAACCCTTGGTGCCCGGGACCGTGCGATCCTGGAAACCCTGTACTCCACCGGTGTCCGCGTCAGCGAGCTGGTCGACCTGAACCGAAACGACCTGGACCACGCTGGCCAGACGATGCACGTTCGCGGCAAGGGCAAGAAAGAACGCATCGTCCCGCTCGGCAGCCACGCCATGGCAGCGATCCGCCACTACCTCACGCTGCTCGAGCCAGACGCCCGCTTCACCGAGCTGCGTCAGGAGTCACTCACCAACGCAGCGGTCCCGCTGTTCGTCAACAAGAACGGCGGCCGACTCAGCAGCCGATCGGTCCGACGTAAACTCGACAAGTACCTCAAGGAAGCAGGCCTCGATCCACAGATCAGCCCGCACACCCTTCGTCACTCCTTTGCAACACACCTCCTGGACAACGGCGCCGACCTGCGTTCTGTCCAGGAACTGCTCGGCCACCAGTCGCTGAGCACCACTCAGGTCTACACGCACCTTTCGTCGATGCGGCTTCGTACCGCGTATGACGACGCGCACCCGCGTGCGGTGTAATGATCGGCTAAGCCGACGACAAATCAGGCATCAGTGTAAAGGACCCCTGCTTCACCGCCGGGGTTCTTTCACATGGTTTTGTCAACGGCGCGACGCAATGGGGAAAAGTTGAACGTCAAGTTACCCCAATGGGTTGCCTGCTAAGTGTTCCCGGCGAGTAGGTATTTTGGACTTAATTCGATATATGTTGCGAATACCTATTTAAATCCGCGGTGACCTTGTCATAATCTTCGCAGTCAACATGTATCTATCATTCTCATGGAGATTCAGGATGGGGTTTAATAAAGGATTGTTTTTTGGATTGGTGACGGCTTTTTCTGTGGGGTATACATCCGCACAGGTATTAGCCGAATACAACTTTGATGGTGCTTCGCCTGCAGCGACATCAGCCGCAGCAGGTATCACCGCAGGCACAGCCAATTTTGATCAGTGGGACGGCGGGCTCACCACTCCGGGCTTCAGTGGCAGTTCTGCGTTTGCTCGCACCAACGCGACAAACAATGTCGCGCTGCCTTTGGAGCAGGATCTTTCCGAGGCACTCGCCAATGACAATTATCTGAGTTTCACGATTGACGGGACGGGCTACAGCGTCTCAAGCATTGCCTACACGCATAGCTTGAACAGTGCCACCAATGGCGCGAGCTACGTTTCCTACCTCTTCACGAGTAAGACGGGCTTCGCCGATGGTGACCAGTTGGACGCGACGCTGCTGCAGACTGGAACGCTCAGTGAATCAGTCAATTTTGACACCTCCGGCATTGCTTCTCTTCAGGGCCTGTCCGAACAGATTGAGGTACGGATTTACCTGTCTGATGATCGACAGGAAAACGGTGAAGTCCATTTTCTAGATTCGATTACGGTATCAGGTGTCCCCGAGCCCGGCTCGCTGGCCCTCATGATCTTTGGAGGAGTGTGCCTCTGCCGACGTCCGCGGCGAAGATAACCGCAAGATTAGGATTCCCAATAAAAAAGCCCTTGCAATTGCAAGGGCTTTTTCAATGACGATGTCGTCTGAGTGATCAGCTCATCATCGGCGTCTTCGTACGAACGCAAGCCCGCCCATTCCGAGCAATGCCAGCGAGCCGGGCTCGGGGACTGCGGTGACAACGACTGCGGCCACTGTGCCCCGCGAACTTCCGCTTCGACTGGCCGAAGTCAATGTGATCACGTCTTGGTTGAACGTGCTTGAAAATGTTCCCGCGCCACGTGTACCTGACGTAATGTTTCCAAGCGGATCGTTCGAGGTGCCGTCCCATGTGCCGTTGCCAGCTGCCGTGACAGTCAGTGTGTCAAGGACGGATGAAGTAACCGAGCCGCCGTCGCGTATGGAGAGTTCGCGGAACGAAGCGTTTTCACTGTCAGTACTCTGGTAGACCGTGATCGTGTAGCCAGTCGCACCTTCATTGGCGAGCCAGGTTGCAAGTCCTTCGAGTCGGATCGATACCCCGATGCCATCTCCATTGGCTGCGCCGAGGTCAACCGGGCTGCCAGCGGCGGGGTTGTCCCCATCGTCAAGGTAGGCCCGCATCGTTCCGATCGCGGAATTGAATCCATCGGTACCAGTCCATGAACCCGCCAGCCAGAAGTTGCTGGCCGCCCAGTCTGCGTTGACCGCATTACTTGTTCCGTTCAGCACGAGATCCGCGCCCGATGGACCGTTCGCACCGGTTACGTCCGTCCATGTCGCGCCGAAAGTTGATTGGCCAACCTGAGCGCCTGCGCCGTCATTATTGTTGAGGTTCAAGCCGATGACAGATGCCGCGTGCGCCGTGGCGCTGAACATGCCGGCGGTTGTGATCGAAGCGATTAGGATCTGGTTTTTCATTTCGATTCTCCTTAGTGGATGATTGTGCCTGATGGCAGAAGTGGATTAAAAAAGAAACTTGGACAAGAACACGCCATTGTGTTCTTGTCAGGTGATTAGTCGAACGCGGTCTCGTCCCCCATCAGGGCTCTGACAAACTTGTCGTGGGTCGGCCATGCGGCACCGCCGCCCTGATAGGGGTCTACCCCCGCGTCGTGTTGGGCCTGAATCAGGTTGCTGTAGGGCGATCGCTCACCTGATCCGTCAAAGCGTGCAATGTTCCAGTACGGGCGGTGGGTCGAACCCTCGCCCTGATTGCCGCCGACGGTTGCATATCCCTGCATCGCGTCAGAAATCAGGATGGCGGTCGAGGGGCTGTAAAGGTCCTTTTCGAAGGCTTGTTCGGTACGGAGTGTTTGCGGGTCTCCGCCGGTGCCACGAAGCGAGATTGTGTCTTCGATTCGAACTTTGCCCATCGGATTCCATGTGTACGACATGTAGGCGAGTGAGTGGGCGGAATAAAAACCGTCAAAGCCATCCGATTGGGGTTGATAGAACTCATCGGAAGGGCAGTAGTAGCCCGCAGGGTCGGTGACATAGTCGAGTTCGTACAGTGAGCCTGCCCCGAGGGTATAGACCGTCGGGCCGTAGTAGCCCAGCCATCGCGTGGTTTTGGGCGAGTTTGGCCAGAGGAACCATGCAATCTGTTTGCCCGGTTCAAGTTTGTCCACGTTGTGGTGCGTGAATCGCCCCTTGTTGTCGGTCGCAAGCGCTTGAGCGGCGACGGCCATCTGACGGTTGTTGGACAGGCATTGCGTCATCTCGCCGGAGAAGCGTGCCTTGCCCAAGGCTGGCAGCAAGATTGCGATCAGTAATGCGATGATGGAAATGACAACGAGTAACTCGATGAGGGTGAATGCCTTTTGTGCTTGGAATAACTTCATCATTGGCCTCGATTTCTACATGAATTAGCTGGTCTGGTCGGTGTGAGTACTTGGCTTTCGATGCGTTCTGAAACAAAGCTGGACATGAGGGAAAACCGCTGACCGCACGATGCGATCAACGGCGAAGGAGGCATTATTTTTGCCTGTGTCGGTTAATCAGCTGGCCGCTTAGCCTGGTAGTGCAAGAGATGATGGCTGTGTATTTCATTGGGATCATCGAATCTATCGATTGACTTTGGGGTGACATTGATTGGTTTTCAGGGTGTTTTGGCCGGTGAAATGACTTCTAGTTTTGGACCAAGCAGGAGGTCCTGGGCTTCTCTGCCATCGATAAGGTTGAACAGTTGGTCTGCCGCTTGTTCAGCCGACTCGCGGATCGCGAGGTTGACCGCGATTTTGGTACGGCAGAATGGCTGGCTGTGCATGAAGTCCGCATAGCCACCAATCGTGAAGTGCTCCGGCACCAAGTCCGGCTTCTGATTGATTGCAAACATGGTTTCACGTAGGACTGCGGGCGCAAGCGCCGTCAAGCCATCGGGGCGATGCGTTTTGAAAAGATCGACGGCGGTGCGTGCAGGGTCCGCGGTCATCTGCTGAAAGTCATAGTAGATCGCATTGGCTTCCAAGCCGGACTCATTCATGGCATCTTGGTAGCCCCGTCCATAGTCCCAGCCAAACCAATTCCATATGGTCCTTGGATTGTCGGGGCTGAACTGTTCGGGATCGAAGAGCATCGGCTGCTTGCAGCCCTGCTCGATCATGGTCTTGGTGACATCAAAGCCTGCGCGGTAGGCGTCCGTGTTGACCGAATGAATGTCGGGGCTGAGGGATCGCCCGAAGATCTCCAGGATGGGAATTTTCGCTGCATGCATCTTTCTGATGCGGTCAAGACCACGGTCGTCGTCGGGTGATGGCAGTGGGTTGACGAGGATGCCGTCAACGCGGCGATCGCTCAGCGTTTGTAACGCTTGGAGTTCCGATTCGATGTCGTCCACCATCAGCACGATCGGAGCGCAGCCCTGTCGCGTGACGGCTTTTTGGAAACCGGTGGTGAAGTCGCCAAGGTAATCCGTGTTGAGATTGTTGTAGACCGCCCCGATCAGGTAGGAGCGGCGGTTTCGCAACGACTGTGCAGAGATGTTCGGCCGGTAGTTCAGACGCTTGGCCGCATCCATCACCTTGACCTTGGTCTTGGCGGCATAGTTCTGGTCATGGCCGCTCAGGATCATGTTCGCTGTCGATCGTGAGACGCCAGCGGCTATAGCAACTTGTTGGATCGTGGTGTCCATGTGGTACCCATTCTCTGCTTAGCAGGCTGTATGGTAACCCAAAAAGACCGAATTGCAAGAATTAGTCACGTATCTATTGTGATTAGACACGAAACTACTGTTTTATGCGGATTTTGGCCCCGCGATCGCTGGCCTGATCATGCAGGCATCGCTCGCTTTGTTGAATGGAACGATGTCCAACCGGAATCACGGGCCGTGCTCGAGAGGCTTGTGCAGGATAATGGCGTTGTTTTACGCAAAAACCCGCAAGCTCTTTTATTTAAGAGCTTGCGGGTTTTTGTCAAAGCGGGTGAAGAGATTCGAACTCTCGACATTCACGTTGGCAACGTGACGCTCTACCACTGAGCTACACCCGCAAAGTGGACCGACAATAGTAGCATCTCTGGGCGGGCTTGCAAGTGCGAAAGTGCCGTCTTTTTTGCTTCGCAGGCGGTTTTAAAGCAGTAT
>JBMZAP010000038.1:0-25242 GCA_049611445.1 Phycisphaeraceae bacterium | reverse complement strand
GAAATACCAATCGTAGATATGAGTTGTGGCAGTATCGATCACGTCGGCGAGGTCGCGTCGACAAGGTCCTGGAGGACATCGTCGAGTGAGCCTTTGAGGATCTGCATTCTTCCGGCGATGGCGAGCGTGGCCAGGCCATGCAGGGCGATCCAGTAACGTCCTGCGGCCTGCTTGGTTCTTGCTTCCAATTCTTTGTTGGTCAGGCCAGTTGCCGCGAGCCGTTCGCGGACGGCATCATGCAGCCCCGCGAAGCCGCCATGCATGATCTTCTCGAACTGCTCGTCCTCCGGATCAACCGGGGTCGCAAACATCAGGTGATAGAGGTTCGGGTTTTCAATCGCAAAGCGCACGTACGCGCGGGCACCGGGCATCCAGTCGTCATCATGCTTTCGACCGGTTTCGCAGGCGGTCGAACAGTTGTGGTGGATGATCTCAAAGCCCTTGGCAATGATCTGGCGGTGCAGGTCCTCAAGCCCATCGACATAGGTATACAACGTCATGGCACCGACACCGATGGCTGCGGCGATCCGGCGAATGGTCAACGCATCTTCTCCGTCATCCTGCAGCATGCCGAAGGCGACCTTGACGATCAGGCTGCGTCGGCCCTCGCGGTCCAGTTCCTTCCATTGGCGGGAGAGGCTGGCGTCTTTTCGTTTTTGTGTGCTTGTCGGGGGCATGGGCCTGTTTAAATCTGGAAAATTGAATGCTTGCGTTTGACAACTCGGATGACGTTCGTACAGTGTACCATCAAGAGCCGTACATTGTACGGAAATTTCAAGATCCGTACTCCAGATACCGGTTGAAACGATGAACCAAACGACCGCTCCAAACCGTTGCCCCGCCAACCTCGGCTGGCTTTGGGGGTTGCTCGTCGGCCTGGTGCTGGCGGTGATTGTTGGGCTTGGCGTGTACTTTTTCATGGTCGCGGCTGCAGAACGCGCCGCAGGTAGAGCCGGTGATGCACCCGCGGGTGCCGAAGAGGGCGGTGGGCCGCCAGCCAATATGGGGCCACCCCCAACGACGGTGAAGGTTGGCAAGGTCGAAAACCAGATGATGCAACAGCGTGTCATGGTGGTCGGTCGACTGATGGAAGTGAAGCGATCGACCGTCGCTTCGGAAGTCGAAGGTCGTGTCACCGCGTTGCTCACGCCCGCAGGTCGCGAAGTGATCGGCGGCGAGACGGTGATTGCACGTGTTGATTCGGTTTGGTCCAGGCTTGCGGTCGAGCAGGCAAGGGCCGACCTCGCCGCGGCTAATGCGACGGCTCGTCAGAGTGCGCGTGAACTCAAACTGCTTGAAGACCTGAAGGCGCGCAATGCCGCCGACCCGAATGCATTGGATGACGCACGCGCGAAGGCCGAGGCCGACGCTGCGAGCGTTCTGGCATATGAGGCGGTGCTGCATCGTGCAGAGGAAACGAATAAGCGTGTCGATATCATCGCCCCGTTCGACGGCACGGTCTCTGCCAAGCTGACAGAGAAAGGTCAGTGGCTTGAGCAGGGCAGCGCGGTTGTCGAGATCGTTTCACGCGGCGAGATTGACGCGGTGATCGACATGCCTGAGAAGATTATCTCGCAGGTTCCAAAGGGCACCCCGATTGAACTGACGATTACTCCGCTGGATCTGACCGTCACTGGTAATGTCATTGCCATTAATCCCGATGGTTCCAATGCCGCGAGGACCTACCCTGTCAAGGTGCGTGTGGATGATCGGGCTGGCCTGCTGAAAGTCGGTATGAGTGTGACGGCCCGTGTGCCGGTCCGCGCAGAGAAGGCATATCTGGTTGTTCCGCGTGATGCGGTGCAGTATTCCGAGAACGGACCGCAGGTATGGATGTCTGTCGTGATGCCTAATTCGCCACCCGGTTCCTTGCCGCAGGGCATTCCTATGGATGTGGATGTGCTCTTTGGTGTGGACGGCAAGTTTGCCATTAAGCCTAAGCCGAAGGTGGAAGGGATGAACCTTATGGCAGGGATGGAGGTGGTGATCGAAGGGGCGGAGCGGCTGTTCCCGACGCGCCCAATGATCATTATGAATGGCGGGCAGGGCGGCCCACCCGCAGGCGAACAGTCAGGTGAGGGCGAGCCGCAGTAAGTCATTCAAGCGAGTTTTTTGATGGATCCGATCCGATTTGCGATCGATAACCCGGTGAAGGTGGCGGTGGGCGTGATCCTGCTGCTGTTGTTTGGTGTTCTCGCGGTGACGTCGATCCCCGTGCAACTGACGCCGAACGTGGATCCGACAATTATCACCGTCAGCACCGACTGGACCGGCAAGAGCCCGGAGGAAGTCGAACGCGAAATCATCGAAGAGCAGGAGGATGTACTTAAGAACATCTCTGGCCTGGTGAAGATGACCGCCACGGCGACACAGGGTCAATCAGAGATCGAACTGGAGTTCAAGGTTGGTAAGGACCTGCAGTCGGCCCGGGTCGAAGTGAGTGACGCGCTTCGCGAGGTCCCGGACTATCCAGAGGATGTTGATGAGCCGGTGATCACGGATGGTGAGGCCGGGCCGGGCAGTCCGATTGCGTGGTTGTTGTTGACCAGTGACATGCCGGGCTTTGATGTGCAGACGCTGGGCGACCTGGCCCAGGACCGTATCAAGCCGTTGCTCGAGCGGGCCGAGGGCGTCAGCGAAGCGCGCGTCTACGGCGGGCGCGAACGAGAGGTGCACATCCAGTTTGATCCTGAGAAAGTCGCGCAGCGTAAGATTACGTTCACGCAACTGGGCGAGGCGCTCAGGCAGGAGAATGTCAATGTCTCTGCGGGCAACCTGAAAGAAGGGCGTTACGACCCGCGCGTGCGTGTGATGGGGCAGTACGACAACCTTGAGGCGATCCGCCAGACGATCGTGGCGCACGATGAAGCAGGCGGGCCGATTCGCATCAGCGATATCGCCGAGGTTGATTTGGCGTTTTCAAAGCGCCGTTCGTTCGTGCGCTCGCGTGGTGAACTTGCGATCGCGATGCCCGTTTATCGACAGCCGGGCACGAACATCATGGAGGTCATGGCCAACCTCAAAGCAGCGATCGACAGCATCAACGGCAGTGAAGAAGAAAAAGGCATGCTCGACGCGGTTGGTGCGACTCTGCAACTTGAAAGAAACCTCGATGCCGACCCGGGCATCACGCTGCGGCAGGTCTATGACGAGACGGGCTATATCGAAGATGCACTCTCGCTGGTGCAGAGCAACCTGATCATCGGCGGGGTGCTCGCGGTGATCGCGCTGTTGCTGTTCCTGGAGTTGGGGCGTCGCCCGATCCTTGTGCTGCTTTCGACGCCGGTGCTGGTTGTCCTGATGCTTGGTGTCTTACTCCTGCCGCGAGATCAGACGCTCTGGGCGGTATCGCTAGGTCTGCTCGCATTGGCGGGTGTGGTGGTCCTTTATATCGCTCGGCCGACGCTGATCATTGCGCTGGCAATCCCGATTTCAGTCATCGGCACGTTTGTCGTCATGTATGGCGCGGGACGAAACCTCAACGTGATCTCGCTTGCGGGCCTGGCGTTCGCCGTCGGCATGGTGGTGGACAACGCGATCGTCGTGCTGGAAAACATCGACCGGCACCTTGCCATGGGAAAGAAGCGTGCGCAGGCTGCTTATGACGCGGGTAAAGAAGTCTGGGGCGCTGTACTTGCATCGACGCTGACGACATTGGCCGTCTTCCTTCCTGTCTTATTCATCGAAGAAGAAGCGGGCCAACTCTTCCGCGACATTGCACTGGCGATCTGTGCCGCGGTGTCGTTGTCCCTGGTCGTCGCGATTACCGTGATCCCCTCGGCATCTGCCCGCCTGTTGCGCGAACGCCGTGAATCTAAAAGCAAGCTCGACGTGATCAACCCCGCGCGTCTGTTTGCATGGTTGGGTCGAGGCTTTGCGCAGCTGATCTTCTTGATGAGTTCAAGGCATCCCCTGGGTGTCATTAGTCGGCTACTGGTCGTGGGGTTGTTCACATTCGCGGCGTTGGGTGGAGCGTACATGCTGATGCCATCAACGGACTACCTCCCGCGCGGCAATAAGAACCTTGTCTTTGGCGTCATCTTTAATCCGCCTGGTTACAACATTGGAACAGATGAGGAGTTGGCCAAGATCGTGGAGGGGCAGATTCGTCCCTATTGGGAAGCTGAGTCCCAGGAAGAGGTCGATGCACTGACGCCGCCGATCAATCCATTCAGCCAGCAACCGATCGTGGGCCTGCCGCCGGTGAAGAACTACTTCATCGTTTCATTTAATGGCAACATGTTTAACGGCGCTACGAGCGCCAACAAAGAGAATGTGGCGCCTCTTTCACAGCTGTTGTCCTCGGCGACGATGAACAATGTCCCAGGGGCGTTTGGCTTCGCGCAGCAGTCTTCACTCTTTGGCCGCAACGCTTCTGGCTCTCGTGCAATCGACGTAGAGGTTTCGGGCGACCGCATCGACGATGTTCGCGCGGCGGCGTCTGCGTTAGAGGGCCGGTTTCGTGGCATGTATGGCCCGATGGGAGTTCAGCCGACCCCCGGCAATTATGCGTTGCCTGATCGCGAGTTCCAGATCCAGATCGATCGGGTCAAGGCTGCGGAGCTCGGCATCGATGTTGCGTCGCTCGGCCGAGCCGTCGAGGCGATGGTCGATGGCATCATCATCGGTGAGTATCGCGATGGCGGGGACTCGATTGATATCCTTGCGAAGAGCCGCGACGGCCTCACGTACACGCCCGACCAGTTGTTCGCTTTGCCGTTGGCGTACCGTGCGCCGGATGGCAGTATCGGCACGGTCCCACTGTCAGCGATAGCAACACAGCAACGAGCCGACGCGCCCCAGTCGATCCAGCGGATCGAAGAACGCCGTGCAGTAACGCTCTCGCTCACCCCGCCTGACACGATGCCATTGGAGCAGGCGACCGCCGATGTTCGACGCGTCGAGCAGGAACTGCGTGACGCTGGGCAGATCCCCGGCTCAATCGAGGTCAACTACGCCGGATCAGCAAGCAAGCTCGATGACGTCAAGACGGCCATGCTCGGTAAGTGGGACGGCTTCACGTTCGAATCGCTCATGAGCCTGGGAACCAGCCGGTTGTTTATCGCTTTGCTGGTGACCTTCCTGCTCATGGCCGCGTTGTTTGAAAGTTTCCTTTATCCGCTGGTCATCATGTTCTCGGTGCCGCTTGCCACGATCGGCGGTTTCCTTGGACTGGCTTTGATCCGTCAGCAGGTGCCTGATCAACAACTCGACACACTGACGATGCTCGGCTTTGTGATTCTGATCGGTGTTGTTGTGAATAATGCGATCCTGCTGGTTCACCAGGCGCTGAACTTCATGCGCGGGCTCGGCGAAGGGGAGGGCGACGAGACGGGCAAGATGGCGCCACGCGAGGCGATCCGTGCTTCGGTACGCACGCGTATCCGCCCGATTTTCATGACAACCGCGACGAGTGTGGCCGGCATGCTGCCGCTTGTTTTGATGCCCGGATCGGGTTCAGAACTTTATCGGGGCCTGGGCAGCGTGGTTGTTGGGGGTTTGGTCGTATCGACCCTGTTTACCTTGATCGTCGTGCCCTTGCTCTTCTCGTTGATGCTCGATTTTCGGCTGGGGCTATACAGGATGTTGGGGGTCACTGGTGACACACAAGATGCGATTGTGTAGTGCTGGGTGATTCATGAGGGTTGTAGCGGGTCGGTTTGGCGCGGTCGTACCATGTTCAGGTCCGATCAGGTGAGCCTGTTGCGCTTAAACCCACCCGAATGGGCACAAGTGCAGCAACTCGTTGGCCTGGCCTGTCGATAGGTTTCTTGCAACGCGACTCACGCGGTTAAGGAGCCAGCCATGCAGACCACGACCAAGACCAAGACCCCGACCACGATTTCCCGACGCACCTTCTGTGTTGAAGAGGCCAACCGGGCGCTGCCTTTTGTCAACCGAGTCGTGACTGACATCGTCGACCTGCACGAACAGATCGTGCTCTGCCGACGCACGATGGAGCGGATCGAGATGGGCCTGCACGGCGGCGAGATGAACGTCTATGAAGCAGAGTACCGCCGCAGCATGAACCGCCTGCGTGACCTGGTGCGTGAACTCGATCTCGTTGGTGTGGACCTGCTGGACTTTGAGCGCGGGCTGATCAGCTTCCCGACGCTACATGATGGCCGCGAAGCCGCGCTGTCCTGGCACCTGGGTGAAGAAGAAGTGATGTACTGGCACGAGCCGGAAGCAGGCTTAGAAGCACGCGAGTCGATCACGACGCTTCGGCCGTGATCGCATCAAGCTTCGCTCTATCAAATACCATCGATTGATCACGGCAGCGTAACACGCAACCATCGGCCCGGTGTCTCGGCGGTGAAGGTTGCCGTACCGATTGTCGTCGGCAGTAGCAGCGTTTGTCCCGCGTGGATTGGCGTGCTGTTGCCTGAAGAGCATACGAGTTTGGCACTGCCTTCCATGCTCATCCACACTTCGGCGGAATTGATTTTGAGTTCAGGTGTACTTGCGGGACCATCACAGGCGCACTCCTGAATGTCAAAGAAGTCACAGGATGCTTTCAGCGTGGCGGTGAAGCCGCCCTTTAGCGTCATGCTCTCTTGTGAGTCGGCTTCGATGCTACCCGTGAAATCAATGCACGCCATCGCCTGCTCGATGTGCAGTTCGCGATCGGTCCGCCCCCAGTCGTAGACGCGGTAGGTCGTGTCGCTGGGTGTCTGGACCTCGGCGACGAGCACGCCTGCGCCCAAAGCGTGCAGCGTCCCACTGGGCAGGTAATGACAGTCACCTTTCTTCACTTCGATCGCGTTTAAGAGAGGAGCGACGGCTTCGTCGGTATTCGCCTCAAGCGCGGCGCGGAGCATCTCGGGTGTCGTGCCGGGGGCCAGGCCCTTGTAGATCACGGCGCCGGGTTCGTGGTCGATGATGTACCACGCTTCGCTTTTCAAATAGGCGTCCTCGTGCGCTGCGGCATATTCAGGTGATGGGTGGACCTGTACTGAGAGATTCTCTTTCGCGTCGAGGAACTTGATCAGTAACGGGAAGCCGCCGTCGTCTGAAGGCTGGACGCCTTTACCCAATACGGCCTCACCGTAGGTCTGCATCAACTCGCGAATGGATTGGCCCTTGAGTGGGCCGTTGGCAACGACGGAATACTCGGCGTTGCCACCGCCGCCTGAGACACTCGTGGTCGCGAGGTCGGCGATCTCCCAGGACTCGCCGATGCCGTTGGCGTCGGTGCCGGGCAGGTCGCGTCCGAGCGTCTCAAAGGAGCGTCCGCCCCAGACTTTTTCCTTGTAGATCGGTTCGAAGGTCAGTGGGTAGAGGTCGGATTGGGTGCTCATCGGATGGTTTCGTCCCTGATACGGTGTGCAAATGGTGTTTTGGTCTTACCCAAAGTCACAATCGGTCGGAAGATGCTTGCCTTTAACGTCAACCGGGACATAATAATTGAAGGGTGTGGGTAGTTGTTCAGGAGGCCCGCCATGAAAATCAATCTAGCTGCGACGTGTGTATTGCCTGCCGTCATTCTTGTCGGCACGCTTTCTCTCCCTTTGACCGTGCAGGCTCAGCACGTGAACTACGACCGCAGCCAGGCTTCGGACCGGATTGTTATTCGGCAGACGATTCCTGATCCCCATGCGGTGAAGCGTCGACCGTTGACTTCTGACCGATTGAACACGGCCTCGACGCGGTACATCGACGCGCGGCGTGGTTTCAGGCCCTATTGCAGCGTCTTTGGTGACCGGGCCTCGCATCATCGGTATGCGGCGTATGACGATCACTTTGGGATTTCTCGGCCGGAAAATCGGCCATGGTCATATTCCCAGCGTACGCCGCGCTCGTCTGTCTCACATTTCAGAAATGAGCACGTGAGTCATGGCCCGCCAGAGCGAGGGTCAGCGGCGACGGCCCCTGTCGTCCAGTTGATCGTCAGCGAGCAGCTCCGAGAAGACAATCCGAAGGTCGACATGAAAATTCGTATTCACAAGGACACCAGCGCGATCCCGACGACCACCGGGGCCGTATTAATACGTGCGGACGGCACCGTGATCCAGATCGGTGACTGACCGCAAGTGAACGATGTCTTTTCTCCTCCGGCGCCGCCTTGAGTTCATTCGAGGCGGCGCTTTTGTTCGTCCGACTATAATCCTGCGATGATCCAACGCAGGCCAACCAGACCCATCGCACTCGGCGACGACCGTGTTGGCTACGTCACGGTTGGTGGGGGCAAGGACGGGACAGCACCTGCACCTGTCTCCGTCCAGTCGATGACCACCGGCTATACCCATGAGATCGATGCTTGTGTCGCAGAGATCAACAGGCTTGCCGCTGCAGGTGCGGACATCGTGCGCGTCGCGGTGCCGGGTAAGAATGACACGGCTGCGCTCAAGGAGATCCTGCCACAGGTACGCGTCCCGATCGTTGCGGATGTGCACTTTCACTTTGGCCGGGCGCTTGAGGCCGTGGAAGCGGGCGTGCACAAGATCCGTCTGAACCCGGGCAATATCTCTGATCGCAAGCAGGTCGAGGAAGTCATCGCGGCATGCAAAGAAAAGAAGCTGCCGATCCGCATTGGCGTGAACGAGGGGTCGATCGTTGAGCGCAAAGACAAGCAAAAACGCATGAAGGAGCTCGGCGGTGTCTTCTCCGACAACAAGCACGGCCATTTCCTTGCGATCATGATCACCAAGCTCGAGGAATACCTCGACATCTTCTATGAGAATGATTTCTACGACATCGCAATCAGCGCGAAGAGTCCTGATCCGTCGCTGGTCATCGCGGCGTACACCGAGATCAGCAAGCGGTTTGATCACCCATTGCATCTGGGGGTGACCCATGCCGGGCCGAGGGAGACGGCGATGATCCGAAGCTGCGTGCCCCTGGGTCATCTGCTCGCCTCGGGTATCGGCGATACGGTGCGGATCAGCTATGCCAGCGATCCCGTCTATGAGGTCGAAGATGCGTTGGAAATGCTCTATGTCCTGGAGTTGCGCGAACGCAAGGGCGTGGACCTGATCGCGTGTCCGACATGCGGGCGGATCCAGGTGGACCTGTTCACGCTGGTGCAGGAAGTGCGCGACAAGTTAGCCGACGAGATTACACTGCCGATCAAGGTCGCGGTGATGGGCTGTATCGTCAACGGCCCGGGCGAGGCGGAGGGGGCCGATGTCGCGATTTTTGCAGGCAACCAGCGCGGCATTATCTACGTGCAGGGCGAGAAGGTTGCCAACGTGCCCGAAGCGGAGATTCTGGAGCGGCTGATGCAGGAATGCATCAAGTTCGAGAGCAAGGTCAAGTCCGGCGAAGCGAAACTTGGCGAGAAAGTGGTGCAGATCGCTCCGCCCGACCCGATCGGTGAGTTGGGTAGTGGCTTTGATAAGATCGCGGCAGGGCAGGTCGAAGCCGCGCCAACGGATTTGACTATTGGGAACTCTGATTAACAAGATCATCCTGGAAGGAATCATCATGAAGGAACAATTGACGCGGCGGGCAATGCTGACAGGTACGGCCCTTGGTGCGGCATCTCTGGCAGCCTGTGCAAGCTCTACGGCCGTTCATGCGGACGGTCACAGCAAGGCCAAAGGGATCACGCTCAAAAAAGGCGCGACGGTCTTGCTGCAGGGTGACTCGATCACCGATGCAGGAAGAAAGAAGGACAACCTTGAGCCGAACAGTAAAGACGCTTTGGGGCGTGGCTATGCGAGCCTGATCGCTTATCACTTACTTACGGCTCATAAGGACAAAGAACTTAAGCTCTATAACCGCGGGATCTCCGGAAACAAGGTGCCCGATCTCGAAGCACGCTGGGACAAAGATTGTCTTGATCTCAAGCCTGACGTCCTGTCGATCATGATCGGTGTCAACGACTACTGGCACACCGTTGCGTTTGGCAGCAAGTACAAGGGGACGATCGAATCCTATGGCGAGGGGATCAAGGCGTTATTGGGGCGAACCAAAGAAGCGCTGCCGGATGTGCAGTTGGTCATCTGCGAGCCGTTTGTTGTGCGGGCAGCGGACGGCTCGACACGATCGGACTGGTTCCCCGAGTTTGATCAACGCCGCGCGAAGGCCAAGCAAGCTGCCGAGTCGGTTGGGGCGGTATGGGTGCCGTTCCAGACGATGTTTGATGACGCCGTCGCCGCGGGGACGCCGAACAAGCACTGGTCCGGTGACGACATCCACGTCAACGGCAACGGCGCGGCGCTCATGGCGATGCGATGGTTGAGCGAAACAGGCTTGGCTTGAGCGACGCGAAAAACGAGATTAGAAAAACCCCGCTTTGAAAGCGGGGTTTCTTTTTCTTAGATCGATGTGGAGGCATCAGCCCCAGTATTTCAATTCCTTGCCGGGCACTGGCACGCCGGGGATGACACCCTCGTCGTAGCTGGCTGGCGAGAAGTCGAGGTCCGAGTTCATCATGTCTTCGAACTCGAGTTTCTTGCCGGTCCACGCAGAAATCTGGCCCATGATGGCCATCATCGTGGATTCTGCGACGTTCTGTGCCTCGTTGAGCGGTTCGCCGGCTCGGATCGAGTCGACCATGTCCTTGTGCTCGAGGATATACGGGCTGCCTTCGCCCTTGAACATCTGGATCGGCTTGTTGTTCCAGTCCGCAAGGACCGAGCGGTTCGAAGCGTTGACGAGTTTGCCCTTGCCGCCCAGGAACGTGTCGGAAATATTGCCGTCGGTGCCAGGCGTCTGGCGGGTGTAGGCGTTGAACTGCTCGCCGCCGGGGTACTGGTACATCACGGAGAAGTGGTCAAAGATGTTGCCATAGACCGGCTCACGATAGACCTCGCGTCCGCCGAAGCCGTAAGCCGACTTGCAGGGACCACCCATGATCCAGTGCATGATGTCGATCTGGTGGATGACGAGTTGGCCGATCATGCCGCCCGAAAGCCAGGAGAACCACCACCAGTTGCGCATCATCCAGGCCATGTCGGACTCGCCCTCGCGCCGTGGCTTGGGTGTTCGGCCTGCAGCGCGGCAGAAGAAGACGGAGCCGCCGGTGATCTTGCCGATCGTCCCGTCGTGTACGGCTTGGACCGCGGCGCGGTAGTTCGGTGCGTGGCGACGCTGAGTGCCGGCCAGGACAGCCAGGCCTTTTTCCTTCGCCTTCTTACCGGCTTCGACGAAGCGGCGGACGCCGGCGGGGTCCACTGCGATCGGCTTTTCAGCGAAGATGTGCTTGCCCGCGTTGACTGCGGCCTCGGCGTGCTTGGGGCGGAAGTGCGGGTAGGCACAAAGCAGGACAACATCCACATCGCTCTCGATGACTTTCTTATAAGCATCGACGCCTGCGTGCATCGTGTCCTTGGTGACCTTCATGTTGTCCGGGACACGCTTCTCGAGTGTCGCACGCGACTTTTCGAGGTGCTCGGGGTAGAGGTCCGCCAGGTGGGTGATCTCGATGCCGTCCGAGGAGCGGGCGATATCCATCGCTGCGCCGGTGCCTCGTGCACCTGCGCCGATGAGCCCGACTTTCAGGGTGTTGCCAGCTTGTGCGTAGGCCATCGGGGAGATCGATGCGAGTGCGGCGGCCCCGGCCGATGCTTTAATCATCTCGCGGCGGGTCATCCAGGGAGGTTTCATACAATTCCTTTCGAGAAGACGGATTAAAAAGCATGATTCAGGAGGTGAATGGCCCCTATCATAGCTATCACGACGGGCCCGGCCGTGAAATGATTACGATTGACTATTTTGCGGAAAAGGCTATACTTTTACCCCACAACCGAAGACGCCTTGATCAAGAGTGACCGAGGGACGGGCCCGTTGAAGTCACCGCAACCGCGTTTGCAACGCAAGCGAGAGGTGCGAATTCCCACCCCGCAAATGCCGTCAGGCTGAGCAGGGGCAGATCAAGAGCGGCAGGCAGCCTGCGTGATCCACGCTTGACGACCCGCCCCTCTTGCTTCTGCGAGAGGGGTTGTTTGATTCAAGGCCGAACCAACGCGAGTTGAGCCATGAGCTACGTCAAATCACTGAAAGCAAAAGAATGTGGTGCCGAGTACCCCATCGAGCCACGTACGATCTGCGACATCGACTTCTCTCCCGTCGAGGTCGAGTACGACTATGAAGCTATGAAGGGCAAGGTGACCCGTGCTTCGATCGAGGCCGGGCCCAACTCGCTCTGGCGGTACAAGGACCTGCTGCCGATCGAGGGCGAGCCGAAGACGGGCTTTCACTCAGGCATGACGCCGCTGGTCAAGGCCGACCGCCTGGCAAAGAAACTCGGCGTCGATGAGCTGTATATCAAAGACGACTCGTGTAACTACCCCAGCTACTCCTACAAAGATCGCGTCGTCGCCGTCGCTGTCACAAAGGCGATCGAATTCGGCTTCGATACAGTCGGGTGTGCGTCCACGGGTAACCTGGCGCACTCCGTTGCTGCCCACGCCGCGATCGCCGGGCTTGATTCGTTTGTCATGGTCCCGCACGACTTGGAAGAGGGCAAGATCGTCGCGACACGCGCGTTCGGCCCGAAGCTCGTGAAGATCAAGGGCAACTACGACGATGTCAACCGCCTGTGTGCTCAGATCGCCGACAAGTACGGCTGGGCCATCGTGAACGTCAACCTCCGCCCGTTCTACACCGAAGGCGCGAAGACGCACGGTTTCGAGATCGCGGAGCAGTTGGGCTGGCAACTGCCTAAGCACACGGTTGTGCCCGTCGCAGGCGGAACCATCCTGCCGAAGATCTGGAAGGCATACCAGGAGTTCATTGAGCTCGGCATCGTTGAGGATAATAAGCCCGCGATGTATGGCGCCCAGGCCGACGGATGCAACCCGATCGCCAAGGCGGTGCGGGCCGGTGAAGAGCTGTTCCATCCGCAGAAGCCCAACACGATCGCCAAGTCGATCGCCATCGGCAACCCGGCGGACGGTTACTACGTGATCAAGCACATTAATGAGTCCGGCGGCTACGCAGCTTCGGCAAGCGATCCGGAAATCATCAGTGCGATCCGCCTCCTGGCCGAGACCGAGGGCATCTTTACGGAGCCGGCTGGCGGTACGACGCTGGCCTGTGCGATGAAACTGATCGAAGAGGGCAAGATCCCACGCGACGAGCCGATCTGCGTCTGCATCACGGGCAACGGCCTGAAGACGATTGAGGCGATGGATGGCCAGTTCGAGCACGTCGAACCCATCCCCGCGAAGATTGGCGACTTTGATGCGATGATGGCCGCGATGAAGGAGGCGGATGAGCCCGCCCCGGTCGCTACCGTCCATTAATCCACGGCCCTTACACGGTTTACACACGAACCCCACCGGGCCTGAACAAGGCCCTTACAATAATAAGTTGGCGGTCTGACCGCCCGGAGAATCACGATGTCCGACACGATTACCGTCACCATCCCCGCAGCACTTCGGCCACAGGTCGAGGGCAAGGAAGAAGTCACCGCTGAAGGCGAGACCATCGGTTCGGTGCTTGATGCACTCAAAGCCCAGTACCCCTCCTTCGGTGAAAAGCTCTTCCCTAACGGCGATGCTCAGATGAACAGATCGATCAATGTCTATGTGAACGAGGAAGACATTCGCTTCCTTGAAAACCTGGACACGAAAGTCAGTGAGCGGGACCAGGTCGACATCATCCTCGCCATCGCGGGGGGGTAAGCGACAGCTGTTTGTGGCTGGATGCACAGGTGTAGAGGAAGAGAAAATTGCTTCGCCTTTCTTCTCGGCGGTAAGCCGAGTGCATTGAGTTTCTACAACCTCGAACCCGGAGTATGTCATGCCAGTGATCAAGCGAAAGTGTTGGTTGACTTTTGAAGGCGGAGCGCAGCAGCAGCCGCGTTTGTGGGAGATGTCCCAGAAATTCCCGGAAGTGGTGTTCGATATCCGGCAGGCGAGTGTTCAGGAAGACATCGGCATTATGGCGGTGCTCTTCGAAGGCGAAGAAGACGATATCCAGGCCGCGCTGGATCACCTGACCAACAACGGCGTCAAGGTTGATCCGGTCGAAGGCGGCTCGCTCGTAGCGGGCTAAGGCAAGTTTTGAATTGAATTGAGTTGATGATGACCGCGACAGAAACCACCGAAGTTCCAACCCAGACCGACGATGCCCTGGCCCGGTACCACCGGCAGATGCTGTTGCCCGGCTTCGGCGAAGAGGGCCAGAAGAAACTGCTCAACTCGACCGCACTGGTCGTGGGCTGTGGTGCGCTGGGCACGGTAATTGCGAACATGCTCGCCAGGGCTGGCGTTGGCCATCTGATCATCGTGGACCGCGACTTCATCGAGATGACCAACCTCCAGCGGCAGGTACTCTTTGATGAGAACGATGTCGCCAACGCGATCCCCAAGGCTGAGGCCGCCAAGGCCAAGCTCGCCTCGATCAATTCGCAGGTGAAGGTCTCCGCTGTCGTGGATGACGTCAACCACACGAATATCGAGTGGCTGGCTGGCGTGAAGCCCGACGGCTCGGACGCAGCCGATTCGCCTGCAGGCAAGAAGGTGGACATCATCGTCGATGGTGTCGACAACTTCGAGACCCGCTACCTCGCCAACGACTGCGCGGTCAAACACGGCATCCCTTATGTCTATGGCGGAGCGGTCGGTACCGTCGGCGCGAGCTACCCGATCCTGCCGCACACCGTGGGGCCTGATGAGCAGGGCGGCAGTGAGTGGGAGCAGCAGGGCAAGGCCACCCCGTGTCTGCGATGCATTTTTGAGCAGGCCCCGCCACCCGGGCTGAACCCGACGTGTGACACGGCAGGCGTCATCGGCCCGGCCGTTTCAATCATCGCGAACTACGAGGTCCTCGAGGCGATCAAGATCCTGACGGGCAACCTCGATGCGGTGAACCCCACCATGATCACCCTCGATCTCTGGGCGAACACGACCCGGCACTTCAAAGTTGCAAGGGCGTATGACGTCAGTGACTGCCAGTGCTGCAAACACCGTAACTTTGAGTTCCTCGACGGCAAGTTCGCCGCAGGCACCACGACGCTCTGCGGCCGCAACGCGGTGCAGATCAGCCAGAAACTCGGCGACGGGCAGAAGCTGGATTTTGACGAGATCGCCAGCCGACTCGAGAAGCACGGGACGGTGAAGGCCAACAAGTTCATGCTCCGTGCGGACATCGTTGATAACGGCGAGCCCTACGAATTGACGCTTTTCACGGACGGCCGCGCTATTGTGAAGGGCACGCAGAAAGCAAGCGTCGCCAAGAGCGTGTACGGCAAGTACGTCGGGGCGTGAACCGCACAAAGGATGTTCAATGGCACTCGAACAGGAAGTCAAGGTCTATCGGTTCCTTCTCGGCTATGGCGAGATGTTGCTTGCCGACATTGCCGAAGATGATGCATACAAGTTGATCTGTGATGGCGGGGTGAGCCCTGCCTGGATCATCGGGCACCTGGGCTTCGTCGCCCACCGCACCCTCGTCATGTGTGGCGGCGAAACAACGATCGATCTCGATGCATGGCAGCAGCACTTCGGCCGCGACACCAAGCCCACTGGCGATGGCGACCGTGGAAGCTACCCCGCATGGGAAGAGCTCAAGAACGCCTGGCGGGAGGGCCACGCGAGCGTCGCAGCGTTCGTGCCGAGCGTGTCTGCCGAGCAACTGGGCCAGCCCAACCCGAATGAACGGCTGAGAGATGCGCTGCCGACGATGGAGGACTTCCTTAGCTTTGTCCTGGCCAGCCACGACGCGCTGCACTTGGGCCAGCTCTCCACCTGGCGCCGTGTTCAAGGCCGGCCGCCTCTGTTTTAACCCGCTATCCCTGTTTTCCCCATGATCTACCTCGACAACGCAGCAACCAGTTTCCCCAAGGCGCCCGGCGTCATTGAGGCCGTCTCGAAGTTCATCGCCGAGGATGCGGCCAACCCCGGAAGGGCGGGCCACCGCATGTCGTTGGCGGCAGAAGAGATGCTCGACCGCGTGCGACTGAAACTCGCCCGTTTGGTCAACGCGCCATCGCACGAGCGTATGGTCTTTACGCTCAACGGCACTGATGCGCTGAACATCGCCATCAAGGGCGTGATCACCGAGTGCCTCATCGCCAACGGTCCCAAGCCACACGTTATCACCACCGTGCTCGAGCACAACTCGGTCAGCCGACCCCTGCAGGGGCTCTTCGAAGCAGGCAAGATCGATCTGACGCGCGTCGATTGCGATGACAGCGGGCTGGTGGACCCTGCCGACATCAAGGCAGCGATGACGCCAGAGACGAAGCTGATCGTTATGACGCACGCCAGTAACGTCGTGGGCACGATTCAGGATGCGGCCGCGGTCGGAGCGATTGCCCGTGAAGCGGGCGTGCTGTTCTGTCTCGACGCTGCACAAACGATCGGTGTCTATCCCATCGATGTTCAGGCGATGCAGGTCGATCTTCTCGCGTTCCCGGGGCATAAGTCTCTGCTGGCTCCCACGGGCACCGGTGGCCTGTACGTCGGCGAGCGTGTGCCAGAGCCTTCTGAACAGGTTGACTGCTCGACAGGTCGGCTCATGCCGTTTCGCGAGGGCGGCACTGGCGGGGATTCCAAGACACCGACCCAGCCGGCCGTGTTCCCGCATTACCTCGAGGGCGGCACACCCAACACGATCGGCATCATCGGGCTCGACGCCAGCCTCGACTACCTGGCCAAGCAGGACCAGGTTGCCACGCTTGCCCATGAGCAGGCACACGTCCAGCAGGTCATTGACTTCGTTGTAAATGACGACCGTTTTACGCTCTATGGCAACACCGATGCAGCATCGCGTGTCGGAACGGTCTGCTTCAATGCCAATGACATCCCGCCGCCGGACCTTGCGGGCATCCTGGATGTCAATTTCGACATCGCATGCCGCCATGGTCTGCACTGTGCCCCGTACGCCCATCAGCGTCTGGGGACGTTCCCGGACGGCACGGTACGGGTCAGCCCCGGTGCGTTCAATACGGACGACGATATCGCTGCGCTGCTCGAGGCGCTGGACCAGATTGCGATGTGATTCCGGGAAGCGTTTTACAGAACACGAAGCGTAAGTGAGCGTTCCGATTGCTCGCAGATAGGGCCGCGCGCTTGAGTTGTGGTCTTACGGATTGTGCGCATGAAAAAACCCGCACACTTTCGTATGCGGGTCTTCTGCGGAGACGCATTGTGCCGGCTAGCAAAAGCTAAGGGGCGGCCGGCGGGTGCTGGCTAAGCCAGCGAGTGTCTTACCAGGATCGGCTGATGCCGACGGTGGCGTAGACCTGGAACTCGTCGCTGCTGGTGGCGTCGGTCAGGGCGACGTCATCATTCAGGAAGAGGAAGGTCACGCCAACACCAAGATCCCAGGCGCCGAAATACTCGTCGGTACCGATGAGTTCGCTCAGCGGGATCGAGCCGGAGAGGCCGATGCTTGCGAAGCCGAAGGTTTCATCGCTGCCGCCGGCATCGGTGTAGTAGTCATCAACCGACAGACCGATGGCGAAGGGGACAGACCAAGACCATGCTTCGATGGCAGTGCCTTCGGTCGACAGAGCAAACTCGCCGCCGATTTCAAGGTATGCATTTTCGTCAGCGCCGACGTTGTTCTGGATCTCATAAGCCAGAGCAACATATGGAGCGAATGCGAAGTCGCCGAACAATTCAGAGTCGTCATAGCCGACTGCGAGGTTCAGCTCGATGATGTCGCCGTTGGTGGCGGAGCTGGGGTAGGTGTAGTAGGTCAGGCCGACACCAGCAGAGAAATCGCCGAAGGTGGCGTCGAGGCTGCCGTAGACATCCTGCTCATACCACGAGGTTGGATTCTGGCCTGCGCCAGGGGTATCGGAGTGGATTGAACCCCAAGTGCCGACGGTCGCGGTCACGTCTTCGACAACGTCGATGGTGAATGAAGCGCCGGGCTGAATCACGACGCCTTGGTCGGAGTCCAGCTGCTCATAGCCACGGAAGAAGTACTGCGACACGTAGTCGAGGGTAACTTCAGCCGATGCGCCAGGGATGAAGATGCCTTCTTCTTCCTGAGCCAGAGCAGGGGTTGCGAGTGCGCCGACGACGGCGGCTGTTGAAAACAGACGGGTGAGTTTCGAGCTATTCAAGACTAGGTCTCCTTGGAGGGGGGGAAAGTCTGGATCAAACTGGCACGTGCCAGGACTGAACATCAGTGCAAGGCGTGTGCCGAAAATTTAACGACGTTAGTTTATCGTAAATAAACGTGTTGTGGCACAAAAAAGGCGCTTAAAAATGCCTAGGAGACAATCAGACGCCCGTATGGAGCATGTCTTACGCGCTATAGCGTGCCCAAAAATTATGCATGGGTTAGGCGACGCCGTTTAATTAGGCAGATTGCCGCGATAGGTCACGATAAAAATGGGGATTGCGGTCAGGCAGGGCCACGCCCACGGTAGAGTTCCTGGATGCGCTTGGCCTGATCGCGTCGCACGGTTTCCAGCGTGAGGCGGGCAATTTTGTAATTTTTTTCGTCATCCGCCACCAGGCGGCAGTGCTCCTGCAGTGCCGCGTAGAGGAATTTGAAGGCATCGCGTGGCTGATGCATCTGGTCCAATGCATCGATCAGCATCTCCCGGCTGACGTCGTCGGCAAAGATCGATCGCAAGGTCGGCACATCTCCGCTGCCGGTATGACATGCCGCCAACCGCTTGTTGCAGAGGTCGTAGAGCGTCGCTCCGGACCAGGTCAGTTGATCAACAAGGTTCTGCTTATCGAGGCGAGCCTCTTGAAAGAACGTGGCCGACTCACGGGCCAGTTCGTATCGCAGTTCCAGCGGTAGCAGCAACTTCATTCCAACCCGCTCCTGCTTCAGGAACTTGTTGTCAAACATCGGCCAAGCGACAGCCTTCATCTTCCCGGCGTCGCCATGCACAAGGGTGGGCTCGTCAAGCCGATCGACAAACACCACCATTCCGGCAAACCCCATCTCGCTCAATGCGGTGATAAAGCGGCGGGTGAGTTGATAACGCGTGTCACCGAGTTGTGTCCCCCCCCTGGGTGGGGTGGGGATCGGCTGACTGGCGAGTTGGCTGGATCGGAATTGTTCGAGCATCTTGCGCAGCACGTCTGATCCACGCTTGACTGCGGGCATCTCATGGCTTGCGCGTCGTGCCAGTCGCCAGAGCTTGAACTGCTTGTAGAGGTAGTAGCTCCATGTGATGGCCGCACAGGCGACAGCAAAGATGAGCGCGGGCATCAGCCATGTAGGATCATCCGTCATGATGCGTTGCATGACGTAGAGCGCACCTGCTGCAGCGGAGTAGACAATCGCCTTGGTGAGCACCCACCACTGTGGCAGGTACCAGCCGATACGCAGTTTCTTCCGAACTTTCTCAAAGCGTGGCAGGGCGGAGCCGCTCGTCGGCTCGTCGTACAGCGCGGCCAGCACGGCCAGGTCGATGCGCGTTTGCCTGGGCATCGCCTTAATCGCCTTGCGCGACATGTCGATTTTCGGGGCTGGCTCAGGGGTATGGTCTTTGTCGCCGACCATTGCGGAGACGAGTTTGGTCATCGCGCGGGCGAGGATCGCGTCCTGGTGGTCTTCGAGCCGAAAGTCTTTGAGCATGGCCTCGGCTTTTTGACGCTTGGCCGAGAGCAGTTTGTCGAGTACGGGATTGAGATCGTCATATGCAACGACAAGAACGGGCTTGCTGTCCGATTGCTTGTTGTGCTCATTGATCTTTCGGCCAAGCATCAGCCTGATGGCGGTCTTGCCTGAGCCCTTCTCGCCAAAAACTACAGCGGTGGCGGGCTGGTCGATCCGGCCCATGATCTTGGCGAAATCGGGGTGATCGGTCGCGCCGCCGGGCAGGCGGTCGAAAATCGGGTCGAGGCGTGCCTCTTCGGCGGCGAAGGGGTTCGCGTCGATGCCGTGGTGCTCGAAGAAGGTCTGCGCGTTCATGGGTCTAGTTTACCGGGCCAGGACGCCAGCCCATTCGGGGTGATACGGGGCACTTATTGCGGATCGGGTATAACATAGCTTGTCGGCGATTGCCGGGACGGATTCCAGTCATGCAGCGAAACACGCAAGAGATCGGACGTTGGCGTTGGCGAGCATAAGCCCCCCATCGTTATTGATTTGATCCCGACCCCCACCCGCTGATCCCGCCATGCACGCCATCCCCGACGCCTCAACCTTTCAGACCATCGTAAGCCAGGCCAAAGGCCCGCTTCTCATCCCCGTCTACCGCCGGCTGTTTGCCGATGCGCTGACGCCCGTGCTTGCCTACCGTCGGCTGGTCAGCGGCGACGACCGCATGGCCCCCAGTTTCCTGCTCGAGTCCGTCGAGGGTGGCGACCGTGCAGCTCGCTACAGTTTCCTCGGCGCCCAGCCCATCCTCGAAGTCATCGCGCATGGCTGTGACATCGAACTTCGCGACCATGTGAATGCGGGCAACAGCAGGGCCTACACCAGCGACGACCCGCTTGGCGAAATGCAGAAGCTGACCGACGAGGTCGAACTTGTCACCGTGCCGGGCCTGCCTGATTTTACGGGCGGCTGGGTCGGCCACGCAGGGTACGACGTGGTGCGTTATCTCGAAGGCGATCAACTGCCCAACCCGCCGCAAGACGATCGCAAACTGCCCGATCTGCATATGCAGTTGTATCACGATGTGGTTGCGTTTGACCACGTGCAGAAATGCGTGCTGGTGATCACCCATATCAAGGTCTCTCCCGGAGACGATGCCAGTGAGAAGTACGCTGAGGCGAACTCGAAGCTGGATAGCTTCGTGCAGCGCCTGACCACGCCGCCTCCGACGTCATCTGCCGATGGTGCGCTGGCCCCGGGGCATATTGATCTCGCTTCGCCGCCTCGGGTGCTGGACGCATCGAGCATGGGCGACGGTGGGTATCAGGAGGCTGTGCTCAAGGCCAAGGAATACATCGCTGCGGGTGACATCTTTCAGGTCGTGCCCAGCCAGCGGTTCCGCGTACAGACCAAGGCCGACCCGTTTGATATCTATCGCGCGCTTCGTGTGATCAATCCGTCGCCTTACATGTTCTACCTTCAGATCGAGGGTGGGGTGCTGGTTGCATCGAGCCCGGAAATCCTCTGTCGGGTCAAAGATGGTCACGTGGTAAACCGTCCATTGGCCGGAACGCGCAAGCGTGGCGCGACAGAAGACCAGGACAACGCACTCGAGGCAGAGTTGCGGGCCGACCCAAAAGATGTTGCCGAGCACGTGATGCTGGTTGACCTTGGCCGCAATGATGTCGGCCGTGTCGCACAGCCCGGGACGATCGCATTGCCCGAGGTCCTTATCGTTGAGCGATACAGCCATGTCATGCACCTGAGTTCGACGGTGACCGGCCAACTCAAGGAAGAGATGTCGTGCTGGGATGCCCTGCGTCATACGTTGCCGGTTGGCACGGTGAGCGGTGCACCGAAAGTTCGTGCAATGCAGATCATCGACGAACTGGAGCCGGTGAAACGCGGGCCCTATGCCGGTGCGGTGGGGTACGCGGATCTGGCCGGGAACATGGATATGGCCATTGCCCTTCGGACCATGGTCGTGATGCCCGGCGAGCAGGGCGACTGGGTGGTGGATATCCAGGCTGGAGCAGGCATCGTCGCTGACTCGGACCCGCAATTGGAGCACGAAGAGACAGTGAACAAGGCCGCAGCCCTCGCCAAGGCGGTAGACGTCGCTGAGGCCGCGTTCATGCGGTAGGGCGGGGCGGCTGAGGGCTGTTTGTTGTTCTTAACGCCATTGCGTCACTCATGCCGATAACTCTGGCATGGCCACTGACCTCGACACGATCTTCAAGCTCAAAGTCCCGCTCATCGTGACCGTTGGAGCCCAGCGCATGCCGCTGGACAGTGTCTTGGGATTTGCTCCTGGTTCGATTGTTGAACTGAGCAAGTCGGCCGACGAGCCCCTTGAGATCCTGATCAACAACAAAGAGGTCGGGATCGGCGAGGCAATCAAGGTTGGCGAGAACTTCGGGGTCCGTATCACGAAGATGAAGCCGGCGGACCAGCGTGTTCAGGCGATGGGTGGCTGATCTCAGCCGACCAGACTGTAAATCAGATCGCCTTCACCTTAATCGAGACACCTTCTACACCAACGACGCGTACGGTCGTCCCTTTCTCGATCACGCCTGCCTGAGCGATGCAGTCGATGCGCTTGCCGTCGAGTCGACACGCTCCAACCGGCCTTAGTTCGGTCAGTGCTTCGCCTTCGAGGCCGACTTTGATCAAGCCATCATGATCTCGGGCACGCTCGTCGGTGTTGACGCGCTTCTGTTCGTCTTCGAGGGTCAGTGCCCGGCCGATCGGCGTGTTGGGCCAGATCCACAACATCCCTCCAATGATGAAAGGCGTTGCGAGCAGCGCGACCGCCATCGACACCATGCCCCATTTGTCGTCGAACATGAAGAACATCACGATGCCGGCGATCGCACAGAAGCCTGCGAGCAGGCCGAGTACTCCGCCCGAAGGCAGGAACGCTTCCAGGACCAGCAACGTGATCGCGATGCCAAATGCGATGATCGCCCAGACCATCCACTGCGTGTCATCGCCTGCCGCCCCCTGTACAGCGGGTGATGCCTGGGATGCCTGTGCCAGAGCGAGTTGAGAGGTGGCTAACAGGTTCATGCCCTTATTATCGCAGCCGCCCGTGTCGTCTGCCACACCAGTTCTGCAAAATGCGACAAAGCGATTCCGAGGTCTGGAAAGACAGCTTAAAAAGTTGCGTCCCGGCCCGTGTCTGTTACACTTTCCGATCCGATCGACGGTTAGACCAACGATCCGTCGGCCAGATAGCTCAGTTGGTAGAGCACGGCATTGAAAATGCCGGTGTCCCCGGTTCAAGTCCGGGTCTGGCCACTCCAACCGCACGTGACGCAATCCGCGCACGTGCGGTTTTTTCTTGCTTACCGTCCGGCGTATGATCTTTTCATCCCGCTCGTCCGTATCAACAAGCTCCACTGACCTCGGAACCCTTGCACATGACACGAGCCCTCCGTCTGCTATCCACCATCCTCGCAAGTTTGATTCTTGTTGGCTGTGTATCCAACGAACCGATCGTTCGCGGCGACAAGGACTCGGCTTACGGCATCGGCGGCAAGGCACAGCTCTTCCCCGACATGGGCGCGTACACCCGGCCCGTCACCACCGACTCCGAAAAAGCCCAGCGATACTTCGACCAGGGCTTGAAGTTCATCTATGGCTTCAACCACGACGAGGCTGTTCGTTCATTTGCCGCGGCGACCGAACTCGACCCCGGTTGTGCGATGGCGTGGTGGGGGATCGCTTATGCGCAGGGCCCGAACTACAACGCGTCAGGTATGAATGCCGCGCGGGAGGCCGCTGCATGGCAAGCGATCCAGCGCGCGATTGCCGAACTGGACAATGAATCGGACGCGGAGAAAGCGTTGATCCGCGCGAGCGTGAATCGCTACAGTGAGCCGGTCACGCTGGACGAAAGCTTGTCGGCTGAGGAGAAGAAGAAAGCTCAGGCCAAGATCAATAAGGCCAAGGGGCAACGCAAAGCAAAGTTTGCTGATGCAATGGCGCACGTCCTCAAGGATCACCCCGGCGACCCGGACATCGGCACGCTCTACGCCGACGCGTTGATGGTCAAGAACCCGTGGCGGCTGCACAAGCCCGACGGCAGCGTCCAGCGTGAAGAGACGACCACGATCATTGGCATCATCGAACACGTCCTCGCGATCGATCCGGACCATCCCGGTGCCACGCATATGTACATCCACGCCGTCGAGGCCAGCAGCGATAAGGCCCGCGCAATCCCTGCCGCCGACGCGCTCAGCACCGCCGTGCCGTTCTCAGGTCACCTCACGCACATGCCCTCGCACCTGTACGTGCAGGTCGGCATGTGGGACCGTGCCGTCGAACAAAACCTCTTGGCCATCAAGAGTGACGCGCGTTACTTGAAGAAATCGCCTGCTCAGTACCGGATGCATGGCTACATCGCCCACAATGGCCACATGCTTGCTTTTGCCGGCATGATGTCCGGCCGGGAGCGTGACGCCATGAAGGGGGCGATGTTTTCCCGCCAATCCATCCCCGACGACCTGATGGCCACGATGGGCAAGCGGTATGACCGGGCGTTCTGTGCAAAGTTTGACGTGATGAAACGCTTTGGCCGTTGGGACGACATTCTCAAGGAGCCAGCTCCGCCAGAGATGCTTCAGCGCACGACGGCAGTGTGGCGGACCTGCCGTGCGGTTGCCTATGCCGCGAAGAAAGACTTTGAGAACGCGAAGATCGAGCACGAAGCTTTTAAGGAGCTGCTTGCCAAGAAGAAGAACGATGCGTTCATGCAACTCAACGACAAATTCATTGCCGCTGAAATCGCGCTGCATCAGGAAGACTGGAATACCGCGATCAAACTGCTGGAAGAAGCAGTCCCATTGGAAGACAAGGCCCGCTACAGCGAGCCGCCTCTGTACCTTCAGCCCATCCGTCACACACTTGGAGCGGTGTATTTCCGTGCCGAGCGTTATGCCGACGCCGAGCGTGTTTACCGGGAAGACCTTGAGAAGTGGCCTGGTAATGGTTGGTCACTCTATGGCTTGGCGCACAGCCTGAACCGCCAGGGCAAGACAGGGCAGGCGGATGAAGCCTTCGCAGCGCACGAAGCGGCATGGAAGAATGCGGACAAGCCGTTGCGGACGACTTGTGAGTGTATTCCGAAGCTCTAGTGTGCAACTCACTGATCGCAGCTCTTGACGGTGCGGGGTGGTGGGGGTCGCCGGGAGCTACTTTGGAGGCAGTGCCGATATCGAGGTCTATCGGGGCCCGAGTTAGCGTCTGCTTTACGTCACTGCAGTGGGAGTCGCCGCTCAGGCCGCTGCAAGCGCGATATTCAGCATGGCGGGACAGCACCGCATCCCGACCCTGCTTAACTGTGTGGATGTGCTCTCTAAGCAGGGCTTGTAAGCAGCAGGGCGATGCGAGGCGTGTGCTCTGACGCAGAAAAGCATTTTTGCCTCAGAAGTAAGAAAAAAGGTTGTTATTGGCCGGGATTGGTATTACATTTAGTTCATATGGCTACTTCAGGCTAGCCAGTTAAGTTCTTGATAGGCATTCGCCCGAATTTCATATTTTGTCTTGGAGGATCGATGAAAAAGCGATTTACAACAGCAGCCCTGCTGATGGGGCTTGCCGGCTTCGCCCAAGCTGACATTTTTGAGATCGGTGTCTCCGCAGACACTTACATTCGTAACGACAGCGGTGGGCCGAATTCGAAGAACGATGGCGACAGCGACAACGAAATTATCATTGGTACCAATGGCAGCTTTGCTGCAGAACTGAATGGCTTGCTGCGTTTCGACTTGTCCAGCCTCCTGTCGCTGGGCAGTCCTGGTGGAATCACGATCAATAGCGTGACGC
>JBMZAP010000037.1:0-25266 GCA_049611445.1 Phycisphaeraceae bacterium | reverse complement strand
GCATCCTTAAAGCTGTCCGGTGCGATCGCGATCTTCATGCAGGCATCGTATGAAAAGTGGGGCAGACATTCCTGTCTGCCTGTCGGCGAAGCCGACAATCATGATTACCTTCTCACAGCTCGACCTTCGGCAGGCGGCGTACAGGAATGTCTGCCCCACTGCTAAACTGAGCAATATGAACCTAACCGACCACGACACCGCGATGATGCGTCTCGCCTTGGAGCAGGCCCAAGCCGCTGCTGAAATTGGCGAAGTCCCTGTCGGTGCTGTCGTCTACCGGGGTGATGAAATTCTCGCGACCGCCCACAACATGCGGGAGCACTGGGCCGACCCGACCGCGCACGCCGAGCTCATCGCGCTGCGGGAGGCCGCTCAAAAGATCGGGACCTGGCGTCTGGACGGCTGCCGACTCGCCGTCACACTTGAGCCCTGCCCGATGTGTGCAGGGGCTCTTGTTAACAGCCGGCTCGACGCGGTGGTCTACGGCATTACCGACCCGAATATGGGCTGCGTCGAGTCCCTGCACAGCCTCCTGGACACCGAGGCCTTCAATCACCGGGTCCACTGGCAAGGAGGGGTTCTCGCGGACGAGTGCCTGGCCGTGCTGCAGGCCTTCTTCAAGGCCCGCCGAGGGGCTAATAAGCCACCAAAGCCGACCCCCAATCAGACCCCGTAAACCGCCTGTAAAGTCTGGAACCCCATGCAACCCGCCGACGACAGCCCGGTACCCCCTGCTGTGACGGCCCTACCCGCCAGCAGCGACCTGCCCGTCCATGCCTGTGATGACGGCCAGTTGGCCTCGCGTGTGGCAGCGGGTGATCAGTCAGCGGCAGAAGAACTCGTCCGCCGTCACCAGGCCCCGGTCCGCGGGTTTTTACGGGTCGTGTGTTACGACCGCTCAGCCATCGATGACCTCGCACAAGAGACCTTCCTTAGAGCCATCAAGCACGCCGGCCGATTCAATGACAAGTACCCCATGCGGGGCTGGCTCCTGACCATCGCACGAAGACTCTCGATCAATCACGGTCAAAAAACCAAACGTAGACGCCCCGCCGCCGGCATCGAACCCGACCAACTCCAAACAAAAGCAGGCAACAACCCAGGCAGTAACCTCGAAAAGCAAGAACAACAAACGCTGACTCGCGACGCCGTCCAAACCGCCATGGCCCGACTCAGCGAACCACAACGCGTTGCCATTGCCATGCACTACCAGCAAGGCATGCCGCTGGAACAGATCGCCGAAGCATTGAAGATGCCCATCGGCACCGTGAAGAGCCACCTGCACCGTGGCCGACAGCGCATGAAAGAACTCCTGGAGCCTCAGGCTGAAAGACTGATGCCATGAATAAGCAGAACGAACAACTTGACCAACTGCCTCCACTGGATGACTTCGAGCAGCAATGGGTCGAACAACTCGCGCAGCGCGAGGCCGACCTGGTTCAGAGCGAGAATGACTTCGTTCAGTCGGTGATGCAAAAGCACGCTGAAGTAAATGCCGGCCCCGCTGTAATTGGTCGTATCGGATTCACCTTCCTGCCTTACGCTGCAGCCGCCGCGGTCCTTATCGCTGCGTTTGTTGGCTGGTATATCCTCCAAGACAACGGTAACACTGCGCTTAATGACCAGCCCATTGCTGAAGAACTAGAAAACGATACGCAACCCGGCAGCGACTCGGTGGTAGCCAACACCGATCGGCCGAAGGTCGAACTTGGCAAACTCATTGCCCAAGCTACGGCCGCGAACCCGACCGCTGACCTGACCACGACAGTCAGCGAGATGCCCGAAGCTCTCAGTGTTGAACGCCTCTTCGAACTCTTGGACGGCTCGGTGCCGGACCTGAAAGAAATCCTCGCCCCGCTTGAGCAAAAGAACGAACAGAGCCGGGCCTAGCAACACTCTTCACAAACACGTCAATACAAACCCATCTTCTGGAGAAGCACGATGCTGAACCTGCTCCAACCCAAACGATTCGCCACCGCAATGACCCTTAGCGCCGCCCTGCTCTTGCAGGCACCCGCATGGGCGCAGTCGCCCGCCGAACTTGCCCCCGCCGACACCTCGGTCTTTATCCATGTCAACGAGCCCGCTGACTGGATTGCCGACCTGACCGAGGGACCGCTGGGGCAGAAGTGGATCACCATGATCGAGGAAGCCGAGGGCTCCGGCGATCTGCTTGCCGCCATGGGCATGAACTTCGACCAGTTTATGGACGCCTACTTCGGCAAAGACGTCGTCATTGTTAGTCAAGGCAAAGACGACGACGGCAATGATCTGCCCGGTGTCCTCTTCACCAAGGTCAGCGACGCCGACCGTGCAAGAGCAATCGACTCACTCGCACTCAAAAAGGCCGGCGACATCGCGGGCGCCCCCGTTTACACCGGCGACGATGGCGATGGCTACATCGTCATGCTCGACGAATGGGTCGCCATGGCCGACCTCGAAGCTTACGACTACCTCACGTCGATTCTCAGCCAGCCGGCCAACGCGCCCAAACTCGCCGACACGGACCACTACGCCAAGTGGACCAAAGAACTGCCAGAAGACCGGGTGATGACGCTGCTCGCCTTCGAGAGCGCCGATTCACAACATGCCATCGGTGTCAATCGCAAGGGCAAAGGCATGGACGCCACTTACCTCGGCAAATCACCTGATTTCGACGAGATGATGGCGATGCTCGGCGAGACCTCCGTAGCAGACTTCGGCCCACTGCCCGCCGAGACCATCTCTGCGGTCACCTTCAACATTGAGCCGACCGGCGAAGCCCGCGCCAACATGGACAACCTCAACATGCTGATCGGCGGCAAGTCGTTTGTAGACGACGTGCTTCCCAAACTTGACCCGCCAACGGTGCTGTTCATGGGCTCGGTCCAAGGCAATACAGTTGACCCGGCCGTTGGCGTTCAGGTCCCCGTTGTCGGCATGGCCGTCAAGATGAACGACGCCACGGTCGCCAACGACATGAACACGATGTTTGACAGCGTCGTGATGATGGCCAACGTCGCGGTCATGGGGTTCGAGGCCGGGCTCATCCCGCAGAGCACCGCCAACTTCGGTGGAAGCTCGTATAAGGTCGCTGAAATCGGCAAGCCCATTGCACAGGGCTTGGAGTTCCCCGAACTCGCCCCGATGCAGATCGTTTACGGCGTCATTGGCGACTACTACGTGGTCTGCTCGCAAGAGCAATTCTTCAAGCAGTGCGTCGACGCCAATAAGGCCGACAAGAACATGCGAATCGAGATCGAGGGCAAGCCACACCGCCTGGCCAAGACACCCGTCCTCGCGATGAATGCCCAGCCCGACCGCTTCGGCTCGCTCCTGCTGTCTTGGATCAACCTGCTCGACGAGAAGGGGCTGCCCGAAGCCATTGCCGGCGAAGCAGAAGGCCCACTACCCGCCGACATCGACAATGCCAAAGACGTCGTTCGCATGCTCCAGCAGTACTCCTTGGTCAAGATGCAGATCTGGACCGGTGAAGACGGACTGGTCATCGGCCGAGCCCAACTTACCGCGCCGCAGTAAGCCGTATCAAGACTTAGCTAATCTCCTTGAAGCCCCGCAGTAAATGCGGGGTTTCTTTTTATCTGCCGTGGGTCTGCACGCGATCCTTTATACTTTTGTCATGCCTGGCCAAGATAACAACACGCCCAAGATCGGCCTGTTCCCCGGAACGTTTGACCCGATCACCAACGGGCATCTGGACATCATTAAACGCGGTCAGATCATGTTTGACCGCCTGATCGTCGCAATCGGCACCAACCCGGCCAAGCGGTCCATCTTCTCGCTGGAGGAGCGTAAGGAAATCATCAGCGAACTCGTCGCCGAGCATTGCGGCCCTCAGGTCGAGGTCGATGCATTCGATGGCCTGACGGTTGATTATGCCCGCTCTATCGGTGCCACCGCGATCCTCCGTGGCCTGCGAAACGTGACTGACCTGAACTTCGAGTTCCAACTCGCCCTGACTAACCGAGCCATCGCAGAGATCGAGACCGTGTTCGTCATGTCCGGCGAAGCGTATGGCTTCACCAGTTCAACCCTGATCAAGCAGATCGCGGCCGGCGGAGAGATCGACCGGCTCCACCCACTGCTGCCCGCGAACGTACTCAAACGTCTTAAAGACAAAAAAGACGAACTCGGCGGCACACTCCCCTGGAAACACGTCGACCACCTGACCGGCGAGTAAACCCCAACCATATAAAGACCATGGACTATCGCATCATCAGCATCGGTGCGCTGAGCATCAACGACCTCTGGGACAAACAGGGCCCAGCCCGTACCGCCCACGCAACCACCACGCTTATCCGAAGCGGCAAGAAGGTGATCCTCGTCGACCCCGCCCTGCCGGCACAGGTTCTCGTACCTCGCCTGGCCGAGCGCAGCGGGCTCGCGCCCAGCGACATCACCGATGTCTTCCTCACCAACTTTCGGCCGGCACACCGCTACGGCCTTTCCGCTTTCCCTGAAGCGAATTGGCTGATCAGCGAAACCGAACGCGAGGTTGTCGGCCGAGAACTGCTCGCACGCTTCGAGCAGGAAGAAGGTGATGAAGAAGTCCGCGACCTGTTGAAACAGGAGATCGAGATCCTCCAGAAATGCAAGGCCGCGCCCGACACACTGGCCGACCAGGTCGACCTGTTCCCCTCGTTCGGCTTCACGCCCGGCACCTGCGGACTGCTGTTGAGCCACCATCGCTCAACCACGGTGATCGCCGGCGACGCGGCGCCGACCATCGAGCACATCGAGCACGGCCGTGTCCTGAAAGGCTGTTTCGATACCGAGCAGGCACAAGACTCACTGAAAGAAATCCTTGAAGTCGCCGACGAGATTGTTCCCGGCCACGACAACGCGATCGTCAATCCGATGCGCGGGCCGTTCTAACTTGCTCCCTCTCCCTTCAAGGGAGAGGGTTGGGGTGAGGGGCCAGCGTTATAGTCACAGCGAAATACTGAATATGCCGGGGCTTGTCATACGCACCACCCTCATCCCCCGCCTTCTCCCTGAAAGGGAGAAGGAGCCTAAACCTTGGGCCAGCGCACAATCAGGTCTGCGTGACGACTCCGCGCTGCGATGAAGTCAGCATTGAGTTGATCATTTGTCTCATACCAATGCTTCGCTTCCTGAGGTGATCGGCCGAACTGGATGTGACGCTGAATGGTCTGCCGCCTTGCACGCTCCGAGGGGATATCAATCCAGACACGAACATCTGCCAGTTGATCGATCGCCGTCCATGGCAGTGAATCCAGCATCAGGTAGTTGCCCTCGGTCACGATGTACCGCGTGCCGCGGCCAACCGTGTGCTCAGGCTTGCCCGTAAAAACCGGCTCGTCGATCGTACGATCAAACGTCGGCAGGCTGACGCGCTTACTCGCATCACGAACCTGAGCCAGGTGTTTGAAGTACTGCTGGCTTTCAAAGGTTTGCGGCGATCCTTTGCGCTGACGCAAACCAATGCGGTCCAGCTTGTCATTGGTCATGTGATAAGCATCCATCGGCAAGCCGACAGCGACACCTTGCTCCGCCTCGTTCAGCGCCCTGAGGACAGCCGAGGCCAACGTGCTCTTTCCGCTGCCAGGCACCCCTGCGATCGCCATGACGCCACGCTGATTTGGCTTCAAGCTACGATCGATCAAGGTGCGTGCCAGCCTGATTACGCCGGCATCATCCAGCTCAATCACGGGCGGCGGCTGAGATGATGTGTCGTGCTGCATCAACAAAGTGTAACGCGACGCCTTGGCGACACTGCGTTACACTCAGGTGATGCCCACGCGACTTCCGGAAAACGTGACTGAATTGCTGCAAGAGATGGTGCGCATCAACACGGTCAACAAGGCCCTGACTGGCCAAGAGGAAGCAGAAGCCGAACTCGTTGATCTGCTGGCCCAGTTCGCTGGCAAGTGGATGCTCGAAGTCGAATTACTGCCAGTTTTGGGGCAGGCAACACAGCTACTTTTGACCCTCCGGACCGGCAATGATCGCCCCTGGATCTTGTTCGATAGCCACCTCGATACGGTTGCCGTTGAGGGCATGACGATTGATCCGTTCGGTGCCGAAATACGCGAAGGAAAACTGTATGGCCGAGGCGCTTGTGACACCAAGGGAACCGGTGCCGCGATGCTCTGGGCCCTGCGCCAATACGCTCAGCAGTCCGATCGCCCGAACAACATCGCCCTGCTCTTCAGTGTTGATGAAGAAATCGCGATGACCGGAATCAAGAGTTTTGTCGACAATGACCTGCCACGACTTGGCTGGTCTCCGAGCATGGTGATTGTCGGGGAACCAACCGAGCATGTCCCTGTCATCGCCCATAACGGATGTGTCCGCTGGACGATCGAGACCACAGGCCAGGCAGCGCACTCTTCCACGCCGTGGGAAGGCCACTCCGCGATCAACGACATGGTCCAGATCCTCTCGGTCCTTCAGCGCAACTACATTGACCAACTCGATCGCGAGCACGACCTCACCGGCCGAGCAGTCGCAAGCGTCAACATCGTCCGAGGCGGCCACGCCCCAAACATTATCCCCGCCCACTGCATGTGCGAGGTTGATCGACGTGTCGTACCCGGCGAAGATCAGAATGATGTATTGCCACGCGTCGCCGAGTTGCTCGATGCACTCAAGGCAACATGTCCCGACATGTCTTACAAACAAACTCTTCAGGTCGCCCATCCGCCGCTGTTGCCAGAATCAAACGAGGCGATCCTTCCCTTAGTGAAGTCGGCACTGAACGCATGCGACCTTCGCAAGCCCGCTGTCGGGGCCCCTTTCGCTACGCACGCGGGCTACCTCGCCGAGGCCGGACTACCCACACTGGTGCTCGGTCCGGGAAGCCCTTACCCGGCACATACGAAAGACGAGTGGGTGTCCCTCGACGAAATCGCCAAGGGTGTCGAGGTCTATGCCGCACTGATGCAAACGGACTTTGAAACGGATGAGTGAGCCCGCTTCAGAAAAGCCGCCTTACCGTTTGTTGCAGCCATGGAATCGTATTCCGGAATTGCAGCACCTGCCAGAGAAAGTGCGATTTGATATTTGGGAGCGAGCTAACACGGCCAACCGTCTCGGCTGTCTTGCAACCATAGTTTGCTTCGTCTGGGTGTTCTTTCTACTCGACGGATTTGTCGTTGAAGAACGCGCATTGCTTAGCGACACCATCTTTGCCCGGCTCTTTTACGAATTTAAAGAACTCTCGTTACTCGCAACCGTGATCATTTCCCCACCTCTGCTGTACCGACTGCACCTGCGTTCAGGGCGACGCGCGGTACAGCGATGGCTCGTTGAAGTGGGTTGCCAACGTGCGACCGCTTGTATCGAATGCGGCTACTCACTCGTCGGCACACCAGCCGATTCAACACAATGCCCCGAATGCGGCAAGACAATCCCTCAGGCTGAGAACGACAGCAAACCAGACTGTGCCGATTAAGAAGGTGTCGCTACTGGCGCGGGATCGTTCTTGGGCTTCTTTTTTAGCCGCCCCATCACCGACGTGATCACGTAGTAAAACACCGGAACAAAAACAACGCCGACGACTGTCGCGAGGATCATTCCAAAGAATACGGCGGTCCCAAGTGAACGCCGGCTCATCGCCCCTGCCCCGACGGCGATGACCAGCGGGGCTGTACCCGCAACAAATGAAAACGCGGTCATCAGGATCGGTCGGAAACGCAGGCTCGCGGCCTCGAGCGCCGCTTCTTTCGGCGATAACCCCGACTCGTCGCTGCGTTGCTTGGCGAATTCAACAATAAGGATCGCATTCTTCGCGACCAGCGCGATCAGCAAAATGAACCCGACCTGCGTGTAGATATTGATGTCGTAGCCACGCAGGTAGATCCCGACTAGCGCCCCGAGTACGCCCAGCGGAACGGTCAGCAGGATCGCGATCGGGGTCGTCCAACTTTCGTACTGAGCAGACAGCACGAGGAAGACCACGATGATGCCCAACACAAACGCGATGATTGCGGCACTGCCGGTCTTGAGTTCCTGATAGGTCGCACCAGTCCAGTCGTAGCCAAAACCGGGCGGCAAATTCTCTGCAGAGAGATCGCGCATGGCCTGAATCGCCTCGCCGGTGCTTCGGCCCGCTGTGGGTTGAGCCGTAATGGATGCCGAGGGATAGAGGTTGTAGCGGTTAATCGCCTGTGGGCCTGACGTGTCATCGACCCCCAGGAACGTACCCATCGGCAGGGTATCGCCCTGCACGTTGCGGACCTCCAGATTCAGGATGTCCTGCATGTCATCGCGGAACTGAGGTTCGGCCTGCAGGTACACACGGAACACGCGATTGAGGTAGTTGAAGTCATTGACGTACGACCCACCGAGGTTGGACTGCAAGGTGTCGTTGTAGACCTGCGGTTTCACGCCTAGACGCTGAGCCTTAGTCGTGTCGATATCAACAAACAGTTGCGGCGTCGTCGCGCGGTAGCCCGTAAACGGCCGCTCGAGGTCCGGATGCTTGAATGCCGCAAACACCATCGCGTCGGCAGCCTGCTGCAGCGCCAGGTAACCATTCGCACTGGTGTCCTGTAGTTCGTACTCAACACCTCCCGCTTGGCCGATGCCCGTAATCGCAGGCGGCGCAAAGGGAAACACCACGGCCTCACGGATACCCGCGTACTGCCGACCAAGGCTGCCGATCACGGACTTGATATTGGCCGTCGCCATGTCTCGGTCATCCCAATCCTCAAGTATCACAATCACCATCGCGTTGTTCGACGCAATGGTTCCCGACAGCAGGGAGAAGCCATTAACGCTGAAAACATCCTTGACACCTTCCTGCTTTGCGGCCATCTGCTCGACACGCTCAAGCACTTCCAGTGTCCGATCACCACGGGCACCATCCGGCAACTGGACGTTGACAAAGAAGTAGCCTTGGTCTTCGTTGGGAAGAAAACCGGTTGGGATGACCTTGAAGCCGAAACCCGCCGCAGCCGTTATCCCTGCAAAGAGCAGGACGGTAAGAACCGCCAGTCGGATGCCCTTGTTGACAAACCAGAGGTAGCCACCGCGGGTCTTGTCGAGCGTCGCATTGAAGAGTTTGAACAGCGGGAATCGCACCGGCTTGGACGGCTTGAGGATCAACGCGCAAAGCATCGGGCTGAGCGTCAGCGCGTTAATGGTGGAGAAGCACGTTGCAAAGACAATCGTCAGGGCGAACTGCTGGTAGAGCGTGCCCGTGAGCCCACCGATCATTGATGCGGGAATAAAGACCGCCAGCACGACAAGTGTCGTCGCGACCAATGCCCCACTGACCTCTTTCATCGTCTCCTTGGCGGCGTCGCGCGGCTTCATGCCGTCGGTGATGCGACGGGAGGTATCTTCGACAACAACGATCGCATCATCAACGACCACGCCGATCGCGAGGATCAGGCCGAAGAGCGTAAAGAGGTTGATGCTGAAGTCGAAGACGAGCATGACCGCAAACGTCGCAATGAGCGAAACAGGGATCGTCACCGTTGGAACAATCGTCGCCCGCCAGTCCTGCAGGAAGATGAAGGTAATAATGATGACCAACAGTGCCGCAATAAAAAGTGTGGCGACAACCTCCTGAACCGACGAACGGACGTAGTTCGTAAAATCGAACGTGACCTGATGTTCGACGCCCTGCGGGAAGTTTGCAGATAACTCGTCCAGACGAGCGCGAACAGCGTCCGCCACGTCAATTGCGTTGGATCCTGGCATTTGATAGATGCCGATACCGACGCCGGGCTGCCCATTGAGCCGGGCCTGCCAGTCATAGGTCTCCGCACCGAGCTCAACACGGGCCACGTCTTGCAGACGCAGCGTACGAGTGACGGTCTGGTCATCGACCTCGGCCTCGGCGGTCTTCAGGATAATATTCTCGAACTGCTCCGCGGTCTTAAGACGACCCTCGGTGTTCACGATGTATTCAAAGGCCCCTTGCGACTGAGCAGGTGGCGCACCGATACGCCCCGCGGCAACTTGTACGTTCTGCTCACGCAACGCGTTGAGCACATCGACCGTCGTCAGGTCACGTGATGCGAGCTTCTCCGGGTCCATCCAGATACGCATCGCGTAGTCTTGGCCGCCGAAGATAAAGACTTCGGAGACACCCTCGATACGGGCGAGCTCGTCCTTGAGGTACAGCGTGGTGTAGTTAGACAGCGAAAGAAAGTCGAAGCTCTGGTCAGGCGAAAACAACGTCGCGACCATCAGCAGGCTCGGTGATTTCTTCTTCACCGAGATCCCGCGTGAGCGGACCTCCTGCGGCAGGCGCGGCTCGGCGGCGGCAACACGGTTTTGCGTGTAAACAACCGCCTGGTCCGGGTCGGTGCCGAGTTCGAAAGTGACATTGATCGAGACCCGCCCCGTCTGGTCGGTCGTCGACTTCATGTAGATCATGCCCTCGACGCCGTTGACCTCCTGCTCGATCGGGGCGGTGACGGTATCGACGATCGTCGCGGGGTCGGCACCGGGATAGCTGGCGCTGATCTGCACGTTGGGTGGAGCGATCTCCGGGTACTGTTCAACGGGCAGGATCGGCAAACAGATAACGCCGAGCAGCACCATGATCAATGCTACGACAGTTGAAAGAACCGGGCGGTCGATGAAGAAGGCTGAAATCACGCGTCTTCTCCATCGGAATCGTCGGACTCTTCGGCTGCGGGTTCAGGCCCCGGCACGGCCTCGGGCACTGCAGGCTTGGTCGCCCCCTGCCTCTCAGGCTTCACAACCATGCCCGGCCGAACCTTCTGGATACCCGCGGTGATATACGTCGCGTCAGGCGAAAGACCTTCGACAACGTAAAGGCCGCCTTCGCCCCGCATGACCAGCTCGATCGGCTGCTTCTTCACGATCGGCTGCCGCTTCTCATTTTCGACAACCGTTAGAACGTACTTACCAGCGAGATCAGTACCGATCGCATCTTCACGCACAAGCACCGCGTTCTCAATTTCTTCAAACGGCACGCGAACACGCACGAACAGGCCGGGCACAAGCGAGCCGTCCTCGTTATCCAGTACACCCCGCACCACAATCGTGCCCGTTCCGCGATCAACCGTGCGATCCCACCAGTCGACGGATCCGGTGTGGGAGTAGGTGCCGTTCTTGTCGGCCGAAGTCGCCAATTCGAGAGGCGGTGGGTTGTCGGCGACTTCCTCACCCCTGGAGGCAGCACGGTTGATGTACTCCTGGACGATCGACTCGCTGACGTCGAAGTACACGTAGATTGGCTTGACCTGTGTAACACGCGTCAAAACGGTCGAGCCACCACTACCAATGTATGTCCCCACATCGACAAGATTACGTGACACTTCCCCATCGATCGGGGATTTGACCTCTGTGTATTTAAGCTCGAGATAAGCCTGGTTCCATTTCGCTTGGCTGGCATCCCGCTCAGCTACGCGTTGTTTGTAATCAGCCTCAGCGGTGGTCTTATCAAGGTCTGACGCTGCACCACGTTCAAATGATTTCTCAACGTTCTCTTTCACCGACTTTGCGGCTAACACGAGCGCCTCGGATCGATCAAGGTCCGCTTGAGCCATAGCCAATGCGATCTTGTAGGGCTCCTGGTCGATCACGAAAAGCACTTCACCCTTCTCAACGCGTGATACACGGTTATCCTCGCCAAGCAGTGTGTATTTTTGTTCCACAAGTTCGCCGGGCACACGTGCGACGATGTCCACTTCGTTGATCGCAGCAGTGTTGCCCGTGTACTCGTGGTACCGCGTAACGGTTTGGATCTCAGGGGTGGTTACCGTGACGGCAGGCGGGGGAGGAGCCTGCGACGCCGGCTGTTCAGAACAGCCCGGCAGCAGCAGTGCGGTGAGAGAGAGGCATGAGGCGAAGAGTCGATAGGAAGGCTTCTTTCGCATAAGAATCATCATAGCGGCCGCCAGCAGCATCGCCCATACGGTTGTGCAAAATCTTTATATGTAACAACGCAACCAAAACGTCCACGGCCAAGCGAGGTTGTTTACAATCTCCTCTCCCTTATTGCAGACTGGACCATCATGACCGACAAGACGCTCAACAAATACTCTTCCCGCATCACCCAGCCCAAAAGCCAGGGTGCCAGCCAGGCCATGCTGCTGGCAACCGGCATCTCGCCTGACGACCTGAACAAGCCGCAGGTCGGCATCGGCTCGTGCTGGTACGCGGGCAACCCCTGCAACATGCACCTGAACGACTTGGCGATCAAGGTCGAAGACGGCGTCAAAGAGGCGGACATGGTTGCGATGCGGTTCAACACCATTGGCGTGTCCGACGGCATTTCGATGGGCACAGACGGTATGTCTTTCTCGCTGCAATCGCGCGACCTCATCGCCGACTCGATTGAGACGATCATGGGCGCGCAGTGGTACGACGCACTCGTCGCCCTGCCGGGCTGCGACAAGAATATGCCCGGCGTGGTGATCGCGATGGGGCGACTCAACCGCCCAGCCATTATGGTCTACGGCGGCACGATCAAACCCGGCTGCGCGACCATCAAGGGACAGGATGAAAAGCTCGACGTTGTCAGCGCCTTCCAGTCGTTCGGCCAGTCCATCGCCGGGACGATCACCGAAGATGAGCGACAGGCAATCGTTGCTAACAGCTGCCCCGGCGCGGGTGCCTGCGGCGGGATGTACACCGCCAACACCATGTCCAGCGCGATTGAGATGCTTGGCCTGTCGCTGCCCTACTCATCGTGTACACCAGCAGAAGACGGCCTCAAGGAAGACGAATGTGTCCGCGCTGGCAAACGCATCCTCGGCATGCTCGAAGAGGACCTCAAGCCTCGCGATATCGTGACGCGTCAGTCCTTCGAGAACGCGATGGTGCTCATCACCGTGCTCGGCGGCTCGACCAATGCCGTGCTGCACCTGATCGCAATGGCGCAGGCGTTTGATATCGAATTGACGATCGACGACTTCCTTGCCGTGAGCAATCGCGTGCCGCTGCTCGCGGACCTCAAGCCCTCGGGCAAGTACGTGATGGAAGAACTGCACGAAGTCGGCGGCGTGCCGGGCGTGATCAAGTACCTGCTCAGCGAAGGCCTGATCGACGGCTCGCAGATGACCGTGACCGGCAAGACGGTCGCTGAAAACGCCGCAGAGTACGAGGACCTCAAACCTAATCAGGACATCATTCACCCCCTGGAAGATCCGCTCAAAGCCAAGGGCCACATCTCAATCCTCAAGGGCAACCTCGCGCCCGGCGGCGCGGTCGGCAAGATCACCGGCAAGCAGGGCCTGCGCTTTACAGGCCCGGCTCGCGTCTTCGACTGCGAGGAAGACATGATCGCCGGCCTGGAGGCAGGCAAGATCACCTCAGGTGACGTCATCATCATCCGATACGAAGGCCCGACCGGCGGCCCCGGCATGCCCGAGATGCTTACGCCGACCAGTGCATTGGCCGGTGCCGGGTTCCTCGATGATGTCGCGCTGATCACTGATGGTCGATTCTCCGGCGGCAGCCACGGCTTCATCATCGGTCACGTGGTCCCCGAAGCACAGGAAGGCGGCCCGATCGCACTGGTGCAGGACGGCGACGAAGTGACGATCGACGACGAAACGCACGAAATCAGCGTCGCAGTCAGCGATGAAGAGATGGCGTCTCGCAAAGACGCCTGGGTCAAACCGCCTTACAAGGCCGACCGCGGCACATTATGGAAGTACATCAAGGTTGTGCAGGACGCCTCGCATGGCTGCGTGACCGATGGGTAAGATAGTGCTCAGACATGCCCGAGCCCGATCTGAATAATCCCGAGGCAACGAATCCGATCAAGATCACGGATACCGATGCGCCGATGCCTCGGCAGTGGCTCAGCGGCTCGCTGAAGTACACCGACTTTATGCCGCTGACCGAAGGCGGCACGGCCGAGCTTCAGACCTGCCTCGACAAGAACCTGCACCGCACGGTGGTCTACAAGACACTGCACGAACACCTGCAGAGTTCCGAGTTGGAGACCGCACGTTTCCTGCGCGAGGCGCGCGTGACCGCCATGATCCCGCACCCCGGGACCGTGCCCGTTTATGAATTGGGACGCGACCGTGCAGGCGTGCTGTTCTTCACGATGAAGAAGCTCGAGGGGTTGGACCTCCGCTCGATCCTGCTGTCGATCTCGGCCAAGGACCGAACGGTCATCGATCAGTACCCGCTGGCGACACTGGTGGATGTGCTCATCCAGGCATGCCAGACCGTTTCGTACGCGCATAAGAACGGCGTGATTCACCGCGACCTGAAGCCTGCCAATATCCTTGTCGGTGCGTTCGGCGAAGTGACCGTCTTGGACTGGGGACTGGCAAAGGTGATTGGCGAGTCGCCAAGCAGTGAGGTCGAGGAGGCGGTCGAAAAGGAAACGACAGGCAAGAAAATGGTCTCACTTGAGTTGACCCAGCCGGGCAAACGTTATGGCACGCCTCTTTACATGTCGCCCGAGCAGGCCCGGGGCGACGAGGACCTCGACGAGCGGACCGACATCTACAACCTCGGCTCAATTCTGTTCGAGATGATCACGAACAAGAACCTGGTCTGGGGCAACGACGTGGAAGAAGTGCTCGCCCAGGTCCTTGAGCGCCCCACACCGATCCCCAGCGAGATCGCCGTCGGACGGGAAGTCCCTGCGGAACTGGAGGCGATCTGCCTCAAGGCACTGGAGAAAGACCCCGCGGACCGCTATCCGTCTGTCAACGCGCTGGTCCAGGACCTCTCTGCGTACCGCACCGGACGGCCCATTTCGGTTTTCAAGGCCAGCGCACTGGTCCGACTCATGAGATGGCGGGACCGCAACGCCCTGCCACTGACAGCGGCTATGGGCTTTTTTGCGGGGCTGGCATTGTGCTGGGCAGCAATGAAAGTGCTGTAGGCAGCCTGCAAATGAGGTTGAAAAAGTTTTCCCACGAACTTTGATCGTTTTGGTAATCTACGTCCGATAGGAATTCTAGTCGGGGCTTGACGGGCAAGCCCCATCAGCAAAAACAACCCAAGTTCACAGGGAGGTGAACTTCGATGGACGCAGGAAGCACAACCCCATCCGCAAATCACGCCGATCCCGCACGACGCCTCACCCACCCGGGATTCGTCATGCCAGCCCCCATCAACCCCGCATTGGCCGAAGCGAGCGATGACACCCCACAGGTGAAGACCCCTACTTGCTTGGACCGCACGCAGATCCTAGACGCCACGGCTCGCGTCCTGCGTGAAAAAGGCTACGACGGCACGACCATCCGCACGATCGCCAAGCAGCTCGACTGTGCTGTGGGCTCGATCTATCGCTACTTCAAAGACAAACGGCAACTCCTCGACGCCGTCTGCCAGCGCCGCTTTGACGCGGTCGCCGAACACGCCGAACTACGCTCACCCATGAGCAAGACCGCGCTGATGTACGCCCGCGTCGCTGCGGAACAGCCCGAGCAATACCGCCTGATGTTCTGGCTTGCATCCATCGGCAAGCAGCAGCAGTCCGAGGCCCTGCCCGCGATCGTCCGCCGCATCCTCGCTGGGTGGACAGAGTCTCTGGGCGATCAGGCTGCCGCCCGTAAAACATGGGCCGCACTGCATGGCGCAATCAACCTTGGCCTTGCACCCGATCAGATCCTCACCCTGCTGGATCTGCCCGCTGCTGCCGTCGAAACCGAGGCCGCCCACCTCAAGCTCACCGACGAAGCCAATATCACGCTTTAATCGCAGCTTCCAAAATCATCGTCCGAAAGAGCAGGCATTTTGGCCTGCTCTTTTTATGGTCGCGCCTCGCCCCGCTGATGCGCTACACTACCTCCACGAATGGATGTCGCGACAAACAATACGTCACTCTCACTCCGCTGCCCGGCTAAGTTAAACCTGACCCTCGCCGTCGGAGCGCCGCGTGACGACGGTCTGCATCCCATCGCGAGCGTGATGGTCGCACTGGATTTCGGTGACGACCTGCATCTTCATCGACGTGATCATGGCCCCAGCGCCTTTACGCGCCGCCTCGCTGACGATGCGATGAAGCCCCAACCGATCGACTGGCCGATTGAAAGCGACCTGCTCTACCGCGCCCACGCCTTGCTGCAATCAGCGACTGGCAAGGCACTACTGCCCATCGCTTGCGAACTCGAGAAGCGGATACCTGCAGGCGCAGGCCTGGGCGGGGGCTCTTCGAATGCCGCGGCGATGCTCGTTGGGCTACGCCAGTTGTTCGAGTTGCCTGTTAATGACCAGACGCTACTTGAACTCGCGCAGCAACTAGGAGCTGACGTTGTATTCCTGACGAAAGCCATGCTCGGCCAGCCCGCCGCACTGGTCACGGGTATTGGCGAAGTCATTGAGCCGCTGGACAACCTCACCTCGTTTGACTGCATACTCGTCGTCCCTGAAGGCCAATGCCCCACCCCGGACGTCTACCGCGCGTTCGACCAGCAAAACCCAACCGCGTCGATCCCGGATGAACTTATAGAACAATGGAGAAAGGGTAAGGCGTTACCCGCCGCACTGAACGACCTGCATCAACCCGCGATCAGTATTTGCCCTTCGATCGAGCCAGCAGCCGAAGCGATCAAAGCCCAGCGGCTCGAGCCACGCCTCACAGGCTCAGGCTCCGCACTATTTGCGATCGTGGGAAGCAAACAACAAGCGATTGGGATCGCAGAATCAATCCGCAAATCAGGCATTGCCGCCTGCTGCACGAGCTATCCGGGTCTTCCGTGATCTACGCAATTCTTATATGATTTAACTTTAATTCGCCGACCTATCTGGCGTCCCTCTAAACGATCAGTTTGCGTTTCATATTGAAGAGAGCCCCCATGAAAAACCGTTCGATCCTTGACCTGCTTGACTTCCGTTTGCCCACGCTGCTACTGGCATCACTACTGGTGATCCCCGGATGCGGCGGCTCTGGCGAAGGAAATGAACCCGGCGACGAAGCCGCCCCCACCGAAGATACCGGCACAACCGAATCGGCGGAAACAACCGAGTCGGCGGCAGTCGCACCGGCTGAGCCGGAAATCAAGATGCTGCCCGAGCCCGAGCGGCCCGATCACCCTCGAGCACCCAAAGGCCTGACTGTTAAAGACGGCTTCCTCGTTGAAAAGCTCTACGACGTGCCTAAGGCAGAGCAGGGTTCCTGGGTCGCGCTGTGCGCCGGGCCGGACGGCACACTGTTCGCTTCCGACCAGTACAAGAACAAAGAAGGCCGATCGCTCTACCAGATCAAGCCCCCCGCCGTAGATGACCATGGTGGCAAGACCGAAGTCATCGCACACCCCGTAACACTCAACGGTGCACAAGGCCTGTGCTACGCCTTCGGCAACCTCTACATCATGGAGTCCGGCACCGGCTTCACCAAGCTCGTCGACTCGGATGGTGACGGCCTGTACGACAGCAAGCAGCTGCTCCGTGCCATGCGTGGCGGCGGCGAGCACGGCACACACGCCATCGTCCCCACCGCAGACGGCAAGGGCCTGTACCTCGTCGCGGGCAACATGAGCCCCGTCCCACAGATCGAGTCGAGCCGCCCCGTCAAAGACCTTTGGTCTGAAGACCATGTTCTGGCACAGAACCCCGACGGCCGAGGCCACGCTCGCAACCTGCTCGCACCCGGGGGCTGGATCCTCCGCACCGATCCCGAAGGCAAGAACGTCGAACTCATTTGTGCCGGTTTCCGCAACCAGTACGACATCGGCGTGCACCCCAACGGCGAAGTCTTCGCCTACGACGCCGACATGGAATGGGACCTCGGCCAGCCTTGGTACCGCCCCACCCGTATCAACCACGCCGTCAGCGGCGCTGAATTCGGCTGGCGTAACGGCTCGGGCAAATGGCCGACCTACTACGAAGACTCCCTGCCTGCGGCCGTCGAAATCGGTCCCGGCTCGCCCGTTGGCGTCACTTTCGGTACCGGCACAAGCTTCCCGACCAAGTACCAGTCCGCCCTCTACGTCCTGGACTGGACCTATGGCACCATCTACGCCATCCACCTGAAGGAAGACGGCGCGTCCTACACAGGCGACCTTGAGCCATTCGTCATGGGCAAGCCGCTGCCAGTAACCGACGTCGCGATCGGCAGCGATGGCCACATGTACTTCACCGCCGGTGGCCGCCGCGGCGACTCGGCGTTCTACCGCGTCTCGTACTACGGCGTCAACGACAAAGCCGTCCCCGAAGTCAAGCCGCTCAATGACCTCGCCAAGCTGCGTAAGCAACTCGAAGCACTACACACCACGGACGCTCCCGCTGACAAGATCGGCTTCATCTGGGAGAACCTCGGCCACGAAGACCGCTTCATCCGCTTCGCCGCCCGTGTCGCGCTGGAGCACCAGCAGGCCGGTAGCTATGACGAGCGAGCCATGGCCGAGAAGGACGCGATGACTCGGATCCTCGCAGGCCTGGCACTTGCCCGGCATAAAAAGGCCAATGCGATTGATGTCCTGCTCGGAGCGAACCCGGAGACCGAGACCGAGAAGCTCGCCTGGACCCGTGCGGTTGCTGTCGCGATGTACCGCAAGGCAACGATTGACGGCAAGACACAGGTCCGCACCTATGACCCCACGCACGTGGCCAAGCGTGACGCGATCCTTGCCAAACTCGCAGGCTTCCTGCCCAGCGAAAGCCTGCCTATCAATACCGAGGTTGTTCGCCTCCGGGTTGCGCTTGGTGACCCGACGGTGATCCAGTCCGCACTGGACCTGATGAATAGCATCCAGACCCCGACCCCGCCGTGGCTGGACCTTGCCGCACAGAACGACCGCTACGGCGCGGCAATCAATGCGATGCGTACCAACCCGCCGCCATCGGTGGAACTGGGCATCGCGTTCATGCTCCGCAACATCAAGGAAGGTTGGACTCCAACCCAGCGACAGGCCTACTTCTCCTGGCTGAACCTCGCGGCACAGTCCGGTGGCGGCAACTCGTACGTCCCGGCTCTCAACAAGATCCGTGAACAAGCCGTCGCCTCGCTCTCCGCAGAGGAGAAAAAGGCACTCGGCACGCTGATCGACGCACCAAAGGTCAAGTTCCCCTACCCAATCGTCCAGCCCAAGGGCCCCGGCCGCAAGTGGAACACGTCCACCGCAAGCAAACTGGTTGACGGCAAACTGACCGGACGTGACTTTATGAAGGGTGCAGGTCTCTACCAGGCCGCTCTCTGCTCACAGTGCCACAAGGTGGCCGGCAACGGCGCCGATATTGGCCCGGACCTGTCCACCGCAGGGAACAAGTTCAGTGTCGCCGACCTCATGCGCGCGACCATTGAACCGAGCCACGAGATCTCCGACCAGTATGCGATGACCGAGATCAAGACCAAGGACGGCAAGACCATTGTTGGCCGAATGATCGAGAAGACCGACGCAGGCGTCGTTGTCCTTCCCGACCCCCGGCAGCCCAACAACAAGGTCACGGTCCCTGCGGATCAAATCGCTTCGGAGAACATCTCCAAGGTCTCGACCATGCCTGCAGGCTTGGTTGATGCGATGAACGCCAACGAACTGCGTGACCTCGCCGCGTTTATCCTCTCCGGCGGCAACAAGGACCACGACATGTTCAAGGCCGTTGAAGAGTAAGTTTCAACACAACAAAATCATCTAAAACGCCGCCTGACTCCAGGCGGCGTTTTTACATTCAACAAATAAAGCGAATTACTGCACCAGCCCCTTGGTCAATCGCATAAACGCGGTCTCCAAGTTGACCTGCTCTTCTTCAAGACGCATCAGGCGGAAGCCGTCGTGAACAAGGCGGCCAGCGACGTCGGCTGCAGAATGGTTCTCGTCAAGCGAAACCTTGAGAACCGCCCCGCCACGCTCAACACCGACGACGCCATCCATCTGCTTTAAGGACTCGGCCGCGGCATCGGTACGATCGACGGTGACATGGACGATGTTGCCGGTACGGGCTCGCTCCAGCATCTCATCGGTGGTGCCGACAAACTTCAGTTCGCCCTGCTCGATGATGCCCACTTTGTTACATAGATCCGCCAACTCAAGAAGGATGTGTGAGCTGATAAGAATTGTCTTGCCCATGCGGTGCAGCTCTTTTAAGAGCTCGCGCATCTCAATGCGTGCCCGCGGATCCAGGCCAGAGGCGGGCTCGTCCATCAACAGCACCTTGGGATCGTGCAGCAGCACACGAGCAACCGACAGACGCTGCTGCATACCACGCGACAAGGAGTTTACATCTGCCTCGGCCTTATGCGACAGGTCGGTCAGCGCAAGGACGTCATCCATCACGCTCTTGCGTTGCTCACCATTGATGTCGTAAGCCGATGCGAAGAACTCAAGATACTCCTTCACAACCATGTCTTCATACGAGCCGAAGAAGTCCGGCACGTAGCCGATGATCGAGCGGACCTGCCGCGCATTCACCGGCCCGACCGACAAGCCGTCGATCCGCGCCTCACCCCACGTGGGCTTGAGCAGGGTCGACAGGATCTTGATGGTGGTTGTTTTGCCTGCGCCGTTTGGCCCGATGAAGCCGAAGGCGTCGCCCTGCTCGATCTCAAGATTAAGGTTCGATAGCGCGATGAGTTCGCCGTAGCGCTTGGTCAGGTTAATGGTTTGGATCATCGCCATGGTTTTGCCTTACAGATCATATATCCAACGGACGACGGTCCAGCCTTCGCTGGGAATGGTCTCACCGTCAACGGTCAGGGGTACAGGGCTTGGGCTGTCGCGGAGGTGGCCGATAACAATCAGACGTCGGCCGGTGATGAGGTGAGTCATATCCAGGTCTCGTGTCATCGATCGGCTGAATACATTCATCTCGTATTGTCCGCGATCCATTTCATAATCGGGCGGCGGCACCGCACCAAAGAACGTCATTAGCGGGATATCGCGGACAACATTGTTGTTATTGCCCGAGCCCTGACTGAAGCCGCGGTCTGCGACCGCCGTGCCGAGGTACCCTTCGTTTCGCCAGAAGCGCGCCTTGGTATCCAGTCGCGGCCTAACCCAGAGCGGGCTGTACGCGGCGATCTTGTCGGGCAACGCCAATGGCGTCTTGGGCTTCCAGATGGATTGATTCTGTGCATCCTTATAGACGTGCACCACAGGTCGATTCCTCGACCGTGTCGCGCCGGGCGTCGCGGGTTGCTGCGCGCCACCGGGGCAGTAGATGATGCGTACATCGTAAAGCGCGCCCGGAAACTCGTGGGTGATTTCACCAATAGGTAAGCCGTTTTCAATCGATACCGATTGCTGTGGCATGGACCACGGTTTCGTCAAACCATCCTGTTGACCGGTGATCTGGCCGAGGTAGTCAATGCGAAGCGACTTGGTTGTCGAACGCATTGGCACGGGAAGTTCGTTGGGCTGGCCGGCGTCGAACACGTAAGTCCGTTTGTCGGGGAAACCCGGCGAGTCGAGTATCAGGTCGTTGCCTGGGCTGGACAACAAGTTTAAGACATCCATTCGAGCCAACCCGTCACTCTCAGACCCGACCTTCACCTCTGCCGTCGCAAAGCTTGGTATCAACAGCGACTGCCAGGAGCGAGCACGGACACGGTTGGTATTGCCATCAATATCCAGCACGGTGAAGTGGGTGGTGGACGTCGTTGCTGGACGCATCAGCCAGGCCCCGCCCCATGCAACCAACGAGAAGCAGGCGACGATGCAGACAAAAAGCATCCAACTGTGCCGCTGCCACCCCTTGGGCTTAAGGAAGTTCGGGAACGTCGCCGCCGCACAGAGGATGTAGACAAGAAATAAGACAAAAGCCAGGCTGATCGCTGCGCCGGTTTTGCCTTCACGAGCGACGCGTTCGGACATCCAGTTGCCCAACTCGATGGTGGTGGTGGCGTCCTTGGCTTCCCAGAAGTCACCGCGGGTATCGGGTGAATCCAAGATGGCGTTTGGAATGAGCTCCCCAGTCTTGCTCCCACGCCAACTGAAAATGCGCGTCCAAACACGGTGAAGACGGAACGCATCGATCGACTTGAGGACCTCAGGGTTACTCAAGTCGATGCCCACGAGCGTGACCTGGCCGAAGCCAAACCGCTTTCCAACAATCAGCGGTTGAATATCTGGTGGCAGCGGGGTCGCGCCAGGTGCAACCGCCACACCCGCAGAAAGATCAACCTCCGCCAGAGTTGCGTAACCCTTCGTGTCACTCAGATCGAACGTGTTCATCGCGATGGGACTGGTGCTGCGCAAGACACCAAACACGGAAATTGGCGCACGGGCCCGGACCTGCTTGATCCGGTCTGACGTGATCGGGTCGAGCAGGTCGGCCAGCCCAGAGTCGGCACCGGTCCATTGCTCGCCAGCAAAGGGCAGAACAATGACCAGATGACCGCCACGGTAAACCCACTCACGCAGGGCACGCTTGTTCGCGTCGCTCATTCGGTTGTCAGTCGGCTGGCCACCTTCGTCCGGCATCCAAATCAGCGAGGACAAACTGTCCATCCCATACCAACGGTCGGGAAGCGACTCCAGCGTCAGCCCGCGAATCAGCCGTAGCTCTTCGTGTTGGGTTGACCAACGCAACCACGGCGTCAGGCCAAGACCCTTGAACCCGCAGACGCCGATCAGGTTGACCGAGGGCTCAGCCATCGCGCTGTCACTGAGCTGTAATTGGACTTGGTTGATCAATTCGCCGCCGCTGACTTCGACGGCCTGAAAAGTCCACGATTGCCCAGAGCGCGTTGACATCGGCGGAGTTGCGTAGAGCCAGACCCCCTGCGTCCGTTGCGGCTGTAGCGTGATGTTGGATCGCTGCGCCACGAGCTGGTCACCATCGACATCCGAAAGTAGCCAGCGGCAGTGGACTTCGACGTTTTCGGCACCGTTGTTGGTCAGATCAACCCGGACCGGGGTCCACACACCCGGCTGAACGATCCCGCCGAGACCAAGGTTCTCACGCTGAATGTCGATCTCGACCCCCTCGAGCTGAGCGTAGCCCCGAGGGCTGATGAGCAGCACACTGAGGAGGAGCAAGGCAAACAGAGGTCGTCGTTCAAAGATGCTCATCGGTAGACCCGGCATGCCCAGATTCTACCCCTGATGGCCTCGGCAGGCGCAGCAATGAAGCAGGGTCAGGCCCGATAAGGCAGTGAATCCCGGCCAGTCAACGCGAAGCCCCCGCAGGCCGATAGGCCATGCATGACGATGGAAGCCAAGCTGCTGATGACCTGCCTGGTGTTGCTTGCTGTCGCGCTGGTGTATGCGGTGCTCAAGGTGTCCGGGGCATGGCACGACCACCACGTCGCCCGGCATGACTTGATCGCGGAGTCCAAGCGTCGAAGGTTCGAATATCTCAGGGCTCTGGCTGAGCGGGATCGCGAGTTATCCGAGGCAGCGGAGGCCGAGGCTCAGCAATCGGTCATCATCGAAGATGACGAGCCGGAACTGGCCCAGGCGGCGTAAATCCACACTATCCATTGACCGATCCAGCGTTGTGCCCGCATCCGCTATGCTGTCGGTATGTCCAAGCTCACCCTCACCGGCGGCCGACTGATCGACCCGGCCAATGGCATCGACTCCGTGACCGATCTCGTCCTCGAAGACGGCAAGGTCGCTTCCATCGGCAGCAACTCAAAGCCTGACGGGCCGACACTCGATGCGTCAGGATGTATCGTCGCACCCGGACTGATTGATGTGCATGTGCACTTCCGTGAGCCGGGACAGGAAGAGAAAGAGACGATCGCGACGGGCAGTGCGGCCGCTGTCTCCGGCGGGTTTACCAGCGTCTGCTGCATGCCCAACACAACACCTACGCTCGACGACGATTCGATGATCGAGTTCGTCTACAAGCAGGCCGCTAAGGCCAACTTGGCCAACGTCTACCCCGTGGGTGCTGCAACGAAAAAACGCGAGGGCAAAGAACTCGCCGAGATCGGCCTGATGCATAAGGCAGGCGCGGTCGGTTTCTCCGATGACGGCACGCCAGTCGGATCGGCCAAGGTCATGCACCAGGCGCTCCGCTACATCGCCATGACCGGACAGGTCTTCATGCAACACTGCGAAGACCCGGAACTCGGTGGCGGCGTAATGAACGCCGGGCCATTAGCCAGCAAACTCGGGCTGGCAGGCTGGCCATCGCTGGCGGAAGAACTGATGATCTCTCGCGACATCATGATCGCCGAGTCACTGAACTACTCGGCCCGCTGGCACGCACAACACATGACAACGGCAGGCGGTGCGGCACTGCTACGCGAGGCACGGGCACGCTACGTTGATGCGGTAAAAGCCGGCAAGGCACCACGCGACGAATTCGCCGAAACGGGGCTCGGCCGAATCACCGGAGAAGTCAGCCCTCACCACCTGCTGCTGACCGAAGAGGCCTGCTCCAACTACGACACCCATGCAAAAATGAATCCGCCACTGCGTAGACAGAGCGACATCGACGCACTGTTGGAAGCTGTCGCCGACGGAACGATCTCATTGCTTGCTACCGACCACGCGCCGCACACCCGCGAGCAAAAGGAACGCGAGTTCGCGATTGCGCCATACGGGATCATCGGCCTGGAGTGTGCCCTGGCCCTGTATATCAAGGCGTTGATCGAGCCCGGCGTGATCGACTGGCCACGCCTCATCGCGATGATCAGTACGAACCACGCCCAACTCTGCGGGCTGAAAGGCAAGGGCGAGTTGTCCGTCGGCGCAGATGCGGACGTGACCGTGATCGACCCCGATCACGCATGGACGATTGATGTCGACCAGTTCGCAGGCAAAAGCAGCAACTGCCCGTTCGACGGCTGGGACGTCAAGGGACGAGCCATCGCGACGATCGTCGGTGGAGACCTCAAACTTTCGCTCGCCCCAGACCGCATTACCGGCAAGGTCGATTGTGCAACGGCAACGGATCAACTGCTTGCGGTTGCCTCAGGGCAAGGATGATTCGAACAATTTGAAGTGTAACAAAGACAGAAGCCCACGCCGTATCGACGCGGGCTTCGATCTTGTTCAGCCTTGAAGCAGAAGCTTCAATCGGGGCGACAGAACACGAGTAGAACTTTTCTTACGCCCCTGCGCCTAGCTATCCACGCGATAACTGGGAACCAAGTAAGCCTCCAACTTCAATGATTCAGCCCAGCCTGATTTGCTTCTTCAAGGTTAATCATTTCATGCGGGATGGTGCTCATCTTGATCCAGGCGAATACTTCTATCACAGAACCTGTGTGTAACGATTGCGCGACCGGAAGCTATGCATTCGCGTAGACAGGCAAGAGAAGATCCTTTGGTTGGCAATCATGCAATGATCCGTTACTTGGGTGCGCGGCAATTGCCGTGCGGGGTCCAAGTTTCGGTCAGCACCCATGAAGCTCGCGGGCTGTCGCATAAGTTGCGACTCTGACATGGTTTCCAAGAAAAGCGGGTGAAGGGATTCGAACCCTCGACATTCAGCTTGGGAAGCTGACGCTCT
>JBMZAP010000036.1:0-26544 GCA_049611445.1 Phycisphaeraceae bacterium | reverse complement strand
TTCTGCACTAGACAACCGGCCGCTGAAGTTTGATGAATTTGAAGATCTCACGAATCAGGTGGTCTTTGTCAGCGCGACGCCCGGGCCCTACGAGTTGGGAAAAGCGCAGGGGACGGTGACCGAGCAGATCATCCGACCCACAGGCCTTGTAGACCCGATCATCGAAGTGCGGCCAGCATCAGGACAGGTCCCCGACCTCCTCAAGCTTGTTCGAGAACGTATCGAAAAGAACGAACGCACGCTTGTGACAACCCTTACTAAACGCCTGGCCGAGGACCTGAGTAAGTATCTCAAAGATCAGGACATCAAGTGCAGGTACCTGCATAGCGACATCGAGACACTCGACAGAGTCACGATCCTGCGTGAACTGCGCGAGGGACAATTTGATGTCCTGGTTGGCGTGAACCTGCTGCGCGAGGGCCTCGACCTGCCGGAGGTCTCCCTCGTCGGCATCATGGATGCGGACAAGACCGGGTTCCTGCGCAGCGGCCGTTCGCTCATTCAGCAGATTGGTCGTGCGGCACGTAACGAAAACGCCTTTGTCGTGCTGTACGCTGACGAAGTGACGCCGGCGATGCAGGAAGCAATCGATGAAACCGAACGTCGCCGCGCGATTCAGTTGGCCTACAACCAGGAACACGGCATCACGCCCAAGACGATCCAGAAAGCAATCCGCAAAGGGATCGAACTGGAACTTCGCGCAAGGAAAACCGCCAAGGCGGCACTGTCCGGCGACGAAAAGGAATACGACCGCGCCGAGCTCCTGTCCGAACTGGAGTCGGCCATGCTCGAAGCGGCACAGAATCTTGAGTTTGAAAAAGCTGCATCGATCCGCGACAAACTCGCGGAGGTCAAGGCCGCTCCGGCACTGGACAAGGTCAAACTGAACAAGAGTAAAGCGACCGAGGTCGCGCCGGGCACGCCGGGGGAGATGCCGCGGCGCAAGCGGAAGAAGAAGTTTCGCTAGATCCTGAAGGCTGCCGACAGATCCGCCGCGGCTTGCAACTCACGTAATCGCGGGGCTGAGGTGACTAGACAGGCGATCGCCTCCGCGACCGAAGCGGCGGACGCGATGCCGTGCGACCCGTGTTTGTGCGAATAGAACAACCCCGGTTGCTCCTCATCATGCTGCACACTGCTGATCATTGGCGAAGTGCGAATTCCGACCCACCCCGCAGCATCACTCAGTTGGCTGAGCCGACCCGCTTCTTCGGGAAGCAGTCTCGCGAGCCTATCACACACCACGAGGTGTTCGTCGTCACGCCAGTCCAGATCGGTGTCATTATGGATGAAGGTCGAGCCGAGTGTCTGCAGACCATCGACGACGGGCGTCAGGTACCCGCCGTAGAAGACCGCACGCTTGATTTTTGCCAATGGGCCAGACTGATCTTCGGATCGAAGCATCGTGACCTGGCCTCGAACATGTTGCAGCAGGTTGCCATCCGGCCGAAGGCGAGACGCATCCATCGCATTGGCCAGCACCAGGATCGGCGAATCGAGCACCGCGTTGTTATCCAATACGATCTTCCAACCGCCTCCTTCACGGCCGACTGACTCAACAGCTCGCCCACTCACCACCTCAATCCGTTCATGTTCCAGCAGAGCCGCACACAATCCAGCAGGACGCAGCACACCTGCATTGTCGATGACCAGTCCACCGACAGTTAGAGCGACGCCGAGTTCCTCCTCGGTCTGATCCGGATCAATCCATCGGCACAGACCCGTGTCGCCAAAGGCCTCGTTAAATCGGCGCAGCCGACGCTTGGTCTTCGCATCGTAGGCGGCTTGAAAAGTCCCGCATTCGGACCAACCCGAACGTCGAGCGATTGACGGCTCGGAACGCAGCAATCGCTCGGTGGTCGCGTAGCCCTCCCGTAAACGACGGCCCGCCGGGTGCTCCAGATCCTTGACCTTGGGCTGGAGGACCGCAACACGCGGGGCCAGCGAAGCGATTTCGCCGTGATTAAATGGCTGTTTCTCGATCACCTGCACCGAAAGCCCGCGTTCGGCAAGTGTACGGGCCGCGAACGAACCGGCTAATGACCCTCCAACAACGACGGCATTATCAGGTTGATCATTGTGCTCTGTGGCTGCACCAGTAAAGTGCCCCACCGTCATATCACGTTTGGTGCCAAAACCGGGACATTTCTCGATCTCAAAGCCAAAGGTCTGCAAGCCACGCCGCACGAAACCTGCTGCGGTGTAGGTCGCAAGTGTCGCACCGGTCGCAGAGAGCCGAGCCGCCTCCATGAAGATCTGATCGGACCACATGTCCGGATTTCGAGACGGCGCGAAACCATCCAGAAACCATGCGTCGACACCGGCATCAATCCCGCCCATCACGCGTTCCGCCTCACCGACCAGCAGCGTCAGACGGACGCGCCCGCTGGCAAAACGGAACCGGTGCAGTCCGGGCCAGATCGGGCCCCACTGCTGTAGCAACGCCTCACGCTGCACGGCCAACTCCGGCCAAGGCGAAAGCGCCTTTGACATTGTCTCCCGAGCGAGTGGTCGGCCTTCGACTGAGACAAACTCCAGCCGGGCGTCGGCTGGGGCGTGCTGCTCAAAGCAGTGCCATGCGGCGAGAAAGTTCAGTCCGGTGCCGAAGCCGGTCTCTCCGATGGTGAAGCACTCGCCGCCCTTCAACGCTGAGAACCGCTGGACCAGGCGATTACCTTCAAGAAACACATGCCGGGTCTCCGCCAAACCGTCCTCCGCGGAGAAGTAGACATCGTCATACTTCGGTGCGATGAGTCGGCCGGCATCGTCGAAGTGTGGCGTATCGTCTGGCATGGCGTGACCGGGAATACCCCCAGCAGGACTCGAACCTGCAACCTGCGCATTAGAAGTGCGCTGCTCTATCCAGTTGAGCTACGGGGGCCTAGTAGCACATGATAAACCATGTAACAATTGCTAGCCCGGTACAGGAGCCGAGTAATTGAACCATCAACAGACATCCCTCGTCGCCTATTTTGACGCGCACCGATTGCAGCATTGCGGTGTATCTAGTCAGGAATTTATAACGACCATGCTTTTGCAACCCGGCCTTGACCGCTAAAATGCAACTGATCGTCAGTAAAGAGTGAGAGAAAAAATGATGAGTGACAGGGTATTCAAGCTAACCCGGCTTCGGGCCTTTCGTTTTCTTGCCGTAGCGGCCCTTTGCAGTCTGCCTGCGATGTGGGCCGTTGCCGCGAGTGAGCAATTCAATTACGCCAACGGACCGTTGGAAGGAGCAGGCTCAGCCGGCGTCTGGTCGGGTCCATGGCAGGCCGGCCCCGCGACCGACCCGGGATTAGGCACCTCCCCATTCCAAGTTGAATCCGGCCAGTTGAAAATCGACTTTACTGACACGCCAATCTTTACCTACAAGGATTCTGACGTCGAGCGGTCGCTGACGACGCCGATTGCGACAAATTCGGTTTACATGTCTTTCGAGATCACTCCCGGCGAGATGGGCAGTGTCGTTCCGAATAGTTTTGATGACGGTTACGCGGGGCTGCACATTGGCTTTGCGGACAATGCTACAAGCATTGGCACCAATGGCCCGATGTTCAGCATCTTCGAGTACTACAACAATTTTGAGCAGATTTCTTATCTGCAGTTTGATACATCATTGGATGGGATCTACGACAACACAACCGCCGTCGTTGGAAACTGGACGCCTGGAGATACGTACCGGCTTGTTGGCCGGCTCGACTTCGATGCTGTCGGCCTCGATGAGCAATGGACCGTCTGGCTTGACCCGGCAGACGAAACAAGCACGCCGCAGGTCGTGACACAGCGCGACCTTGGATACGACAGCATCGGCATCACTCAGATGTGGCAGTACATTTACAACTACGAAAATACAGAGGACACATTTGTCGACAACCTGCGGATCGGCTCAAGCTGGTTGAGCGTCACCGGTATTCCAGGGGACCTGGACGGTGACGGTGATATTGACAACGCTGACATTGGGATGGTCGCGGGCAACTTTACGGGTTCGGGTGCGACCGGCATGACCTATGAGATGGGTGATACGGATGGAGACGGCGACGTCGACAATGCCGATCTTGGCCTTGTTGCCGGCAGTTTTACCGGGGCACTCGCCGCACCCCAAGCCGCACTCGTTCCAGAGCCTGCATCCTTGGCACTACTGGGCCTTGGCGGACTGCTGACTTTACGCCGCAGGTCTTCATAAAGTTTTGCTTTCCTGCCTGGCCTCAGTGCATCAGCATGCTCTTGTAGGCGCTTTCAACCTTGTCGAGGTAGCGGGACTCGGAGAAAGACTCGGACACGCGCTCTCGCCCATTGGCCCCAAGCTTCGAGCAGAGCGTTGGGTCCATGGCAAGTCTGGAAATTGCATCGCATAACGATTCAATGTCGCTTGGCGGGATGAGCAGGCCGGTCTGTTCGTGCGTGACGACCTCTGGGGTTCCGCCGGTATTACAGGCGATGACGGGCCGTCCGGACGACATCGCTTCGAGGTAAACATTGCCTGGCCCGGGTTCAAAGACAGATGGGCCTGCAAAGAAATCACACCACGCAAGGTGCTCGTGCAACTCGCTGTGCGGGACTTGGCCAAGCAACTCAATGTTGTCCTGAGCACCTGCTTCGGCGATATCCTGGCGGAGGTTGGCAGCGAGCTTTTCGTCTTCACGCCCGATCAGGCGAAGGATAATGTCTGGAAATTGCTTACGAAGTCGCAGCACGCTGTGGATGAGCGTTTCGGCCCCCTTGGCATGGACAATCTTTCCAATAAAAAGGATGCGGGGTTGGCCGGGGCCTTCCGGTTTGGGCGCTGGTTTAAAACGATCGGTATCGACGCCTGAATGGATGACCTGGACCTTGTCGACATCGATGCCATAGTGCTTGGCGCAGTAACTCGCCGTGTTGTGACTGGAAGCCATGAGTAAGTGGCAACAATTGACCGACATGCGTTCCATGAAGGTGCCGACTTGATATGCAGTACCCGACGGCCAGCCGGTATGCTCCGCTAGCATGGCAAGTGGGCCGTGCATCTGCACGGCGTACTTCATTTTGGTGTGCTCGAACGTGTCAGTGAGCCAGATAAAACCTTCGCCTGCATACTCGGGGAAGTGAATGATGTCGAAGGGCTGTTCCTGCTTAAATTCATTGAGCCATGCGGCAACGCCGTAGCTGTAGGTGAGCCAATGGCTGGAGACGTCAAAGGACGGTACCGGCATCGCTGGAAAAAGCATGCGATGAACCTTCGCGCCGTGATAGTCGTATGTCCGCGGCTCATCATGCGTCACGCTCAACACGGTGATGTCATGACCACGTGCAGCTAGGCCGCGCGCCTTGAGCGCTGACTGAGTGGCGATCCCGCCGCGCCCGGTCTCGGGCGGAAACTCCTGGCTGATGATGCAGATGCGCAGTTTGCTCATGCGATGCCCCGGGTGAGGTCAAGGATCAGCAGCCTGCTATTGTCGAGCACGATTGGATATCGATCAATCAAATACTCTGCAAAGGACAGGTAGTGCTCGCGCCACCAGAACGCAGGCCATGCCAACACAAGTCGACTGGGCTGTTGCTTTTGCATGACATGCTCGAATGACTGGATGGCGGTATCGCTGTCGGCCGGGGGACCAGCGTAGAGGCCATTGCTCTCAAGAAATGGGATCGGCCTTCTTCCCGCAAAGACGCGGTGCATACCGAGTTGATCGTTGTCAACAAGAATAAATGCGTCATTGGCAGGAACAGATTGCAGGATCTCGCTGACCGCAAGTTGTAATTTACTTGGCCAGTCCTCTGGGTCAGATGGTTTCGTGATGCCATCGCACTGACCTGTTGTTGATTCTGAAGCGACGGAGAAAGAATCTTCCACAGCATCGGACTGTATAACCACCAACTCCATCGTCTCGGTACAAAAGACGGCCTTGCCTGTGCGCGAGGCGATCTCCACTGCCTGGATGACCGAACTCTCGATAAAGAGATCTGCGCCGGTTTGGGCATATGCATCGGCTTTGTGCTGCGCATGGCTACCAGAAGCGATGCGCTCGTCTTTAGACTTGGCCTGCATCATGATGAGTTCGCGAAAGTTGATGCCATGCCGCACCATCCATGCTTCGGTTTGCGAGCGATACTTCTCGAGTCGGCTGGTCACCAACCATCCAACTGGAACCGAGGGTAAAAACTTCGGTTCCGCGGATTCAAGGAAAGCAAGGTAGGCGTCTGCGTCGTCGTTCTCCTTCTCGCTGGGGTCACGGCAGAGCACACCATCGATATCGAGGCAACTGGACAACAGTAGTGAGTGGTGCATGATGTTCCACTCAAAGACACGTGGGGATTCGATCTGCTCATACCAATGATCAACGTGATGCTCGCTGCCCGGGGTGATGTATAACGCGGCGAAGTGGACCTCGTCGGTGATACCAACCTCGGCAACGCGTTTGCGAGCTTGTTCGATTTGCCCGCCGGTATTGACACTGTCATCAATGACAAGCACTTTTTTGCATCTTCTCTCTGTTTCGCGACCAGGCCCGCGTCGGCCACTGTCTAGTATCCGGCCGCTAAGGTAGCCGGCGAAGTCCGCAATCGGCACATTGAGATGCAGCGCCATCAGCGAAGCGGGCAGCATGCCACTGCGCGGAATTCCAACCACGAGGTCCCAATCTTTGGGTAGACGATCGAGCCAATGGGTGATCGCCCGGCTGAGTGTCGCGACACTTCGATAATTCATCGTGGCCCGCCAGGTTTTGCTGATTTTGCGTGCTGTCTTGCACCTCTTATCAGCGTCATACAGCTTACTGTTACTACAACTCGCACTAAGTCTAAAGCGATCTGACAGAACGTACCATGCAACCAAGCTTGCCCATGTTCACGCACGTAGTGAATTTCGCAAATTCATCACGGTATATCTGTATAGCGAAATGGTCGTATTTTGATCTGAGTCTATAGAAAATCAATGGCCTTTTGGTATAAGGGAGATACCTTATGGGCTGCAGTGCAGTACATCCCGACATGGTTGCATTGTGTCGGTGGGCTGCCACATTCAACATCAATGAGTTGGCCAGCACTCGGGAGATGCGGCGTGACAAATCGACAAATGAAATCTAATCGCAGCACTGGCTTTACGCTGATCGAATTACTCGTGGTGATATCTATCATCGCCTTGTTGATTGCGCTACTGCTGCCTGCATTAGGCGCTGCTCGGCGGTCCGCACGCGACAGCAGTTGTAAAAGTAATCTCAAACAGCTCGGTATTGCGATCGCCAACTACGCGGCGCAAAACAAGGACTTCCTGCCCGACTCCGGCTCCACTGGTGACGGCGGGGACCTTGCTGGCTTCCTCGAAGACCAGACGGGGCAAGATTGGGGTAAGGGCATCTGGGTTTGCCCGGATCATGGTGAGTTCAAGAACGGCGTCTACACTTCAAGTTATGGCTACAACTGGCAATACCTGCTCGCACCAGTTCGTAGTCCTGCAAAAGCTTATCCACACGTCTATCCCAATGGGCCGAAGGGCTTGGTTGGTCTGGACTTCAGCCTCGTTAAACGGCCGACCGAGATCATGAGCTTTGTGGATCACGGTGTCCCCGAAGGCGGCACCGAGGCCTTGTACAGCTATGTGATGAGACCGGGTGATTCTGCCAGACCAGTTGGCTTTGGCGTGACTAAGTTGCGCCATGGCAACGATAAAGGAAATGCCGTCTTTGTCGATGGCCACACCGAATCAATTAGCGAAGAACACATCGACCCATTGAATGAAGACAAATATTGGGACCCGTTTAAGTAAGCCGCAGCCTCACAGATTGTTTTCTAAAAGATTTTCGGTTTTGAGTGATAAGCAGGATGTATACATTCATTTGAAGCGTCTTGGTCAAAACCGTATCCAAGGTAATCGACCATCAAAAGAATCTTTGACAGAATGTCGACAAGTTGCACGGCTCAAACCTCTCCCACGAACCCGAAATGATGCTAGCGCATCCGTCTTGGCGGACTTTACAGACGACAACAAGGCATGGAGAAGTCCTGTTTCGTCGTGTTTGGTTGCGAGCCCCCTTGCCACTAAAATATTTAATTCTGATCTCTATTGACATGCATGATTAGGAGGTTGCTTCGCCAAGCTCGCGTGGACATTACGTAGCATCAACTTGCAGACAGATGCGATGTTGCTGCGCCTTTACCGTCGTCGAACTGCTCGTTGTCATCGCTTTGATTGCGCTCCTGATGGCGATGTTTACAACCGCGTTGGCCAATTCCCGGTTGGCTGCGGATCGCATTGCGTGCCTGCACAACATGCGTCAGCTTGAAATAGCCCACTGGGCTTATCTCACGGACAACGATGGCGTGATGCTGGCAGTCGCTGACACGGCCAATGGTGAATCGTGGACTGAAGCACTTCGTGACTACAACGAACAACTGCTAATGCGTTCGCCTCTGGATACGAGCCCTCACTTTGCCGGCGGGACTCCCGTCAACGGCGAGTTTCGCCTAACCAGCTATTCGATTAACAGCAACTTGTCACCGGACAATCCAAACGGCTTGGGACTGATCGATGAGGTTAAAAATCCTTCAAATGCCGTACACTTTGTCATCAAGGTGTTCAAAGGGCGTAACGCCGTTCTCAACAACGTCAATCCAAATGCCTGGCATGCTCCAGGCATTCAGCGTGCGATGGCCAATGCCGCAAAGGAGATTCAAGTCAATGCGCACGGGGGCGCGGAAGATTCGGTTTCGGCAATGAGTGCGTACGGCTTTCTCGATGGCCATGCCGAGCAACTCTCATTTGAAGAAGTCTATGGCGAAGATGGAGACGGCGGGTTCAACCCGAGAGGCAAAGGTAAAGGCAAACAGAACAGTCCCTTGGCCTTGAGGTATTAGACCATACGGCCCCGCTTTGGCACTGGACCACTCGTGGCAGGATGGGCAAGTATTAAATAGATGGGAATTGAACGTATTTGAACGTATAGATAGGGTAATTTCGTATGTTTTGGTATCCTGTTTGAAGTAGTTATGTCGGCGTCATTCTGCAGGGATGAATTTGGCGCCAGCTTGCAGGGACGAACTACCAGAATAGGTGTGGAGAGGCCTCATGACATCTATCAACCGCCCCGTGGTTCCAGATGATTCAGATGCTTGGTTAAAACGTACAAGCGATCTGACCGCGACAATCAGGCCCGCGCAGGACAAGATGGTCCGTCCCGTGATCCGCGGCAAATTTTTCTTTGTCGAAGATCAGAAGTACTACGTCAAAGGCGTGACATACGGCCCATTTGCGCCCGATGAGCGCTGGGGCGAGTATGGCTCGCCGGATCAGGTTGCTGCCGACTTTGCCCACATGGCGGAGATGGGGCTGAATACAGTACGGGTCTACACGGTTCCACCCAAGTGGCTGCTGGACAAGGCACAAGACAACGGGCTAAGGGTATTCATCGGGATCCCCTGGGAGCAGCACATCAGTTTCCTTGATGACAAGGAACGTGTCGAAGCGATCACTGAGAAGGTCCGCAACACCGCGCGGTCGTTTAGTGGGCACCCAGCGGTCTTTGCTTACGCAGTAGGCAACGAGATCCCTCCGAGCATTGTTCGATGGTACGGCAAAGACAAAATCGAGAAGTTCCTGAAAAAGCTTTATATGGCCATCAAGTCGGAAGACCGTGGCACGCTGGTGACCTACGTTAACTTCCCGACGACCGAATACCTCGAGAACTCGTTCCTTGACTTCCAGTGTTTCAACGTTTACCTCGAGAATCCTGAGGTCCTTCGAAACTACCTCGCTCGATTGCAGACGCTGGCAGATTCCCGACCGCTATTGATGGGCGAGGTCGGACTGGACAGCCGCCGCAATGGCGAGCAGAAACAGGCCGAGGTGTTGAGTTGGCAGATCGAGCAATCCTTTGCGGCGGGTACGGCCGGGACATTTATCTTCGCCTGGTCGGACCGCTGGCACCGTGGCGGGATGGACATAGACGACTGGGATTTCGGTCTGACGACGAGGGACGGAGAACCGAAGTTGGCGTTCGAGTCGGTCAAGCGTGCATTTGATCACGTGCCGTTCCGTATGAGTCGTACCTGGCCCAAGATCAGTGTGGTGATCTGCACCTACAACGGATCCAAGACCATTGCTGAGACATTGCGATCGATGAGGCTTGTTGAGTACCCGGACTTCGAAGTCGTCGTGGTTAACGACGGCTCTCAAGACAGTACGCCCACCCTCATCACTGATATCCGAAACGAACTGGCAGACGTCGTCACGATCCGGCAAATCGACATACCTAACGGCGGCCTCAGCAATGCACGCAACGTCGGCATGCGAGAGGCAGAGGGCAAGATCGTTGCCTACCTCGACGACGATGCGTACCCGGACCCGCACTGGCTGCAGTACCTGGCGGACACATTCATGCGTAAAGACTGTGTCGCGGTTGGTGGGCCGAACCTGCCGATCCCGGAAGACAACGACGCAGCGTACTGTGTAGCTCATTCGCCTGGCGGGCCAAATCACGTGCTGCTCGAAGACGAAGTTGCAGAACACATTCCCGGCTGCAACATGGCCTTTCTCAAGTGGGCGCTTGAGGAAGTCGGCGGCTGCGACACACAGTTCCGCATCGCGGGGGATGATGTGGACCTTTGCTGGCGTATTCAGGAGCAGTGTGGCGAGATCGCATTTAACCCCGCTGCGATGGTCTGGCACCATCGGCGTGACTCGATCAGTGGTTACCTCAGGCAACAGCACAACTACGGACGAGCCGAGGCGATGCTGCAGAAGAAGTGGCCTGAGAAATACAATTCGTTCGGGCACATCGCATGGGGCGGACGAATCTATGGACCGGGTCTAACCTCGCCGCTCATGATCAAGCCTTCGCGGGTCTATCACGGCGTATGGGGCAGCAACCTGTTCCAGACACTCTACACCCGCCCCCCGGGCATGATGCACTACCTGCCCATGATGCCCGAGTGGTACCTGTTGATCATCGCAGCGGCGATGGTCGCGGTCCCCGGGGTGATGTGGGGCCCCTCGATTGTCGTTGTGCTCCTGGCACTGGCGATGGTCTTGACCCCGATCGCTCAGGCCCTGCTGACCGCCAAGCGTATTGAACTGCGTTGCAGGCGGGGCCGCGCCTACCGCATCCGGCTACGCCTGATCATCGCTTACCTGCACCTGGCTCAACCCATGGTGCGGCTGCAGGGTCGGCTTGCGCAGGGACTGACCCCCTGGCGTCGCCCCAGCACTTCGCGCAGATGGTGCATACCCAAGCCGCGTGTTGTCAATATCTGGCAGGAAAAGTGGATGAGTTCCGAGGCGGTGCTATCCAGTATCGAGGCTCGACTGCACAGCATCGGTGCCCACCCCGAACGTGGTGGCGACTTTGATAACTGGGATCTCAAGACATATGGCGGCATGTTTGGCTCGGTCCGGATGCTGCTCGCGGTCGAAGAGCACGGCCAGGGCAAACAGATGCTGCTGATCAAACAACGGCCAGTCATCAGCACATTCGTAGTAACCGTCTCGTGCCTGCTTTTTGCCGCTGGTGCGGCGATGGCCACACTTGGTGCTTGGCTCTCAGGTGCACTGCTGATAATCGCTGGAGGCTCGTTGTTACTTCGAGCGATCGGGGATGTTGTTGCAGCGATGTGTGCACTTTCCGATGCAACAAAACCTTTGGCCGAGTTTGGAATAGAAACTGATCGTTAATGATCAGTGCTTCATGAATGCGTTCGTATCAATATGAATTGTGAATCAGAATATTTGTTATCAAAAGTGCTGATCGTCGTTTCGATCACCATCCCCTGCTTCCAAAGCGGGCCCAAGACGTAAAGATGCCGCGATTATTTGCATCCCGAGACCTCAACCTCTACCGCAGGCTGATGCTGCAGGCCAGGCGCTGTTGGCCACACCTTGGCCTGATTGGCCTGCTCACATTCGTCTATACACCGTTGAAGCTGATGGTCCCTGTCCCGCTGGCCATCGCAGTAGACAGCGTCATCGGCGACAAGCAGTTGCCCGGCTGGCTGCAGTCGGTGACGCCCGATGCGTGGCAGAGCACGGCCGGCTCAATGCTCTGGCTGGCGGTGGGCATCCTGATCGCCGTCGGCCTGATGACCGCGGTGCTCAACATCAGCTTGTATTTGGTTAAGTGCTATACCAGTCAGCGGATGATCCTAGATTTTCGTGCCCTTCTCTTTCGGCACGCTCAACGCTTATCTTTGCAGTACCACGACAAGTCCGGCAGCACCGATACGACCTATCGCATCCAGTACGACGCCCCTGCAGTCCGGCAATTTGCGATGGACGGTGTCATCCCGTTTATCTCCAGTATGCTCATGCTTTGTGGCATGTTCACTGTCATGTTCCTGCTGGACTGGCAACTCGCGCTGATTGCACTTGGAGTGTGTCCCGCCCTGTTGATTTTGGTAAAGCGATGGTCTCCAATCTTGCGCGAGGGCTGGCGCGAGGTTGCTCAGCGCGAGAGTTCGGCCATGAGCGTCATACAGGAGACCATCGGATCGCTTCGCGTGGTCAAAGCGTTTGGCCAAGAAAAGCGTGAGCACGATCGATTCATGCATGAGGCGACCAGTAGCATGCGTCGTATCATCCGAGTCTCGCTAAGCCAGTGCCTGTTTGAAGTCAGCACCGGCCTTGTACTGCTTTTAGGATCGGGAGCAATCCTTTACATTGGCGTACGAAACGTACAGAGCGGGTCCTTGACTGTTGGCGAGCTGTTGTTGGTCTGGACCTACTTGGCACAGATCAATGCGCCCCTCCTATCAATCAGTTCTCAACTTACGACGATGCAAAAGTCGTTGACCAGTGCCGAGCGCTCGTTTGCCCTGCTCGATGCGACACCGGATGTTCAGGAGAAGCCCGACGCGCTTCTGATCAGCAAAGCCAAGGGCGCCGTCGTTTTTGAAGGCGCGGGCTTTGCCTACGAGAGCGACACCCCCGTACTCAGCGGCGTGAGTTTCGCCGCCGAGCCTGGCCAGATGATCGGCCTGGTCGGGCATACCGGCGCTGGCAAATCGACGCTGGTGAACCTGCTGATCCGTCACTACGATCCCTCGCAGGGCCGGATCCTTCTTGATGGGGTAGACCTGCGTGACTACAAGCTCAAAGATCTACGCGACCAGTACGCGCTGGTCCTGCAAGACTCGGTACTCTTTGCCACCAGCCTCCGTGAAAACATCAGCTACGCTCGGCCTGATGCGACCGACGAACAGGTCGTTGCCGCAGCCAAGGCCGCAAACGCGCACCAGTTCATCTCGCAACTACCACAGGGCTATGACACGGTCATCGGCGAACGGGGGCAAACCCTGTCCGGCGGTGAGCGGCAGCGGGTCGCGATCGCGCGGGCGTTTCTACGTGATGCACCGATCCTCATCCTCGATGAGCCAACCAGTGCGCTCGACTCGAAAACCGAGGCGGACATCCTCTCGGCAATCCGTGACTTGATGAAAGGTCGTACGACTTTTGTCATCGCCCACCGCTTGTCCACGATCCGGGCTGCTGACCAAATCATTGTGTTGGAGCACGGCAAAATCATTGAGCAGGGCAACCACCAGAGCCTGATGCAGGCAAAGGGCCGCTACCGGCAGTTCGTCGAGCAACAGGAGGCTCAGCCCGACTCTATTCGCGAAGCCTTGGCGGGCCAGGAACTCGGTTGATGCATACAAATGCTGAAACAACACAGTCCGCGCCTCGGGCATTGATTGCCGGCTGGTTCAGCTGGTCAGATTGCAATGCGACCGCAGGTGATGTCATGGCGTGCGATGTACTGAGTCGTTGGCTGAATGAGGCGGGGCTTGAACACGATATCGCTCGTGCGGCCCCGATTGAGCCAGCGCTGGACTGGGAGACACTCGATCCAGCACGATATACGCATCTGGTATTTGTCTGCGGGCCTTTTAACGACAACGCATACGCACGGGACATCCTGAAGGCCTTTGCACACTGCAAGACTATCGGCGTCAATCTCTCGATGATTGAACGCCTTGAGGATTACAACCCCTTTGATCTCTTGTTCGAACGAGACAGTGACCACACGAATCGGCCCGACCTTGTTTTTGCCGCTGAGCGAGACGACGTACCGGTGGCGGGACTCATGCTGGTCCATCCCCAGAAGGAGTATGGCAACAGAGGGCGGCATGACGCAGCACATCAGTTGATCAAACGCGTGCTCGCTAAACGGGGTGTCGCATGTGTGCCGATCGATACCTGCCTCGTAAATAACGCAGGTGGGTTCAATACACCGGCACAGATCAACGCAACGATTGGTCGCATGGACCTTGTTGTCACGACCCGGATGCATGGCCTGGTGATGGCGCTGCGTAATGGTGTTCCGACTGTTGCGATCGACGCGATCTCTGGCGGAGCGAAGGTTCTCGCACAGGCCAATGCCGTGCGCTGGCCAATCGTCGCAACGATTGATCAGCTCACCGATTCATGGCTGAATGAATCACTCGATAAATGCCTGCAGCCCAGTATCAAGCAGGATATTGAACAGTCGCAGAGGATCGCCGAGGATAAGCTTAAAGCACTTCAGGAAGAGATCGTTGCCGAGGTGCGAGCAAGCCTGCCCACCCGAGTGAGCGCCCGTTAAGGAAGGACCGACTAGTGCGGATTGTGGTAACCGGATATGCCGCGACGTTTCCTTACGGAGGCGTTTTCTGGGATTACCTGCAGTATGCACTGGGCTTTCATCAACTTGGCCACGACGTTCTGTATCTCGAAGACACAGGCAAATGGTGTTACAAACCCGAGGCAGGGACTTTTGTCGAGACGGGCCACGAAAACGCCTTGCGTCTTGCCGAAAACATCCGTCGATACATGCCCGAGCTGGAAGCGCGCTGGTCATTCCGCGATGGAAGTGACAATGTGTTTGGCATGCCGGGTGATCAGGCGATTGCTTTTTGCAAATCTGCTGACCTGTTCATCCATCTATCCGCCTCGTGTCAGATGCGAGACGAATATTTTGAGGCTGACCGCGTCGCGTACGTGGATTCAGACCCGATGTACACACAGGCCAAGCTGGCTCCTGCAAGCGCCCCAGAATCGCCGGACCACGCATCGGCACTTGAGCATGTGGCATGGCTGAAGCGGCATGACGTGTTCCTGAGCTTTGGCGAAAACGTCGGGCAGCAAGACTGCCTGATCCCCTGCGAATTAATTGACTGGCAGCCAACCCGCCAGCCGATCACAATCGATCGATTTGCCGGGCACGGCGTGCCTGTCCCAGATCGCCGAGTTGTCTTGAATACCGTCGCATCGTGGGATCCCCATGAAGTCAGTGTCGAGATCAATGGCAAGACCTATGGCGGCAAGTCCATGGAGTTTGAGCGATTCATTAGCCTGCCTGCGAGGCTGAAGCTTCCTGTCGAACTGGCGATCAGTGGCGCTGTCCCTCGGGAGCGTCTGACCGAGTACGGATGGAACCCAATCGACGCCCTGCCCGTCTCTGCCGAGCCTGGCATCTACCGTGACTACCTGGCCAACGCGATGGGTGAGTTCAGCGTTGCCAAGCATGCCTACGTTTCAAGTAACAGCGGTTGGTTCTCCTGCCGAACGGCGTGCTACCTTGCGCTCGGCGTGCCTGCAGTCGTTCAGAACACAGGTTTTACACGCCACATCCCATCCGGTGCCGGTGTATTTGCTTTTACCAATGAAGACGAGGCAATCGCCGGCGTTGATGCGATTCTCAGCGACCCCGAGAAGCAGGCGAAGGCCGCGAGCGAGATAGCGCGTGACTATTTCGATGCCTCCAGTGTTCTCCAGCGATTTATCGACACTGCGATGCACGACCCGCCCGCGTCTGGGCATGCATCCAGCACACCGACCTTGCAAGGAGGCACGGGCTGAATCCTTTGGCCGGTGGAATCACATGCGCATCCTTGTGCTCGGCTTTATCGTTCGTTTTCCAATGGCTGGAATGGTCGCCAACAGCGTCCAGTACCTCAATGGCCTGACAAGGCTGGGGCACGAGGTCAGCTACCTGGAGATCGGCCGGGACTGGGACTGCTGCTTCAATCCCGAGACCGGCTACTCGAGCAAAGACCCGGAATACGGGATGGCCTTTGCCAAACGTCTTCTAGAGCCCTTTGGACTGGCATCCCAGTGGGCGTATTACGACATGTTCGACAAAGTATGGCTTGGGCCAATGAGCGGCCATCTCATACAGACGATTAAAGACGCTGAGATGGTCATCAACCTCTGCGGGTCCAACGATCTTCAACTGGGACTGGAACAAGTGCCACTGCGTTTACTGATCGAGCAGGATCCGGTCTTCACACAGGTCAAACATCTGCGTGATCAAGCCAAGCGAGACAACGCCACGCTGCATAACCGTTTCTACACGTACGCGTGCAACTGGGGCATGAAAGGATGTTCGGTCCCGAACGACGGCATCGAGTGGCAACCGACCGTGCCGCCGGTGGTGCTGGCGGATTGGCCGACATGCGATGATGAAACTGCCCCGTGGGCGGGGAACTATACGACGGTAATGCAGTGGCAAAGCTATCCACCCGCTCAGTGGGAGGGGGTCGACTATCACTCAAAAGACGTGTCTTTCCCGGACTACTTTGATCTGCCGTTACAGACAAAGGCAGGCCTGGAGATCGCACTGAAAGGCGGCGACGGGCCGACACGTGAGAAACTTTCCGCAGCCGGGTGGATCCTTCGCGACCCGCTCCCGATTTCTAAAGAACTGCCCGCTTTTACGCAATATCTCTCCCAATCACGCGGTGAGTTCGCGCTGGCCAAGCACGGCTATGTGCTCAGTGGCTCAGGATGGTTCAGCGAGCGGTCGGCCTGTTATCTCGCCAGCGGCCGCCCCGTTGTTGTACAGGACACCGGCTTTTCCAAGTGGCTTCCGACCGATTCAGCAATTGGCGCGTTTACAAGTCCAAATCAAGCATTAGCGCAACTCGATCGTATCGAGTCGGACTACACACGCTATCGAAATGAAGCACGCCAGATCGCAAGCGAATATTTCGACAGCGATCGCGTGCTCGAATCACTGCTTGAATCTGCAATTTCTTCGCAGCCTGTGACAACAACGGATTCGCACAGGGACGAGTAAGCGATGCGTTATGCTTTCAGGGTCAATACCGACAGGAGCCAACGTTGAAAGTCTTGATCGCAGGATGGTTCAGCTTCGAACAGATGGGGGCATCAGCCGGTGATATCCTCGCGCGCGATCGGACCGCTAAGTGGCTCGCTGATGCAGGCATTAATTTTGATGTCGCGGTTGAAGAGCCATTCGAAGGCGATGTTCGACTTAGTGAAGTCAATCCCGACGAGTATTCGCACTTCCTGTTTGTCTGCGGCCCGTTTGGGAGTGGCTGGCCAATCAATGAGATGATGCAACGTTTTGCCGGATGCAAGTGGATCGGGCTGAATCTCACAATGCTTGAAAAGCTCGACGACTGGAATCCGTTTGATCTACTCGTCGAACGGGACAGCGACAAAACCAAGCGTGCGGATCTGGTATTCCTGACTGAGCCGGTCCGTGTCCCAAAGATCGGACTGATCCTCGTCCACAAGCAGAAGGAATATGGCAGCCGATGCAGGCATGAAGAAGTCGATCAACTGATCAGATCTGAACTCGCCTCCATCGATGCGGCGGTTGTTCAGATCGATACGCGGCTGGATCACAATGCAACGGGCCTGAACTCGATCGGGCAGATCGAGACCATGATCGCATCGATGGACTTGACCGTAACGACGCGCCTGCACGGCACCGTCCTGTCTCTGAAAAATGGTGTGCCTCCGATTGTGATCGACCCGATCGCGGGCACCGCAAAGGTGACCGCGCAATGCAGGCAAATCGGCTGGGAGCGATGCATCGGTGCCGAGGAATGTACAGCCGACTGGCTTCGAGAGAGCATTGCTTATGCTCAGACTGATCAGGCAGCGGCTGATGCTGCCGCGTGCCGCGCCGCAGCGCAGGAATCACTTCGCGGCATCCATACACAATTGATCGAGTACTTCCGATCCAGCACGTCCACGGAGACCGGAGAGCCGGCTTAATGCGAGTTGTTTTCGCCACCTACATGACGCGATACCCTCTCGGTGGGATGCTGTCGTGGGCAATGCAGCACATCATCGGGCTCAAGCAGTTGGGCTGCGAACTCACGATCGTCGAGCGGGCCAATTATGCCGACGCCTGCTTCGATCCGGCGGCTGGGCGGGTCAGTGACGATCCCGCGGCAGGCTTGAAGATCGTACGCCGTCTGCTCAAGGCGCACGGCCTCGAAGATGACTATGTCTTCCGAGATATCAACGATCGATATTTTGGATTGAGCTCGAAAGAAACACACGAACGAATCAACTCGGCAGACATTTTGATCGACAGCGGCAACCACGGCGCGTGGCTGGACCTGGCTCATGCGATCCCGCGGAGAGTGCTGATCGATGGCGAGCCCGGGTATACGCAGATCCGTATGAAACAGGAGTCGTCCCGCAAGAGGCTGGCGGATCAATACACTCACCACTTCAGTAACGGCCTTCTTCTTCATACAGACAAGCACCTCGCGCCCGATACGGGCCACACGTGGCTACCGTTCCCGAACCCCGTCTGTACAAACCAGTTTGATGACATGCCGACACCACCGAAAGGTGCGGCCTGGACCACGATTATGAACTGGAAGGCACATCAGCTTTTGGATTTTGAGGGCAAGACATACGGCCAGAAAGATATGTCTTTTGAGATCTACGAAACGCTGCCGGCCCTTACGACGCAGCCGATCGAAATTGCGGTTTCTGGCGATGCGCCCCGCACTCACCTGGAACGCCTCGGCTGGCAGATCAGCGAAGCAAAAACCGTCACGCAAACCATTGGGGACTACGACAGCTACATTCAACGTTCGCTCGGGGAGTTCAGTGTTGCAAAACACGTCTTCGTTGAAGCGCGAACCGGATGGTTCAGCGATCGCAGTGCTGCCTATTTGGCTGCTGGCCGCCCTGTAATCCTTCAGGACACGGGTTTCAGTGAAGTGCTGCCCACAGGAGAAGGACTGTTTGGCGTATCAAGCGTTGAGCAAGCGGCAACTGCAATCGATGCGGTGTGCACGGACTACGCAAGGCACAGCACTGCAGCTAAAGAGATCGCACGGAACTACTTAGAGGCCTCCAAATGCCTGAAGCAAGTCGTCGAAGCAAATTAAACCTGCCAGAAAAGGTTCGGATCAGGCAGCCAGCCGAACCGGGGGCCAGAGGACCGATTCAATCCGCTGAGCCTCTATCCGGGCAAGCTATGGCCTTCATGTGTGCCAAGATGTTGTTTTGTAACAATTTAGGCCTGCTTACCTTGGCGTAATTCCTGGCGACAAATTGAGTCTGTTTGGATATCAGGCCGATAGGTCTTAAACACCACAAAACCAATCATTTTCGTGATGAAAAATGCTCTGTCTATCGCTGCCGGGATTGCCTTGCTGCTGTCGGCATGGCTGGTTCCATTGGTGATGGCGGACAGCAAAGTGCAGCCCCATGGCAAGCCATCGGGCGATCCACAAAACACCCAATTGGCTCGAGGTGCAGAGATCTATGTTGCACAGTGCCTCGAATGCCATGGGGACAAGGGCCAGGGTGTCGAGGGGGCATATGAGAAACCGTTGCAGGGCGACCGAACACTGGCCTGGCTGACACGCCGCATCGAACGCACCATGCCCGAGGGGGAAGCAGACAAGTGCGTCGGCGAAGATGCCGCAGCTGTCGCCGCGTATCTCCATGAGCACTTCTACGCGCCAAGCGCACATGATGGCAAAAACGACGGTTCTGGCCGAACGCTGCAACGCCTGACCGCTGAACAGCATCGGCAAACGCTGGCCGATCTAGTCGGTTCGTTCCGTAACGATCAACCGATGACCGACGAGCGAGGATTGCAACAGCAGATCTATGCCGGTCGCAGCATGAATCAGAAAAGTAAGCCGCTCGAAGAGAAGATTAAGCCAGTGGTCAACGCGGCCTATAACGCGAACCACCCTCTGTTTGAACAATTCGACAAGCTTGGGCACTCGGTTCGCTGGCGCGGCTCGCTGATTGTGCAAGAGACCGGCGAATATGAGATCGTCGTCCGGACTGACGCCGCCATGCGGATGTGGCTCAACAACGGGCAGGCCGTCGGCGGAGGCATCAGCAACGAAATTTCCGACACGAAGGAAACCGTGTTTTTCGATGGCTGGCTGCAATCCAGCGAGAAGACCGAGTTCCGTAGAAAAATCTTTCTTCTTGCCGGACGAGCATACCCTCTGATGCTCGAATTTTCGGCACATAACCAGGGCGTCGGGGCTAAAGAAGAGCAGCAGAAACAACAAGGCAAGAAAGAGAGCTACATCTCACTCGCATGGGTTCCACCCGGCGGGGTTGAGCATGTCATCCCCCAAAGACACCTCTTGCCAAAACTTAGCCCCGAAGTCTTCATCATGTCCGGCGCATTCCCACCGGATGACGCGAGTATGGGCTTTATCAATGGAGCGGAAGTCTCCGAGGCCTGGCTTGACGCGATCACACGGGCCGCTGTCTCTACCGCCGGGTATGTACACGAGCACCTCCACAAGCTTGCAAAAACGAATCCCAAGGCGCCGGATTTCCAAAAGCGGATCACAGCCTTTTGTGAAAGTTTTGTCAGCCGAGCATTCCGCCGACCATTGAGTGAGCAGGAGAAACAACGCTATGTGCATGCTCTGCTGCGACCTGATCAGGAGATCGGCCTGGCAGTCAAGCGCATCGTCCTCAATGCCCTGCTCTCGCCTCACTTCCTGTACCCGCAGGCTGAACTCAATGCACCCGATGCACACGACGCTGCTTCCGCGTTAGCCCTGTCCATGTGGGATTCGATGCCAGACGATGTGTTGCGTGCTGCTGCAGTCAAGGGTGAATTGCAGACTCGCGCACAACTCGAATCTCAGGCACGGCGAATGCTTGAAGATCCACGAGCCCACGCCAAGCTGATGAGGTTCTTCCACCACTGGCTTGAACTGGAACGAGCCGAGTACGTCGACAAGGACAAGCAACTCTTCCCCGAGTTTGACCAGCAGTTGCTTGCGGACCTGAGGACCTCGCTGGACCTGTTCCTTGAACACACCGTCTTCAGCGAGAACTCAGACTACCGTGAGTTGCTGCTCGCAGACTATCTTTACGTCAACGACAAAATCGCCGAGGTCTATGGGATTAATCGCGGCAAAGCGAAAGGCAATGGCTTTACACGTGTGGCGATGCCCCCGGACCGCCGCAGCGGCGTGATCACGCACCCCTATCTGCTCACCGCGTTCGCCTACCACAACAGCACCTCGCCAATCCACCGCGGGGTGTTCCTGACACGCAACATCATCGGCCGACCACTGAACCCCCCTCCGAATGCGATCGCATTTGATGACGCCGAGTTTGACCCGAACCTGACCATGCGTGAGAAGGTCACTGCGTTTACGCGCGACTCGGCATGCATGGCTTGCCATGAAACGATCAACCCGCTGGGTTTCTCGCTTGAGCACTATGACAGCCTCGGCCGCTGGCGTACAAAAGACAAAGACAAGCCGATTAACGCCGCCAGTGACTTTATGGGTGATGACGGCAAGTCGCTGCGTCTGAAGGGAGCTAGAGACGTCGCACAATATGCCGTGCAGTCCGAGGCAGCACACCGCACTTTTGTCCGGCAGCTCTTCCAGCACACGACCCAGCGTGATCCGTCAGCGATTTCGCCGCATATGCTGGACCAGTTAACCGGTTCTTTTGAGCAGAGCAGCTACCACATCCGTGAACTTTTTGTCCAAATTGCTATCGAAGCGGCTGGCCACCGTCTAAAATTGGATCAAGCCAAGGATTTGCCATGACCAATCAACTCTCCCGAAGACGTTTCCTGCGAAGAGCCGGCGTATCCGCGGCGGCCTTGCCCTTTCTTTCGGGACTTCCCTCCGTCAGTGGCGCTGCACTTGATCCCAAGCCCAAGCGGCTGATCCTCATCTTCTCTGCCAACGGCATTGTCCCCAATGCGTACTGGCCGGACCAACCAGGACCCATTGAGAAGTTCAAGCCGATCCTTAAGCCGCTTGAGCCGATTCGTTCGCGCGTCTCGACCTTGCACGGTGTCAACAACATGGTGCGTGGACTCGGCGATGGACACATGCGCGGCATGAGCTGCCTGTTTACCGGCAACGAACTGTTCCCCGGCAATATTGTCGGCGGCGGCGGCTCAACGCCTGCAGGTTGGGCCAAGAGTCTTTCCGTTGACCAGAAGATCAAGAACCTGCTCCAGGAAGACCCGCAGACGCGCACGGTTTTCGGCTCGCTGGAGTTCGGTGTCGCGGTTCCGAATCGCTCCGACACCTGGACGCGCATGTGCTATGCCGGGCCGAACCAACCCATCGCGCCGATCAGCGATCCGCGACAGATGGTGGACAAGCTCTATGGCGAGACTGCCGACAAGCAATCCCTGCTCAGCATCGTCGATACCGTCAAGGACGATCTCAAACGCGTCTCGGGCAAGCTCAGCCCCGAAGACCGTGAACTGATGCAGCGGCACCTCGACCTGATCGCACAGATGCAGACGCAGCTTGAACTCGCCGACGCGAACGATTCACGCCACCACCCTGTGCCTGAGGTAGACCCACACATCGAACTGGTCAATGACAACACCCCCGAGGTTTCGCGGATTCAAATTGACCTGCTCGTCAATAGCCTGGCCAACAACATGGCCCGTGTCGCAACGCTGCAGTACATGCGTTCGGTCAGCCAGGCCCGGATGAAATGGCTTGATGTCGAAGAGGGCCACCATAGCCTCAGCCACGAGCCTGATAAGAACCAGGATGCACAGCACAAGCTTGTCAAGATCAATCAGTGGTTCGCGGGCGAAATCTGCTACCTGGCCCAGCAACTCGCTGCGACCCCTGAGCCCGGCGGCGTCGGCGGGTCCATGCTCGACAACACACTCATCGTCTGGACGAACGAGTTGGGCAAAGGTAACAGCCACACGCACAACAACATCCCGTTTGTACTCATCGGCGGCGAAAACCTCGGCATCAAGCAAGGCCGGGCCATCCAATACAAGCCGGCTGTCGCGCACAACCGCCTGCTGCTGTCGCTGACCCGGGCGATGGGCCACGAGCTGGACAGCTTTGGCCTCAAGAAGCTATGTGCTGGCGGCGCCTTGGACCTCGGTTAAGAGCCTGAAACAGCAATGCCCGCTAGAGGATTCGAACCTCTGACCTGCGCTTTAGGAAAGCGCTGCTCTATCCAACTGAGCTAAGCGGGCGGTCGAATAGATTTTACCACTGTGGCCATGCGCGGACATCCGCGAGATGATTGGTAATCTAATGCGATGAAGAACTCACCCCTGACCTACGCGATCATCGGCAGCGGTGCCTTGGGCGGATACTACGGCGCCCGACTGCAGCACGCCGGGGCAGAGGTCCACTTCCTGTGCCACTCGGACAGCAAGCATGTCTCAGAGCATGGCTGGATCGTCGAGTCCACGCAGCACGACGACATTAAGCTGCCTAATGTCCACGCCTACAGCAATGTAGCTGAGATGCCGAAGTGCGATGTGGTCATTGTCGGCCTCAAGTCAACCAGCAACGCCCTGCTGCCTGAACTGTTGCCGCCTGTCGTTAAAGACGACGGCTGCGTGCTGACGCTGCAGAATGGCTTGGGTCCGGAGGACGATGCGGCGGCCGTGGTTGGTCCGGAGCGTGTGCTCGGCGGGCTGTGTTTTCTCTGCTCGAACAAAGTCGGCCCGGGGCACATCAAGCAGGATCGGTTCGATCACATCAAACTCGGCGAGTTTGCCCGGCGTGGGATCAGCGATCGGATGGAAGCGATCGCGATCGACTTTCAAGCTGGCGGCGTGCGCGTGCAGTTGGCGGAAGACCTTGCCGCGGCCCGATGGGAGAAACTGGTCTGGAATGTGCCCTACAACGGGCTGGCGGCAGTGCTGGGCGTCGACTGCTCGGTGCTGATGGAGCGAGTCGAGCCCCTTGTCGCTGACCTCATGCTCGAAGTCGTGTCGGCAACCAAGGCGGTCATTCGCCACACGATCCCAACGTCTTTCGTAGAAACGATGCTGAACAACACGCGGAACATGACCGCCTATCGCCCGAGCATGATGATCGATCGCGAGATGGGCCGGCCGATGGAGATCGAAGCGATCTATGGCGAGCCGGTACGCCGCGCAGAGGCCGCGGGCTGCGCTGTGCCGAAGATGCGGATGCTGTATGAACAGCTCAAAGTGCTTGATACGCAATGATCAGTTAGCGAGCCTCACTTCGTCATTCACATCGTCAGGCTGGGCTGGCGCGGCTTTGCCTGTGATCTGAGCGAGCACGTGCACAACATAGTCGTTGCGGTGTTCTCGCTTCGCGTTGTTCACGATTTCAACAAAGGCTGCCTTGTTCAGATCGCGCGACTGCAGATAGTCAATGAACTGCAACTCTTCAATACCCTTCCGCAGGCTCTCCACCGGCACGGCAGTCACCGTCTGATCTTCAACTTCCACAACAACCAGCTGCAAACCCGGCTGTTTCGTACTGGTCGAGGGCCAGCGGGCGTTCTCCTTGAGACTGCCGGTGGCATAGCCCTTGACAACCCACGTGTATCGGGTGAAGGCGCTATCGCGTTGTCGTTGCATTGCCTCTTCGCGAGCTTTAAAACCCCAGTCAATCGCCTCGCTCTCTGCCATACGCCGGGAGCTTCTCCCCTGCTTGCCGACTTTGCCTCGACCGCGATCACGAATCGCATCTTCGATATCCTCAAGCACCCTGCCCCAGAGCTTTTCCTTAAGCTCCTGCTTCTCTTCGCGCACAGCATCTGCGTCAACCAGCCAGATGTCTTCGAGTTCAACCGTTGAGTCGTCAACGATTTCCTCGATGTTTCCGGAGAGAATGTAGCCGTACTGACCAGCCTCGACTTTAGGGATCAGCGCGACTGCAGCAAAGGCATCTTCCTCAGGCTTGGTCAGCTTACGACTCTGGTCTTTGCCTCGCTCGTCTCTGTATTCCTGCTGCCACGCGGACTCGCTGCGGTATTCACTGATCGATTGCCCGGCGCTGCTTGGATTGTTTCGATCGTAGCCTGGGACACAGATGAACTCGCCCTCGTACACGATGAAATAGGGAGTGAACTGACGCCAGTTGAGGTTCCAGAGCCGCTCGACCCGGGCTTCCTCGCGGCGTTCTTCGATGGTTTTTTCGTCGTCGTCCGCCTGGGCCATTGCTACGGGTACGACCAGGAGCGTGGCAGCGGTCAGGATTGCAAACAGGTGCTTCATACGTCAGAGCTCCCTCAGCGGGGGTAAAAGATGATGGTTTAACGTTTGTCAGCCGGTTCTATTGCTGTTCTACCCTCCATTTCCCCTGCGGTTGCGGGTGATCTCGAACGGCTTGCCCGCTTGACCGCTTGACCGGATTACAGGACAATGGGCGGCCCGATCGAGATACCGTCGTATGCGTGTGGGCGCAGCGGCAGGCGTGGGTCGATCGGGACATACACCTTCCTCCCCACGGATCCCATACACACCGCCCCACAGCAACCTTGCCCTAAGGAGGCACGGCCATGGCTGACGCTACCGAAACCGAAGAAGGACTGAAATTCGATGTCAAGATCGAAGATGCAGGCCCCGCCTGTAAGTCCCTGACCATCACCATCCCTGAAGACGAAATCAAGGCCAAGACCGAGAACGTCTATGGCGATCTCGAAGACGAAGCTGTCGTCCCCGGCTTCCGCCGCGGCCGGGCACCTCGCCGCCTGCTTGAGAAGCGCTTCGCCAGCCACGTCCGCGACGACGTGAAGAACCAGCTACTCAGCGAGAGCTACACCAAGGCGATCGAAGACAACGAACTGGACCCGCTGAGCGATCCCCAGGTCGATGATGCTGAAAATCTGGAACTGCCCGAGTCGGGGGACCTGACCTTCACCGTTAAGGTCGAGGTCACACCTGATGTCGAACTGCCCGACTACAGCACGCTCGAAGTCAACAAGACCGTGACCGAAGTGGCCGACAGCGATGTCGATGCCGAGATCGAGCGTATGTGCCAACAGAGCGGCAAGCCGACCGAGCCCGAAGACGCGACGATCGAAGAAGGTGACTATGCCGGCGTAGCTGTCAAGATCTTTGCGGGCAAAGACGCTGGCGACGACGCTGAGCTCATCCAGGAAGTCCCCCTGGACTACGTCATGGTCAACGGCGAGTCGGCCGAGTACAAGGGCCACGTCGCGGGCATCGTTGTTGATGACCTTGGTAAACAGCTGGCCGGCAAGAAGGCCGAAGACGAGCTGACGATCTCGATGGACGGCCCCGCTGCTCACGAGAACGAGCAGATCCGTGACCAGCCGATCACGATTAAGCTGACCATCGGCACCGTGCACCGTATCGAGCCCGCATCCATCGAACAGATCACTGAGCAGATGGGCCTTGGCAGCGAAGACGAACTCAAGGAGCGCGTCAAGACCATGCTCGAGCAGCGTGCCGAGCAGAACTCTCAGGCCGACCTGTACCAGCAGCTCACCGATGCGCTGGTTGAGAAGGTCGAACTGGAGCTGCCCAAGGGCATCACCGACCAGCAGGCCGCCCGCGTCCTGCAGCGACAGGGCATGGAGATGATGTACCGCGGCGTGCC
>JBMZAP010000035.1:0-26900 GCA_049611445.1 Phycisphaeraceae bacterium | reverse complement strand
GCATGTCTCGTCTGCCAGCGAACAGCCCACCAGCGCGGTGCCCGACGCCCTCAAGGGCTTCCGCGGCATGATGATCGGTGAACTGGTCGAGAAGGGGGAAAACGAGTTTGTCTTCCGCGTCCAGAAGATCAAGCGGGTCTGGAAGAAAAACAAGGCCGAGAACCCCGAACAAGCCATCGGCAAAACCGTGACCCTCTCACTGGCCAACCTCATCAAGCACCACGAAGAAAAGATCCGCAAGAACTACGCCGGACTGAAATCAGGCGACATGATCGAAGTCGAGGCCTTCGACGAAGGCGGCAACAAACTCTTCGTAAAAGAAGCACTCAAGAAAATCGAGAAAGCGTAAAACACAAAGGCGGTCAAGGAACTGAGTTTTTCTGCCATTGACAAATCGATGGCGACATCACTTCCACAGAAGCCATGCCGCCCTTTCGAATGTGCGGGATTGATGCTGATCAGGCCGGTAGAGCGACTGCTCAAAGAAGACTGTGACCCAAATAAAAAACCCCGCCTTTCAGCGGGGCTTTTCTATTCATATTCAGAAACGGATTTAGTAATCCATTCCGCCGTGGTCGTCGCCGCCCTTGCCGTCCTTGATCTCAGTGATCACGGCGTCGGTGGTCAGCAGCAGGCCGCTGATGGAGCTGGCGTTCTGCAGCGCGACGCGTTCGACCTTGGTCGGGACGAGGATGCCGCCCTTGATCAGGTCGCCGTACTCGCCGGTGAGCGCGTTAAAGCCGAAGCTTGCGCCCTTGCCGTCTTCGACTTCCTTGCAGACGACCGAACCGTCGTAGCCGGCGTTCTGCGCGATCTGCTTGATCGGCGCGGCCACGGCACGACGGACGATATCAACGCCCAGGCCTTCGTCGCCTACGGTCTCGACCTTGTCCAGCGCCTTGCGGGCACGCAGGATAGCTGAGCCGCCGCCGGGGAGGATGCCTTCTTCAACGGCTGCACGGCAGGCATGCATGGCGTCTTCGACGCGAGCCTTCTTCTCTTTCATCTCCGACTCGGTCGCGGCACCGACGTTGATCTGTGCCACGCCGCCGGCCAGCTTGGCCAGACGTTCCTGCAGCTTCTCTTTGTCGTAGTCGCTGCTGGTTGCTTCGATCGCGCTGCGGATGGAAGCGATACGGCCCTTGATGTCGCTGGTCTTGCCGGCGCCTTCGATGATGGTCGTGTTGTCCTTGTCGACGACGACCTTCTTGGCCTTGCCCAGGTCGGAGAGCTCAAGGGTCTCGAGGTTGATGCCGAGTTCTTCCATGATCGCACGGCCGCCGGTGAGGGTAGCGATGTCTTCGAGCATGGCCTTGCGGCGGTCACCGAAGCCGGGGGCCTTCACAGCCGCGACCTTCAGGATGCCACGCAGGCGGTTAACGACGAGCATCGCAAGGGCTTCCGACTCGACGTCTTCGCAGACGATGAGCAGGGGCTTGCCCGCTTCAGCGACCTTGCCGAGGATCGGGATCAGGTCCTTGGCGGAAGACATCTTCTTCTCGTGGATCAGCACGTAAGCGTCTTCGAGAACCGCTTCCTGACGGGAGGTATCGGTGACGAAGTGCGGGCTGAGGTAGCCCTTGTCGAACTGCATGCCTTCGACGAGGTCGACGTAGGTATCCAGAGACTTGCCTTCTTCAACGGTGATGACGCCGTCCTTGCCGACCTTGTCCATCGCTTCAGCAATGATCTGGCCGATCTCGGTGTCGTGGTTGGCAGCACAGGTGCCGACCTGTGCGATCTGCGCAGAGTCGGCAACCTTCTTGGAGTCCTTCGCGAGCTGAGCGACGATGGCCGCAGCGGCCTTGTCGATACCACGCTTGATCTGGTTGGCGTTTGCGCCGGCGGTGATGTTCTTCAGGCCTTCGCTGTAGATCGCTTCGGCGTAGACGGTCGCGGTGGTGGTGCCGTCGCCTGCGTCCTTGGAGGACTTGGAGGAGACTTCCTTGACCATCTGGGCACCGATGTTTTCGATGGCGTCTTCGATCTCGATTTCGTTGGCAACGGTGACGCCGTCCTTGGTGACGGTCGGGCTGCCGAAGGATTTCTCGAGGATGACGACGCGGCCGGAGGGACCGAGGGTGGTCTTGACGGCCTTGGAGAGTTTCTGGACGCCGCGCAGGATGGCCTGGCGTGCATCGTTGTCGAAGATAAGTTGTTTAGCGGACATTAATCGATCCTTGTTTAAGTTGTTTTTTCAGTGAGCCGCGTCGTGTTGACGCGGGGTGGTTGATACTGCGGCGCGTCGATATGACGCGGCTTGCAGCAATTACGAGATGACCGCGAGGACTTCGTCTTCGCTGAGCATGATGAACTCTTCGCCGTCGTGCTTGATTTCGGTACCGCCCCACTTGGACAGCAGGATGGTGTCACCCTTCTTGACGGTGAAGTCGGCACGCTCGCCGTTGTCGAGGACCTTACCGGTGCCGACGGCGATGACCTTGGCCTGTTGTGGCTTTTCTTTGGCGGACTCGGGCAGGAAAATGCCGGAGGCGGTTTGGGTTTCCGCTTCGAGTCGCTGGACGAGGATCTTGTCGCCGAGGGGTTTGATTTTCATATCAGGTGTCTCCGTGTTGGGGGTTCTGGTTAAGGGTCTGTGTATGAGCCGCGCTGTATCGACGCGGGGGTTCGAGTGTTGCGTCGTGCCAACACGGCACGGCGCGAATTGGTTAAGTGGCTTCCGGTGGCCAGTGGTTGTTGTAGGCCCGTTCGATGAGCCGTTGGAAGGTGGACAAAAGCGTGTCGATCTGGACAGGCCAGTTGACGACGGAAAACGCGCCGAGGCCGAGTGCCTGGTTGAGCATTCGACCGGACTGTTTCTGGGAGTAGCTGTGCGAGTTCACGACGACGACCGGTGGCTTGTTTGGCAGCCGCTGGACCACCTGCAACAACCAGAGACCGCCGGCCGAATCGTTTTTCGGGGCCGGGGTGTTCAGGTCGATGACCGCAGCGTGGATCTCGGTGTTCTCAAGGATATTGAGGGCCTGCTTGGCATCGCTCGCGATAGAGGCTTGAACGCCCAAAGGCTGCAGCAGCGGTGGGAGCTGCCGGGTCCAGTGCTCGTCCGGCCGCGCGCGGTCCTCCGTCAGCAGGACGCGGAAGCGGGCGTCGCTGGGGGTGGAGTCGGGCTTGGGCGTACGTACGTTCAGCATGGTGTACCACGCAATCAGCAAGGCAGGTGCCCGGACGAACTTTGCTCGATATTTCTTAAGTTGATATAAAAGCTGCACTTATGCGATCTCTAAGCGAAGCCGAAATTGGCCTGATCTGCCGATTGACGGGGAGTACTCAGGGATCAGGTGCCGAGTTGGCAGGTCAGCCCTCTGCCGGCGCTTCGATCGCACGCAGCTTGGGGTCAAGGATCAGCAGCGGGATCGGGAATGGCAGGAACGTGCAGATCAGGGCCAGCCAGACGACCCGCTTGGGCAGGCCGGGCTTTTTCGCGGCGAGGTAGATCGCCAGGATGTACAGGCACCAGAGCCCGCCATGGATCGGGCCAATGATGGTGACCAGGGTGTCATCGCCTGTCTCCATGCCGAAAAGCCCCGGCATGCGTTTCATAGGTACCGCAATGAACAGCAGCGCGAACCATGAAAGGCTTTCGATCAGGCCGATGAGTCGGAGGCGGGCAATGGAAGTGGAAAGCATGGGGTGGAGTTTAGCGGTAACACGACCGTTAGCGTGACAGTTCTTCGACGAAATCGACAACCAAGGGCTCAATCGCATCCATGGGGTGAAAGTCCTCGCTGGGCGGAACGTCGAGTACCTTCCAATAGGTCACGCGCTCATGGTCTTCCCACTCAGGAAACTTCTCACGCATCATCGGGCGGTGCTCGGGCTCATCGAGCAGAATGACGCGCGTCGCGTTTTCGAGGTCCTGAAGCGTCATACTGCGCGGCATGCGCGGCTGAGTAATTGTGATCCCGCGATCGGCCAAGGATGCGACGGTGACCTTGGAGATGGGCCCAACATTAATCTTGCAGGCCCATTCGACGCCCAGCCCGACAGAGTCGGTGGTCCAGTTAATCCCTTGTTTTTCAACGAAATGCGCGAACAAATGCTCGGCAAATCGCGAGCGGTAGTAGTTGCCGGTGCAGACAAACAGGGCTTGCGAGGGGGCGGCTAAGGCTGAACTGCTCGTATCTGGTGGAATCATCGACAGGCTCGCGGTGTTGTACCTTGTAGCAGTGACATCAAATCTCGATGCAGGCAATACTAGTCATTGCACAACGAGATAGCACGGCGCTTCACCAAAGCTGAAAGATTCATCATGAGCGACCATCACCACACAACCGGTCAGCAGACCACCGGCGACATCGAAGCGTTTCTCAGCGGCGAACCTTTCGCCGTCGTCGGCGCTTCGACCAACCGCGAAAAATACGGCAACAAAGTCCTGCGTGTCTATCAGCAGAGCAACAGGCCTGTGTACCCGATCAATCCGCGCGCAGATGAGATCGAGGGACTCAAGGCCTACCCCGATCTGGCCTCTTTGCCCGAGGTGCCGCACGGCGTATCGATCATCACGCCCCCGGCGATCACAGAACAGGTTGTTGAAGAAGCCGTAAAGCTCGGCATCAAACATCTCTGGCTGCAGCCCGGGGCCGAGAGCCCAAAGGCCGTGTCCCATGCCCGCAAAAATAACCTGAATGTAGTAGCGAATGGCCCCTGTGTACTCGTGGTACTGGGTTACAGCGAGCGATGAGCCCGTTTAATACGCCCAGAACGGCGAGGAATCGACGTTGAGAACTTGTGTACGTCAACCAACCGGGTTAGCATTTAGATGACCCGTGAGCGGTGTGTGCCGCCGGGGAATTCATCTTAGGACATAAGGAGCTCACTATGTCACGTTGGTTACTCGCACTGTTGTTTGCTTTTGGTTCCGTCACCCTGATCACCGGCTGCGAAGAAAAGGCTGCTGAAGAAGGCGCTGCTGAAGAGGCTGTTGAAGGCGCTGAAGAAGCTGCTGAAGAAGGCGCTGAAGCTGCCGAAGAAGCTGCTGAAGAAGCTGCCGAGTAATTTTTACTCGACCCAAAAGACGATCTGACAGAGCCGCATGATTTCGCGGCCTGCTATGTCAGCATCAACAAATGCAAGCCGTGTCCATCCGGGCACGGCTTGTTCATTTTGCAGCCGGGCTTGTCTTCCGCGTAGCGCCGGCCTGAACGCCCCGTCCTCCTTCAGCAGCCTGATACACTGACCCGACTCAATCATCCACCTCTCCTGGAGAACACCATGCCACGATCTCGAATGTTCACCTTTGCCATCGCTGGCCTGGCCCTCGCCGGTGCCGCCACCCTCGTTACAGGCGACGCAAAAGAACGCTATATGCAGTGGGACGTCCACGACCCCAACCGTCCCCAGCCCGCCGTCGTTGACCCGGGCCACCCCGGCACGCAGGACGCAACCGGCAAGGCACCGTCCGATGCCATCGTCCTTTTCGGCGGCACCAAGACCGACGCAATCCAAACCAAGTGGCCTGTCAACGACAAGGGCGAGTTGGTGATCACCAAGGGCACGGGCGGGTTCAAAACCTCGCAGGCCTTCGGCGACATCCAGCTTCACCTGGAATGGATGGCCCCCGAAAGCGAGAGCAAGAACTCCGGCCAGGGCCGGGGCAACTCGGGCATCTTCTTTATGAGCCAATACGAGTTACAGGTCCTGGACAACAAGGACAACAAGACCTATCCCGACGGCATGGCCGGCTCGATCTACGGCCAGTTCCCGCCGCTGGCCAACCCCGGCCGAGGCATCGGCAAGTGGCAGACGTATGACATCGTGTTCCGTCGGCCACACTTCAACGAAGACGGCTCACTCGCCAAGCCCGCACGCATCACCGCGTTCCTCAATGGCGTGCTGGTGCAGGACAACCAGGAGTTGATGGGCCGCGCGACGCACAAGAAGCGCACCGGCTACAACAAGCATGCCGACAAGCTGCCGCTGACCCTGCAGAACCATGGCCAGACCGTGCACTACCGCAACATCTGGGTCCGCGAACTCGAACCACGCGACGACTGATCGCGCGTCTGAATAAAAACACGCACCCTCAAGCGGTGTGGGCCTTTCGCCCGCACCGTTTTTTTTTATGCCTGTTGCGGGCCTTAAAACCGGCCCCCATCCACCCGATATCCAAGCCATGGACAGGTCATGCCCGCGCGATCTCATTGGGAGATTCGCATGCCAAAGGTCTGCTGGATCCTGAGACACGACTGCTATGACAGATGCGGCCGACAATACAGCAACCCAGCCCACGTCGGCACCCCGCCTGTCTGACTTCGATGGCTCGCGCGACAACAACTTCAACCTGATCCGCTTCCTCGCGGCCACAGCCGTGATCTTCGGACACTCCTACCTGATCGCATGGGGCGACCAACAGCAGTACGAGGAACCCATCTACAAGTTGACCGGCTGGGTCTCCGGACACCACGCGGTCGATGTCTTCTTCGCGACCAGCGGCTTCCTGATCATGGCCAGCCTGTTCCGACACCCGCGCGTCAGCTACTACGTCAAAGCTCGGGCACTGCGGATCTACCCGGCCCTGCTGGTCGCGGTCCTCTTCTGCGCATTTATTGTCGGGCCCATGTTCACCAGCAAGTCCATGGGCGAGTACTTCGCCAGCAAGCAGGTCTATAAATTCGTCATGGCCAACAGCATGCTGGAGCCATTCCCAATCCAGTACAAGCTGCCGGGCGTGTTTGAAAATGCACCGTACTCAACGGATGACACCAATCCACCCACGGGCGATCTCAACGGCTCGCTGTGGACGCTGCCGCACGAGATCAAGGCCTACATCGGCGTGGGACTGTTCTTCTTTTTCTTCGTGCTGCTGCGCAAAAGAGAGAAACTCCTGCCGATCGCCTTCTATGGGCTGACCGCGCTGTTTATGGCGTACTTCGCTTACCGTGGCTTCACGATCGAAGGCGGTCTTGTGCAGGACCATTACCGACTTTACGCCTTCTTCCTGACAGGTGGATGCTTCTACCTGCTACGCAAGCACATCCCATTGCACCTGCCCCTCGCGTCAGGCCTCCTGGTCGCTTCGCTGATCGCGTTCTATTTCCTGCGGAACGACACGCTCTGGAACACGGCATGGCTCGTGATCATGCCCTACATCCTGTTCTGCCTGGCGTATCTACCCGGCGGAGCCTTGCGGCGGTTCAACAAGCTCGGTGACTACTCCTATGGCATTTATATCTACGCCTGGCCGATCCAGCAGATCATTGCGACGTGGATTCCCGGCATAGACCCGATCCCGATGACGCTGATCACGTTTCCCGTGACCTTGTGTCTCGCGGTGATGTCCTGGCACTTCATCGAAAGACCCTGCCTCAAACGCGTACGAAGCGCAAGAGCAAGAGCAGCTGCAGCACCCTCGGCCGCACTCGCCTCCGCATAATGCGCGGTCTGCGTCAGGGCGCCTCTTCAACCGCATCCTCTGCGAAATCGTGGTCATGGTGATGCTGGGCACCCATCGGCATCATCATCATCGGCATGGTCATCCCGATATTCGGATCAACCTTCATTCCCCCGGTCATCGATTTGCCGTTGGCTTCAAACGTCATCGACGCCATCATGTTGATCATGGGATCGATCATGGACTGCATCGGCTTAGGCATATGCTGCTTTTCAGCTTTCATCTCGGCGACCACTTCCTGCACCTGGCCGGTCAGAAATTCCGCCGACTTTTTCACCGAGGCTTCGTCCGCCCCCTCGCCGACCCACTGGACGTTGAGCATCCCCTCGGTATCGCGCACCGCCGATGCTCGCGCCGCATCAAAGGCGCCGAAAAGTTCTCGAAACTCTGCCTCCTCCTTCATTACCTTACTGACCTTCATCGCCGCCCAAAGATCTGCCTGGCCACGGCCCAAGGCATCGACCTGCCTGGACAACGCCTCGTCAAACGAAGGCTTGCGGTCGGCCTGACTCAACTTCTTCGCGATCGCGTCGATAGGTAGCTTGGCATCGCGCTTCTGGGAAAACAGTAAGACGAACAAATCATCCGATGGAAGCAGCATCGCGTAGGGGTCGTAATTCATAACGGACACCACCTCAACATCTCCAACACTGAAGAAGTTTGCATCATCGTCATCGCCGAGCATCTCTTCTAACGCGACCTGAACACCAACGCGATCGTACTGCCCACGAACAACCAGCATGAACTGCTCTTCTTCGTCTTCCAGTTGAAAGCCCAGCGTGACCAGGTCTGCTCGCACGTTGCCAACTGTCTTTACAACTTCAAGGATCCCCGGCACCATCTCCTTCATCATCTGCTCACGCATCGACCGTCCCTCAATTTTCACATCAGGGATCAGGGATGCGAGATCAATCGGATTCACGCCATTGGCGACATTCATCTGCCCGACAAATGTCGAACCCTGAGGCAGCAGCGCGAGGTCAAGGTCGTACACATCATCAGCCAACGCGGAACGGGCCGGCGGCTCTACACCTTTGAGCCAGGCGATCGAACGCTTGGCGTACTGACCCACGAAGGGCTCTTTGGATTGCGTTAATGGAGTTAGCGTGGCCAAGGCCTTGGCTTTGACCGCATCCGCTGCACCTTCAGCACTCGCGAGTTCACCAAGCGTACGGACCGCCATCAATTTGTCCGTCGCGGTCGCGTTGTCATCCGAAATGACAGCGGCCATCGTGTCTGTATCTACGACGCGCTGGTCGTGCATCTCCCAGTAGGCCTGCGTCGGCGTGTAGTCGAGCAGGTCGCCTGCATTGCTGCTGCCACCAAGCAGCAGAATGATAAACATCATGCCGAAATCCATAGGTATCTCCTTGGGCTAGGTTGTCTTTATCCGAAGTGTCCAGCAGCTCTTTGAGGTTCAATCCTTTTCAAGATGAGCGGATCTGCTTGACCGCGGCGGAAACGTCTTTACCTTCCACCACCAGGCCTTGAGGCTTTAGGTGCTTCATGGCGACACCGGTCGCCTGACCATCGTTGCCCGCGGCCTTGATGTCTGATTCAACCGAAGCCAACGCGGCCACGATCTCATCGACACCCAAGGTACGTGGTAACAGTGCCTCAAGGATGGCGATTTCCTTGTTGAGTTTCTCAACGGTGGCATCATCCGGGCTGGCCGCGAGCGTTTCCTGATTGGACTTGATCAGCTTGCGAACAATTTTCTGAACTTCGTCATCCGAGAGGTCCTTGCCTGTGCGGGTCTGAGCCAGTTCGATATCGCCCTGGGCGACGCGGAGAACGTCCTTGGCGATCGTATCCTTGGCTTTCATCGCTTCGATGACTTGTTGTTTAATCGTTTGCAGCAAGGCCATGGACAGCTCCTGTTGGTTGGGTGGGGCAAGCGATCATACGGGATCGACTGCGGAAAAGGGTTAAGCCCGCTATGATGGCTGACCCGCCGGCGTTTGTCACGCCGCGTAAATCCTTAAAATCCCAAGCAAAGGAAGACCCCGATGCAGCTCCAGGAAGCCGTGCAACTGATCCAAGCTAAGTTTGTCGCCGAGACCCAGGACAAGGCCGAGGGCCCTGAGATCGACGCATACCACGAAGCGTTTGAGAAATACCCTGTGATCATGGAGGTCGCAACGTACTGCTGGGCCGACCAGATCGTCCAGCAGAACTACGAGATGCGTAAGCAGCAGGCCGCCCAGCAGACCTCGCCCGGCGGCGAGAACCCGCCACTCGGTAGCGCGTAAAACATCCCAACCATCACATTGACAACACCCTGCTCTACGCGGGGTGTTGTTTTATCAGGGGACGATCACGCGGTAATAGCGGTCGCCATAGACACGGAACGACCCGGTCGAAACATCACCATCATCGATCATCAGATCGATGTCGCCCATGTATGTACTGTCGCGCGTTTCGCCGGTCCCGTTGAAGTGCACCCCCATGCCAGCACTCAGAACATCGTCCGTCTCGTTGTCCCAGACCCCACCAATGGGCGATCCCGCTTCCCACTTCGGAACATTAACGTAAGGCTCAAGCCCCAGCGGAACCGCGCCCGAACTACCATCGGGTGGGAACTGACCATTATCGACTTCATATCGGAGGAGCCCTGTCTCAAACGCACGGAGGTCCTGCGCGAAGGCGGCCTTACGCGTGTCTTCAGTCGCGCTGGCAAAGGACGGGATCACGATCGCGGCAAGGATGCCGAGGATGACCACGACAATCAGGATTTCGATTAGCGTAAAGCCCGAGCGCAGGGCTGGCGGATGTTGTGGCATGACGCGTCCTTTGACCTCCGGTTGCGTATTGGTCGTTCAAGCATCTGATTCAGACGTTCCTGGAGCGAACCGGACCGAATCATCCCGCGCAAGAAAAACCCGGCACATGTTGCTGTACCGGGTGGAAGGTTTGTGTTGGTCAGGGAAGCTAGGAGATCAGTTCGATCCGTCGCTGAGCTTCACGCTTGCCGATCCCGCGAATGGCAGCCAGGGCCTCACGCTGCTTGGCTCGGGGCGTGGACTCGCCCTTTTCCCACTTGTAGATGCTCAGCGGCGAGCAGCCAACGAGTTTGGCGTAGTCCGCGGCGGAGAGATCGAGCTTCTCGCGGTGCTTGGCCAGCCACTTGGGGCTGAAGCGTGCGGTCGTCTCCGGTTCGGTCGATCCGTCGGCCTTCTGAATAATCACCTTCGGCTCGGCAGGCTGCTCCAAGCGCTGCTTCTCCTGCTTTTCGAGGAAGCTCAGACGCCGATTCAGGTCCGTGTTAATCCGCTTAAGCTCGGCAATCTCGCGGCGCTGATCAGCGACCTGCTTCTGCGTCTTACCGACATGGGCCCGGATTTCTTTTCGCGCTAAACGTGCGATCTCATCCTTTAAAACACTGGCAAGATTAGGCATAGTGATCTCTTTGGAATGGGAAAAATGCTTTTCTTTTCTCTAACAAGGGGAACAGAAGATAGTAACAATATATATGGTTCGATGCCAGCTAAACGAACCTTGTATACCTCTCTTTATCATAAGAAAAGGCATTCTTTACCGATTCACAACTAAGCCACGAGAATTCTTTATATCCGTCAATTATTTGCAATGACCGAATCAACCGAAAATCCGCAAACCTTCGCACCATGGCGCAGCCGACTGCACGAAGTCATCTTCGAGGCGGACACAAGAGAAGGACGCCTCTTCGATATCGCACTCATCGTCGCGATCCTTGCGAGTGTGACGGTCGTCATCTTTGACTCGGTTCAAACGATGCCGCCCTGGACGGACACGCTGTTCGCCGTGCTCGAGTGGGTCTTCACTATTTTGTTTACCGTCGAGTATGTCCTGCGCATTGCCTCTGTGCGCAAGCCCTGGCGGTATGTCTTCAGCTTCTATGGCATCGTCGACCTGCTTGCGATCCTGCCAACCTATCTCGGCCTGTTCATCCCCAATGCCCATGAAATGATGGTGATCCGGCTGCTGAGGCTGCTGCGTATCTTCCGAGTCTTCAAACTCGTTCGCTTCCTTGGCGAGGCGGACGCGCTTCGGCGCGCCTTCTATTCCTCCCGCCACAAGATCGCGGTGTTTCTCACGGCCGTGCTCATCATTGTGACCATCATGGCTGCGCTGATGCACATCGTCGAGTTCAATGCGGACAATGAGGACTTCTCTTCCCTGCCCGAATCCATGTACTGGGCCATCGTCACCATGACCACCGTCGGGTACGGTGACATCACACCGATTACGCCGATTGGCAAATTCCTATCGGCAATGATGATGCTCATCGGTTACAGCATGATCATCGTGCCGGCGGGTATTCTCTCGGCAGAGATCATGGTCGAGACTCAGCGCCACGCGCGACGCTCAACGACCCAGCACTGTCCGAATTGCTCACGCGATGGACACGAGTACGACGCGACATTTTGCAAATATTGCGGCAATCACCTCAACCCGCAGGATGTCGAACAATCCGGGTAACGGACGATGCGATCTGTGCTCATACATCTCTGCCTTGGCGCCGAGCCTTGATTTGCGACCGATGCTTCTTCGCATCAAGCCGGCGCTGCATCGCTCTTGCCGACGGCTTGGTCTTTTTACGGATCTTGGGCCGACGCATCGAATCAACCAGCACCTCCCGTAACTTCGCCAGGCACGCCTTGCGGTTGGCAATCTGACTTCGACTGTCATCCGAACTGATCTGCAAGTTCTCCTGCGTCATGTAATGCGAAGCGATTACCCCAAGTCGGCGCAGTGCATATGGCGGCAGCGCAGCCTGCAAAGCATCTTTCGACACAGTCAACGTTGCTCGCGAATTGACCTTGTTGACGTTCTGGCCGCCCGGACCCGATGACCGACTGAATGTGAAAGACAGCGCCGCGTCGGGAAGATCGATCCCAGGCGCAACCGGCGTCGTACTAGCGTCATCTGGTGGCATCTATGCAACTTTATCGCATGTTTCGCGTCGAACATGCAATCAAATGCTGGAGTTTGAAGTTTTGTAGACATACACTTGATTCGACCAGATAAAACTGGGGTTTGAGATGAATGCAAGAAGCCTGACCACTGCCCTGCTCGCTACCGGGCTGTTTGTGCCCAGTATGTCCGGCTTCGCACAAGTCGAGGACCGCCCCCAGCCCAACTGGGTGTTCAACGGCAAGGGGCAAAAAACCGACCAGGTTGAGATCGTTGACGCCGCGTCAGACGATGCGCTCTTCCCTATTCAGATCAACAACAACTGGGGGCTGATGAATCAGGACGGCGAGGTCATCGTCTATCCACGTTTCGAATGGACCGACTACAGCTTCGAAGGCTTTGCCCGCTATATCAGCAACGGCAAGACGGGCTTTCTGCGTGGCGACCCGGCACGCGATGACGACCCGAAAGAATTTTTCATCATCGCAACTTATGACTATGCCGACCGCTTCAATGAAGGTTGTGCTGTCGTTATGAACGACGGCAAGTGGGGCATGATCGACAAGTCCCGCAAACAACTGCTTCCCATGCAGTTTGACGGCGTGCTGCGTATGCAGGACGGCTTCGCCGCGGTCGAGAAAGACGGCAAGGTCGGCTTCATCAACAGAGCGGGGAAATTGAAAATCCCCATGCAATTCAAACAGGCCCGGTCATTCCACGATGGCTACGCTGCTGTACAGTTTCCCAATGAAACGTGGGGCTTCATCAACAAGACAGGCAAGATCGCCTGGCATGACAAATCGGGCAACGTCAAACGACTCGGCGACTTCCACGAGGGCTACGCCAAGGTGCAGGGCAAGGTGAACGGGGAGCTGCGCTGGGGCTATATCAGCAAAGCGTTTCGCTTCCGCGTTGATCCACTGTACGAGGATGCACGCGACTTTCACTTCGGTATGGCGGCTGTGAAAACACAAGGCAAGTGGGGATTCATCACCGAGGCGGGCAAGTGGGCGGTCCAGCCACAGTTCGACGAAGTGGATGACTTCGACGACGCGGTCCACTCCAGTGACTTCGAAGAAGTAGAGAAAGACGAAGGCAAACGCCCCGGACGGGACCTGTCAACCGCAAGTACCTATGCCATGGTCAAGGTGGACGGCCGCTGGGGTTACATCAACCGTATTGGAAAAGGCGGACTGGTCCCGCAGTTCAAAGAGGCGGAGCCGTTCTTTCGCGGGCTGGCACGCGTCGCCCGTGATGACAGCTTTGCGTACGTTACGGAGACCGGCAAAGTGCGTTTTGATCCACGCGTGGTGTACAAGCTTGGCTTTGTCGATCTGCGAGCATCTGAGGATGGACGTGGGCAGGTCGCACGCGACACCGTCACCTCGGGCATCGGGTCGTCTGGCCCAATCACACGCCGAATCCCCGCCGAGGACGACCTGGGCAACAAGGTTTACGAACCGCCCCCCAGCCGGTCCCAGACACGTATCCCGTACGTACGCGAGCACATGTACGGCGAAACACTGCCGACTGAGGATTGAACGCCGTTTGCCTGCTCACTGACCTGATTTTGTCCTGATCCGGTCCAAAATCCGATATTTCAATATCGCCCCCTGCTGCGGAACCCCATACGGGGCTGCAACTATTGCATTGGATTGAAGATACGAAAAAACTACAAAACGTAAGTATTAATTGACATTGTGGAATCTGCGTCCTTTCTCATGCGTATAGTTAAGTAGAGACGCTTGGCCGCGACACCCAACGTTTGGAGACCGCCATGAGCCAGCACAGCCCGATTGACATCCCCGATTACTTCCCAGGAGACCTGCCGAAGTTCCACATCGGCCAGGTAGTCGAGCACAAGCGCTACGGCTACCGCGGCGTGATCGTCGATTTCGACATGGCCTGCCAGGCCGAAGATTCCTGGTACGAGGCGAACCAGAGCCAGCCCGGCAAAGACCAGCCCTGGTATCACGTCCTCGTACACCGCTCCAACGGCAACACCTACGCCGCCGAAGAGAGCCTCGAGGCCGTCTCCGATCAGGAAGAGCCCGTCGAACACCCGCTGCTTTCCGTCTTCTTTGACCCGGTCGATACCGGCAGTTACATCCGCAACGATGAGCACTGGCCCGGCTGGCAAGGCTGACTGAGACTGAAACGGCAAATATTTGCTTGAAACGCCCCTGAGCAATCAGGGGCTTTTTTATAGCGTCAGGGGCCTTTGAATCTGTGCCAGACATGTCAAAACAGGCAAGAAAAACTTGGAAAGCCCATAGAACGGGCTAAGATAAAGAGTTAATCTATTCGATCACCCTGTCTATCTGGTCTCAAGTTGAAGGAGCCCTGTATGTCTCGTCTCAGAGCTTTTACGCTCATTGAACTGCTCGTGGTGGTTTCCATCATCGCATTACTGATCGCGATCCTGCTACCTGCCTTGGGCAAAGCACGGATGTCAGCCGAAAGGACGCAGTGCCTGACTAACCAGCGTTCGGCCGTTCAAGCCCAATACAATTACGCGACGGACGCGAAGGGGGTCTTCGCCAGTTCGACGATCCGTGACAAAGATGGCAGGACTCTTGCTTGGGGCGACGCTTACGACATGCGGCATGCCTATCCGTATCGAGGCCCATCAAACAGGCTCGCGGTTGGCATGGGGGTCGCGGTCGAACAAGGCTACCTGCCGATCGGAGCCGAGGGCAGCATCTTCCATTGCCCGTCGTTCGACAACACGGGACTTGGCAACTGGGCCGCGGGCTGCCTGATGGACAACGAAGATCCTGCAACCAATGACTGGCTCGGCGCCAGCGCGTGGTTTAACTACCCGGGCTACAGGATCTTCACAAGCTTTAACTATCGCGGAACTTCTTTTGAGAGCGTGTACAAGCGCAATCCTGAAATCGACGACATCGATTCTGAATTTCTGATGACGATGGATTCGCCTGATATGCGTTATCGCGCAGCCGAAAGCAAATACAACGAACATGGCGGCTACAACTTCATGGCCGGCGACGGCAGCGGCGGACACTTCGCAGACCAGGGCTATCAGGTTGACGCCATCCTCATGGCGATGTCAGGCGGAAACGCCGACGGCCGACGCTACGGCACCAACCCCCTCACCGGGCAGCGTGAAAACCACTGCGAAGCCGTCTACGACTACGTGATGGAAGAAGGCCACTGAACCTGAGCCCCTGTCGTATGAGCATTGCTTTTGCTGGCTACAGACGCCTGTCTTGACCAAATATCGCAGTGGTGTTGTCAAAAATAAGAATAGTTTTCTGCGCAATATCAATATAAAATTTGGTTAATTGATCAGGAAACGATCTCCTATCAATTACCCCTTTCTGATTTGAAGGATGATCTGATGCCTCGACTGAGAGCCTTTACGCTCATTGAACTGCTTGTCGTGATCTCCATCATCGCGCTGCTGATCGCCATCCTCTTGCCTGCCTTGTCAAAGGCTCGTGAAACGGCTGGTGATATTCAGTGCTTGAACTACACCGCACAATTGGTGAAGGCCCAAGCCGCTTACGCAGCTGACAACAAAGGTGACTTTACACCCCATGCAAACTGGGACGCGTTCACCGTATTTAGCCGAAGCTTCGGGCACGGAAAATGGGGATGGAATGGAACGACATGGGACGGCTGGACAGGGACTGGCCTGCTGTATTACAACGAATACGTGACCGAAATGATCGCCTGGTGCCCGGTCAACACCAGTCCTGTATACGAAGCGAATAACGCCGAACAAGGCTTCCGAGGGGACCCTTGGACACAAGGGCTGCGATGGATGGGGCAGAGCTACCACCAACGCTTAGAGATCGACAACATCGACAATCCGGAGTTCAATTCCGACAGTGCTTTTTATGCGGATGTGTTCACTAAGAGCACGCACTACAACCAGCCAAGCCCGACGGGACGGGCAATCGATATCCACCATGGCAATGGTTTTAACGTCTCGTTCCTCGACGGCTCGGGTGAGTTTTATGAAGACAAAGGTGAAACCATCACCAATATGGAAATCCCCGGTGGCAAAGGCGGTAATGGCTGGGATGCCGCCATGGAGCCGATCTGGAATGACTACTTATCGAAGGACGGACAGTTCAGAGATTGAATTCGTTTTTAAATGCTGACTTCTCGAACCAGTCGCCTAACCAGCGGCTGGTTTTCTTTTACGCGCTCTCATCTGCACCAGCCGCGTTGATCGCGTCAGCGACTCGATCGCGCACAGCTTGATCTGCGATCTGCGACTTGCCAAAGCCCGGCAACGCTCCAGCCGCCTCGGCCTGCTGCTGAGCATCCTCGTAGTTACTCACCAACATGGTCGGCGACGCATCATCCTGTCGGGCGATCGACTCGATCAGCGCAATCCCCGAACCGCCCACATCAAAACGCCCATCCAGCACGCGGTTGACCAGCAGCAGCGTGTTCGCGTCTGCAATCTCGTTCAGACGCTGCTGATCGTTAACGCGAAGTACCTCGGCGTTGGGCGCAACATCCTCAGCGAAACGGGTGAGCGATCCGGAATCGAAGCCGCAGTGGCCGATCAAAGCGATACGTTGGATGGGCATTGTGTGTCCTATATCACAGCAAAAATTTTTTCGTCAAACAGTAGAAATCGTAGTCCCGGGGAATAGGATTCTCTGGTCAGCCGTTAAACAAACGGCCAACAAAATACGCCCACCCCCTCAGGCTCGCGGAGACGTAACCCCAGTCCCGCGGGCTTTTTTCTTTGTCCGTTGTATGGTCGGAAGAGTTACCCTTCCTGCTCAACCAGCCAGATCATTTCAGACATGGCTCGACTGTCATCGACCTGACCTCTTCGGTCAAAGCCCATGTGCAGGTTCTGGAGGATACGGATGAGCCACTGCTTGTGCGTCGCGATCGGCAGCAGGTCGATGTTCTCATCCAGCAGAAGGTCGCCGTCCGCCGCCTTGGCGATCCGGTGAATGGCCTCTTCACGTGTAAGAAGTGTGCCGCCACAGAATGGATCGATGAGCGCGAGGTCGTCACGTATGCTGGTGATTGATCCGACCGTGACTGCAGGAACCGCCGCTAGAAAGTGGCCCGGCGCATTAATGCCGAAGGTCGGGATACCCAGTCGTTCAAGGACAGCCTTATAAACCAGCGTTAGCAGGATAGGCAGACCCAGACGTGTCTTCAGGACACGTGGCAGGTAGCTGTTCCCGGGGCTGTCATAGTCGCCGAGGTTGCCACGGAAGCGTGCTTCTTCAAAAAGAACATGGTGCGCGTGTGCGAGCAGTGCACGGGGGTTATCGCTGACAACGCGGCCGCGGACCTGATCGGCCAGGTCGTCAATCTGCGTCGCGACCAGCAGCGGATCGGCCTCATCGTGATCGAGCTCATGCATGGCGACGGCAACGACGGCGCGAACCAGGCCGTCGGTGGTCTCCAGATCGGCGAGCTCATCGCGCAGCGCGGTGAACGCATCAAGCCGACAGTGCAGGGGTTCGTAAAACGACAAAAAGGTCTCTCCAGGTACTTCTGGCGGGGGGTACTACGCCGCGGCCGGGATGCCGCAGTTGTGCATTATGCCACGTTATTGCTCCGGTGTGGAGTCGGGCTGTGGATCGGGCTCGGTTGGAGCCTCTGAGGGTGGGTTTGTGCGGTTTTTACGGGCTGCACGGAAGGACCGGACGGCCAGATAGACATACGCTCCGCTAAAGACAACGGTCAGCAACGCTTGCAAAATGCCCATCTGCTTGGCCTGGTCCAGCTTAAACAGGTATTGCACGAAGTCGATTAAGGGCAAGACGACCCCGATCAGGACCAAGAGGGCCGCAAGCATGACCGCCCCATGCATCAAATGCATGCGCATTTCTTTCTTGACGATCGATCCAACGCCCATGCCAAGAGCCAGCAGGCCAAGGATTAACTGCAGAATGAGCGCGGACAAACTCGCCCCCTCGCCCGCCCCGATATAGGTGCCCACCCCGACCGCCATGAGGGCGACGCCAAAGAGGATGGTAAACAGCGGCATAGCGAGTCTCCTGTGATCGTTGGGAGCGGCTGAATTGTAAGACATTTCCGAGGGTTTGCCCGGTTCAAGGAACCCAAGGGGCTGCCCGCGCGTACTATCTGGGTATACTGCGACGTCTTTCCCCCCTGCCGTGAGCCTCACGGCCAATCAATCCGACCCCACGAAATGGAGCCTGCTCTATGACCCGCAAGACCCTCACGGGCCTGTTGCTCGCCGCCTCAACCATGACCGTTGGCACCCTCAGTGTCGCGTACGCCCAGAACGACAAGGCCGCCCAACAGCAGGCCGACCTCGAGAAAGCCGTCGCCGCCGCACTCGGTGAAGCACAGGAAGCCGAGAAGCACGACCACGAGCACAAGCCCACCTCCGTCCACTCCGGAGACAAGCACTTCTTCCTCGATGACGAAACCGCCTACCCCGACCCCGACGGCTTTAAGTCGATGTTTGACCGCATCAGCTACGCCATCGGACGCAGCGATGGCCAGCAGATCCCCGCGTCGCAACCCGACCTCGATGTCAAGACCTACGGCGACGGGCTGATGAAAGGCTTGGCCGAAGAGAACGGCGACTACGCACTGGGCTACTCGCAAGGCTTTGAACTGGCCCGCCGCTTCCTCGCCCAGCGCACGGAAGAAGTCAACATGGAAGCCTTTGTCGAGGGCATCGCCGCGGCACTCAAAGAAGAAGACGACGGCCGAAGCATCGGCTACCTCATCGGCAACAGCTACCGTGAAGCCGAGATCGAGCTGAACCCGGAGACCTACCTCAGCGGTGTCAACGAAGCGATGCTCAAGCCTGAGCCCGTGGCCGAAGGTGAAGAGCCCAAGCCCGTCAAGACCAAGCTCACCGAAGAGCAGGTGCAGGAAACTCTGGGTGCTTTCCAGGCCTACATGATGGAGAAGCAGAAGCAGGACGCAATTCAGGAAGGCACGGACTACATCGCGACCCTGAAGGCCGACGACGGCTGGAAGAAGACCGAGTCCGGCATCGCCTACCGCGTCGTTGAAGCAGGCGAAGGCAAGAGCCCTGACAAGAACGACATCTGCACGATGGACTACGAGCTCAAGCTGCTGGACGGCGACAAGCCCGGCGAAGTCCTGCAGACCACCTTCGATTCCCCACAGACCGTCCCCTTCTCTGCTGAGCAGGTCATCAAGGGTTGGGGCGAAGTGCTGCAGCTGATGAAGCCGGGCGACACCTTCGAAACCGTGATCCCCTACAACCTCGGCTACGGCGAGCAGGGCAGCCCGCCCAACATCCCGCCCTACGCAACACTGGTCTTCAAGATGAAGATGCACTCGTTCGAGGCACGCCCGAACGAGCCGGCACCCAAGCCTGAGCCCAAGCCCGGCAAGTAAGCCGAGCGACACATGACGCGATCAAGAGCCCCCGCCAAATGGCGGGGGTTTTTATATTGGTAAGCCCGCTACACATCCCAATCAAATCGTTTTAGACTACTCCCATGCGAGAACTGACCCTCCCCGGCCGACTGATCCTCCTGCCCGGACTCGGGTCCACGCCTGCGGTCTTTGACTACCAGCGCAAGGCCTTTGGCGATCGGCTCGAAACCCCTGCGTTTATCCCGCATGAACACGGCGAGTCTGTCGCGGGCTACGCCCAGCGCTGGGCCAAAAAACTCAGCAAGCCCAACGACGATCGGCCGCTTTTCATCGGCGGGGTGTCCTTTGGCGGGATGCTCGCGCAGGAGATGGCGATGCACCTGGACCCCAAGCCAAGGGCGGTGTTGCTGATCTCGACCACGCGTGAGCCGAACAAGGTCACGGGCATCATGCAACTGGCCGAGTTGATGGGACGATTCGTACCGACCGGATCGGTCAATAAGAGCCTGCCTTTGATGAAGTTGGCCTTCGCTTTGCGCGAGGGGCTCGATGACGACGATAAGGGGCGGCTGATGCAGGGTGCTCGCGAAGTTGATCAGGCGATGACCAAGTGGGCGTCAACCGTCGCGGCGAGTTGGTCGGGCTATCAACCGCCAAGCGATTACCCGCCTGTGCACCAGATCCATTCGAGGAAGGACTGGGTGATCAAGGCCCCGAGCGAAAACGTGCCCAATGTTGAACTCATCGATGGCAACCGCCACCTGCTGCACATGACCCATGCCACGACGGTCAATCGCTTCCTCTTCGAGCACATGCTTGCGTATTGCCCCGAAGCACAAGTCGATTTCCCGGACATCGAAGACCCGCACACCACGGCCCAACGCCGCGTGGTGCTGGAAGGGCAACCGGCCGGGACGCCGCTGGTTTAATAGATTGGTCGGAGCACAAAGCGTCAGCGAGTGGCACTGAGTCTTCTGCGACTTCATGCCACTCGCTGACGCTTCGTGCTCTGATCAATGCTTACCCTGCCGACTCGATCGCGATGACTTTGTCCAGTCGGCGTTCGTGGCGTTCTTCGCCTGAGAACTTCGCGGCCAGAAACGCTCGCACCAGCACATCCGCTACCGCCCCGCCGATGATCCGGGAGCCCAAGCACAGGACATTCATGTCGTCGTGTTCGACACCTTGTGCTGCAGAATAGGCGTCGTGACAGACCGCGGCCCGCACGCCCTTCATCTTGTTCGCTGCAATGGAAGCCCCCACGCCCGAACCGCACAGCAACACGCCACGGTCGGCCTGACCATGCTGGATCGCCTGGCCGATGTACCGGGCAAAATCCGGATAGTCGTCATCCTTGTCGTATTGATGGGCGCCGAGGTCCATAACCTCGTGCCCCAAGGACTTTACCAACTCCGCAATCTCGGCTTTGAGGGGGTAGCCCCCGTGGTCTGCCGCCAGTGCAACCTTCATCACATCAGTCTCCAAGGCGTGAAGCGGGCATTATGGCGGAAAACGCTGCTGCTTGCCTTGCCAAAACTCCGGATGGAAACCCGGGACTGAATAATGTGCGATCACCACTGCACACCGACCTGACGCCGCAGCTCATCGAGCACCCTGGCGTTGCCGATCGATTCATCGCCGGTCATGAAGGGGGCTGATCCATCGAGTACGGCTTGGGCAAACGCATCTGCCTCCAGCGCGTACAACGGCTTGTCCGCTTCGTCGGTGAACGCCTCGACCTGCTCGCCGACTTCATCGGGCACGCCATCCTGCCGGGGCTTCTGCATGGTTTTGAGTGTCCAGGTCGCTTTGCCGGTGCTGGGCTTCCATGGCACCGGTACTTCGATATAGCCAAGCGTCCCGCAGATCTGAGCCATGTTGCTGGCTTGCGTATCCATGGCACAGGTGAAGGTCGAGTAGATGCCAGAGGGATAGCCGAGCACACCCGAGGCAGACACATCGATCTTGCCATCGTCAGTGGAATCAAACAGCCGACCGGTCGCCATGATCGTCGTCGGGTCTTCGCCTGTGATCTGTCGAGCGAGATCGACGCAGTAGCAACCGATATCCATGATCGCACCGCCGCCCAAGGATTGATCGAAGCGTGTGTTGCCCTGGATCTTCTCGGTGCGATAGCAGAAGGTCGATCGAATGAGCTTGACGTCACCAATCGCACCTTCGCGGATCTTGGCGAGCACCGCCTTGGTTTGTGGGTGGGTCCGGTACATGAATGCTTCGATGAGGATGCGGTCCGCCTGCTTCGCGGCAGCAAACATCTCTTCGGTCTCAGACGCATCCATGCCCATCGGCTTCTCGCACAGCACGTGCTTGCCCGCGGCGAGGGCCTTGAGCGTCCACTCCTTGTGATAAAGGTTAGGCAGCGCGTTGTAGACAGCGTCGATATTGGGGTCTGCGAGCAATGCGTCGTAGCTGCCGTGGGCGGTAGCGATACCGTACGTATCAGCGAAGGCTTGGGCGGTATCGATCGAGCGTGACGCGACGGAGGAGACGGTGCAACGCGTCGCCCCGCCGTTGATGCCTTCGATGAATTGACGCGCGATATTGCCCGTGCTGATGATGCCGAAGCGTAGCTTTTCCATGCCAAAGATTATAAAGAACGGCGTAGCGGGTGACGCGCAGCGTCCCGCTCAAGCCATCTCAGCCGATTCGCACGGGACGCTTCGCGTCTCCCGCTACACCACGGGGTATGATCTTGAAATACAATGGAATCCACATGCTCAAACACATTGCCGCCCTACTGCTCATCTTCTGCACGCTATCCATCCACGCCCAGCTGGTACCCAAAGACGCCGTGCCGGAGAAGGTCGCTGACGGGTACAAGTTCACCGAAGGCCCAGCACTGGGACCGGACGGGTGCATCTACTTCACGGACATCCCCGCGGCGTTGATTCTGAAGTTCGATCCAGAGACAGGGGAAACAACTACCGCAAAAGAACAAAGCGGCAATGCCAACGGCCTCATGTTTGATCATGATGGTGACCTGATCGCTTGTCGGCACGGCGCAAGGGCAGTGAGCAGTTGGTCAGTTAAACGCGCTCCCAAGCTATTTCGCCCAGCGACTCAGAACCTTTACAAGGGCAAGAAACTGAATAGCCCGAACGATCTTGACATTGATCAGTCAGGCAACATCTACTTCACCGACCCGCGCTATGGCAACCGCGATTCGATGGAGATGGAGATTGAAGGTGTTTACTTTCAAAGCAGCGAGACGGATCGAGCACCTGTTCTTGACAAAGATGGCGACACGGGCCGGACTCTGCCGGTCATGAAACCGCTGGTTCGTGTCGCAGCCGATCTCGTCCGCCCCAACGGCATCGTCCTCTCGCCAGACGGGTCGATCCTCTACGTCGCGGACAACGGAGCAAACTACATCTATGCCTACGACATCGAGTCGCCAGGCAAGGTCAAGAACAAGCGCGTGTTCGGGCGAATCAACGACGGCAAGGGCGGCGGCAGTGACGGCATGTGCGTCGATGTGCAGGGCCGACTCTATGCCACCGGGCACGGCAAGGTCTGGATCTTTGAACCGACCGGCCAACTTGTCGCGACGATTGCGGTCGGCAAACAAACCACCAACGTGACGTTCGGGGCCGACGGCAAAACCCTCTACATCACCGCAAACAAGGGACTGTATCGGATTACGCTGGATACCGATGCGCCGCTGGAACATGCTGAGAAAGAATGATTGCCTTGCCCCCTCTCCCTCTCAGGGAGAGGGTTGGGGTGAGGGTGGTGCATTGTGAGCCAGTGAAGCTTATCGAGGGACGTGGTCGCTTAAACGCCCTACCCTCACCCCCCGCCCTCTCCCTGAGAGGGAGAGGGGGCTATCGCGTCCCTCACTTCGCCCGGCGCGTGATGGTCTTCACGCTTGTACCAATAGCCGCACAATCCCTTGAAGCGCACCGCGAAAGGGAAGATCAGCATCAGGAAGAGCATGCCGTACAGCTTCGGCCCGTTGTCGAGCTTACGAGCGCTTGTCACGACAGGGATGCTGATCACATGCAGCTTCCGGCGAGGCCTCTGCTTACGGCCCCAACGTTTGAGCGCACGGGCCAGCCAGATCTCTTCGCTGGCGTAGAGCGACTCGCTGAATCCACCAACGTCTTCAAACGCGTCGCGGCGGCAGAAAAAATAGCTGCCAGCTGGATAACTCATCTGGCGTGAAGTCCAGTTCCAAAGCTTGGCGAACTGACGCGTCAGCCAGTTCGGCTGCGGGTCGAGTTCCACTTCTGCCCCGCCGCCGGTCCGATCGTCCCGAGCCATCTGTTCAAGCGTGGCACCGAGTAGTTCGGCCGAGGGACGCGTATCCGCATCAACGAAGATGAGCACCTGTGACGTCGCGGCCTTGGCCCCGGCGTTGCGCGCCTTGGAAATCATATTGACGGGCTCGAAGACGACCTTCGCGCCATGCTGCTCAGCGACACGAGCCGTGTCGTCACTCGAATTGTTATCTACGACGATCAATTCACCGCGTGCATCAACCGCAGCCATCGCCTTGCGGATCGCAGGCAGCGTGAACGGAAGCTGCACCGATTCGTTGTAGGCGGGGATCACGATGGAATACTCAGGCGTATCAATCACGATATTAGGATACCTGCAAGCAGAGATTTCTTACGCTTATGCCTGCCCGATCAGGCGGTATCGGCGGCCAAGGCTGATGATCCGCGTCATAAGCTGCTCGTAGCTGATGCCCGCGGTCTCCGCAGACTCGGCAAAGTCCTCGCCATACATCAACTGCGGGTTGGGGTTGGCCTCCAGCAAGTAAACGCTGCCATCGTCAGCCAGACGGAAATCCATCCGCGCATAGCCCGACAACTGCAGCGCGCGGTAGGCACGCTTGGCGAGCCTGGGCAACTCGCTTTGCAAACCGTCCGGCAAGTTCTTCGCTGGGCCGGTATTGAGTTTGATCTTCTTCTGGTAGTCCTCGTCCCACTTGAGCTTGCCAGTGGCAATGCGTGGGGCGCCCTCGCGCAGGCCTGCAAAATCCATCTCCCAGATCGGCAGGGTCTGTAAACGCTGGTTGCCGAGCACGCCAATGTACAACTCCCGCCCATCGATGTAGTGCTCGACGATCGCGTCAGTGGCGGTCGTCCGATGGATGAAGCGAACACGCTCGGCCAGGGCTTGCTCGTCGTTGACCAGCGAGGCCTGGCTGATACCAACCGAGCCTTCTTCCGTCAGCGACTTGACGATCATCGGGTAGGTCAGCCGCTTAGGCGGGGTGACCTTGCGTTGCCCGATCGGAAAGACGTGGAACGCGGGCACGGGGATGCGGTGATACCGGCAGACCATCTTGGCCAGGCCCTTGTTGTGCGCGAGCATCAGGCCACGCGGGTTGCATCCGGTGTAAGGCACGCGGAGCGCTTCGAGGTACGCCGCCACGTGTGTATCGAACACGCCGACACCCGCGAACTCTTCAAGCATGTTGAAAACGATGTAGGGCTTGAAATCCTCGACCGCGTCGCGGATCGTCCAGAGGTCGTGCGACACGCCAAGCACACGGACGCCGTGGCCCATGTTCCTCAGCGTCGCGACGACATCGAACTCCGTCTTGAAGTGCGCCATCTCCTCATTGGTCAGCCCCTCGATCGAGTCCGGCGGGACACAATCAGGGTGAACCAGAACCAGGATGCGATGACTGCGTGGCATGCTACTCGTGGGGTAACAGGGCAATTAGGATGACGACACCATCTTAATCGGGTGTTTCGCGAGGATAAGCAACACTTGAGCTACATTCAGCGCAGGCCGATAAGGCATCTGACTCAGAGACGATAGCTGCGATCGCAGAACCACTTATCAGACGTCGAACAGCCCTACTCCCACGCGATCGTCACATTAAGCGGCGTCGATTCCTGGTGCCAGTAAAGCTGCCACAGGCCCGAGGGCTTGATCGACTCGGCATGCCCATCGGCAAAGCTCACGTTGGTCGTGCGGTTGGTGTGACGCGTCAGCGCGAACCGGCTCATCCCGCTGGACCAACTGCCCGGGCCCATCGCCTGCGTCCGCTCCTGAGCGGGTGGAAACTCGTTGTTGTTGCGATTACTCCATGCACCAACCCACAAACAATCCGCCATCAACGGCGTCAGCGTCGTCTTGGTGATCTGGTCCATGTTCGTGAAGTGCTTGGACTTGGGGTATTGGCCCTTCCAACCCCAGGGGTTCAACGCTTCATCGAAGTTGCTGACCCACATGTTGTGGCCATAGCTTCCCTGCTCGGGCTTGTCCGCTGCCTCGGGGTACTGTGAGCCGTCCCACCAAGCCAGATCACGCTGCCCGCCGGAGATCGCACCCATCCTCGGCTGGGGCGAGACGGTCGTGGATGGACACATCATCACATCCTCTGAATAGCTCATGTAGTCGATCAGCGAGGTCGACCACCACCACCCGCCCTTCGGCGCGTCGGGCTCCGGCGCTATTGCTGCGATCGGAACCTGCTTGCTGTCGGTCGTGCTGATCGTAAACGCCATTGCCGTCTGGCGGAGTTGGCTGATGCACTGGATGGTGATCGCCGAGTCACGGGCCTTGCCCAGCGCGGGCAGAAGAATCGCAATCAACAGCGCGATGATCGAGATGACCACGAGCAGTTCGATAAGCGTAAATGCGCGTCGCATAAGAAGTCCTTCGATGCCGTCCTACCACTATATCAATGAAAAAAGGACATCCAATTAAAAAATGGGACGGCCAAATGGCCGCCCCGCTTACGGTTTTGTGTGGTTTTCGCGCAAATCAGCCGCCCCACCGCCGAACGATCAGGAGGCCACCGCAAACAAGTACGGTTCTCATCGACCGCAATCGCATGCCAGTTAGACGGGCATATCCCTTTCATAATTGCACTGAAAATCAACCGGAAAGATCTATTTTCTGCTGTTTATCCCATCAATACATTGCCGATTCTTATGATGATGTACCGTAATGACATGCATGTGAAGCCTAAGATCACTTCACACCCAAGGCACTTTCCGACAGGCTCCGTTTTGAATCGACCGCAAAAATCCATCACCCGCTGCACCTTGCTGATTGCATCGGCCATCGTCTTTGCCTCGACGGTCGGGGGGTGCGGCGAGGGGGACAAGCCGTCTTCGGGAAGTTCTTCAACACTCGACGGAGAACAACTCGCTCGGACGCACTGCGCGAACTGTCACGAGTACCCGGAGCCGGCTCTCCTCACACAGCGGAGTTGGAACTTCCTGCTTACCTACATGGGATTGCGGATGGGGATCGAGGATTTTTCACC
>JBMZAP010000034.1:0-26906 GCA_049611445.1 Phycisphaeraceae bacterium | reverse complement strand
TCAGAACGACTCCGCCGCCTCATCGACCTCGTCGTACATCGGGAAGACCGAGTCGAGTCGGGTGACTTTGAAAAGGAACGCGACATTTTCTTGGCAGCCAGCCAAGGCGATCTGGCCGCGCTGATGCTCGATGTCCTGCAGGAGCTGGACGAGCGAGCCGATGCACGCGCTGGCAAGAAACTCGACCTGAGCTAAATCGAAGATGAAGTTCTGCGCGTTCTCGTAGCGCATCTTGTCGGTGCAGGCATCGACGAGGTCCTGCATCTCCTGGTAGGCGAGCTCGGCCTGTTTGATATGCGCGGTCACCATGGACCCGGCTTGTTCAACCTCGATCGTGTCAGGCAGCATGGTGCGTCCTTTATGAAAGCCCCGGAAAAGGCCGGGTGGTATCAACGTTATCGGTTGGAATGGGCAGCGACTTTGGGGGGAGATGCGAGCAAAGCGTGACCTGCTTTGCCTATCCGTCACAGACCGGATATCAGCCCGCAAAATACAGCCCGCTGACCTCGGCCTCGACCATCTGTCCTTCAACAGGCACCGCGACCTTCGTGCCCGGCTTGTGTCGGCCCCACTTCATCACGGCGAACGCAAGACCCGTTCGACCTAGCAGGGGCGAGAGTGTCGAACTGGTGATGCCGCCGATCTGACCGTCACGCGGGGCCTTGGCCCGCTTGTCTTCGTCGTGCTCGAAGACCTGTGTCCCCGCGACGGGCAAGGCATCGGTTGGGAACTTGAGCCCGACAAGTAGTCGCTTGGGGTGGCTGAGGTTGTGCATCCGCGCGACGGCTTCCTGGCCCAGCCAGCACCCCTTGGTCAGCGAGATCGCTTCTTCAAAGGCGGCCTCGCCCGCCTCGGCAGGGAGCGAGTCCGGGCCGAAGTCGATGTGGTAGAGCGCTCGACCCGATTCGATCCGCGCGGTGTTGTAGGCGGACCAACCCACGGGGCGGCCACGCAAGGAGTCCCGTCGTCGCTCGGCGAAGTCGGCGTCGGGTTCGGCGGTGCTCTCATAACCCGCTGCGTCGAGCAGGGCTTGATAGATCGTCTCTGCTTGGTCGTTGGGCACAAAGAGTGTCAGGCCAAGCGTCTGCCCAAGGTCACGCCGACATACGGAGACGGTCGCTTGGTCGATGTTGACGACATGCGTTGTGCCCTGCATCGAGACGATGTCCTGAATCGTCATGCTCTCAACTGAATGGGTTGCGACCTTGTCGAGCAGTTGCACGGATGCTGGCCCGAGCAGCGCGATCGCGGTCCTGCTGCCGCTGATGTCTTCGATCGTGACATCCTCGGCAAAGAGCCTGCTGTCCAGCATCTGGATAGTGGACGCGACATCGAAACGGTCCAGTTCGAGCCAGGTCGATGCATCGCCGTGATGGACGTAGGCGTCGGCAAGGATATGCCCCTTGTCGTCGAGCATGAAAGCCCGTTTCGTCTGCCCGCCGGTCATCGCATTGATGTCCTGCGAGAGCATGTTGTGCAGGAAGGGCTTGACATCGTCGCCGGTGAGCTTGATCAGGCCGGTCTGCGGCAGGTGGAGGATCCCGACATGGCGACGGATCGCGGCGTACTCGGCTTCAAAACTGCCAAAGCCCTCCGCCAACGCGACGGCATTGTCCGCTGGGCCGTAGCCGATCATCTCCGCACCGAGTTGTTCGAGGTGGGTTTGCATAGGACTTACATGATAGGCCTGCGCCGTCGGCTTGAGTTTCGTATCATGCTGGGCTCGAAAGGAAACCAACATGGCCAAGAAAACCATTGCAGATATCGATGTCACCGGCAAGAAAGTCCTCATGCGCGTGGACTTCAACGTCCCGCTGAAGGACGGGCAGATCACCGACGATCGGCGGATCACCATGGCGTTGCCTACGATCCAGCACGTCCTGGACAACGGCGGAAGCGTTGTGCTGATGGCTCACCTGGGCCGGCCCAAGGGCGAGCCCAACCCCGAGTTTTCGCTCAAGCCCGCAGCGGACCGCCTCGGCGAGTTGCTCGGCGAAGGCGTTGTCCAAATGGCCAGCGACACCGATGGCGATGACGCACACGAGAAGGCCGATGCACTGCAGCCCGGGCAGGTGCTCGTGCTGGAGAACGTCCGCTTCAACGCCGGCGAGAAGAAGGGCGACGACGAGAGCTACAACCACACGCTCGGGTCGTTCGGCGATATCTACTGCAACAATGCGTTTGGCACCTGCCACCGCACCGAGGCGTCGATGTATGCCGTGGCCAAGGTGATGAAGGAAGTCGGCAAGCCCGCGGTTGTTGGTTTCCTGGTTGAAAAGGAAATCAAGTACCTGACCGATGTGATCGCTAACCCGGAGCGGCCGTTTGTCGCGATCCTTGGCGGGGCGAAGGTCTCGGACAAGATCAATGTGATCGACAACCTGCTGGGCGTATGCGACAAGGTGTTGATCGGTGGTGCGATGGCTTACACGTTCTCTCTCGCACAGGGTGGGACGGTTGGCGATTCGCTCGTCGAGAAAGACAAGGTCGAGCTCGCCAAGGAGCTGTTGGCCAAGGGCGGCGACACGCTTGTCCTGCCGGTTGATACAAACTGCGGCGACGCATTCAACGACCCGGACTGCAACAAGCAGACGGTGGATGCGGGTCAGATCCCTGATGGCTGGGAGGGCTTTGATATCGGCCCGAAGACCGCGGAGATCTATGCCGATCTGGTCAAGGGTGCGAAGACCGTGGTCTGGAACGGCCCGATGGGCGTGTTCGAGTGTGAGCCGTTCGCGGTCGGTACCGAAACGGTCGCCCAGGCGATTGCGGACAGCGATGCGACCTCAATCATCGGCGGTGGCGACTCGGCCGCGGCGATCGAACAGCTCGGCTTCGCCGATCAGGTGACCCATGTCTCCACGGGTGGCGGGGCGTCGCTGGAGATGCTCGAAGGCAAGAGCTTCGCGAGTGTTGACCTGCTGGACGACAAGTAATCGGCCAAGCCCTCGCTGCGGTGCTACAGTTGTGGCATGAAACGACCCCTGCTTGGTACTGCTTTCGCTGCGTCAATCCTTCTGTCGCATTCCGCTGCCGCTCAGTCCGGACCGGGCATGATGCTTGTGCCTTGGGCTGGTGATCAGCAGATCGAAGTGCGCGGCGACGCCTTTTTTACGCCGACCGAGACCAAAGGCGCCGGACTCGACGTCGACCTCTCGATCTTTGAATCGACCGGCCGGGTGCGCCTCAAGCCTGACGCGTCTTACAACCCGACGATCGGCTACGAGTTCATCCAGTACCAACTCGGCACCTCCGACGCGGCGCTGCCGGATGATCTGGTTGATGTTTCTCTTGCTTTCGGCGGCAGCTTCGGCGACGTGGACCTGAGCTCAACGCTTGGTGGCGAATGGCAGATGGGCTACACGCTCGGTGTCGGCTACGCGGGCACGACGCCGTTCAATGACGGCGACGCGTGGTATGGCAAAGCGGACATCTTCGCCGTGCGAGCTATCGACCGAGACACCCGCTGGCTCATCGGCCTGAACTACGACGGCAACCGTGTCTTCTTACCTGATGTTCCACTGCCTGCGGTGACCTACTTCAGCCGACTCAACGAGACGACGACCTATGCGATTGGCTTGCCCTTCAGTCGACTCACATGGACACCGGACGAGTTCTGGACGGTCGACATCCGCTCAGCAGTATTCTTCTCGTTCAATGGCTCGGTCAGCTATCAGGCAACCGAAGATCTCAAGCTCTTCGCTGCATACGTACGCCGGTCCGACGCTTTTACGCTGCCGGGCAGTTTGGATAACCGCAGGCTGCTGTTCAGTCAGGAGCGTTTGGAGCTTGGCCTGACTTATGAACTCTGCGCAAACGCCTCACTGACCGTCGCCGGGGGATACGCGTTTGGCCAGGAGTTTGATTTCGGCTATGACACGCGCGACCCGGTCGGCCTGCGGGATCTAGATGATTCGGGTTACATCCGAGCTGGCATCACGCTCAAGTTTTGATTCTCGGGCCCAATTCGTTATTCAAACGGTGTACGTTTTGTGATGTTTTTTCTTTTATTTGAAGAGTTTTTGTACGATCGGCTTTCAACCGATGAAATGAATCGGTAACTTATACGTTGGCCAAGTACATCGGCCGACTTCTCAACGAGATTCCTGTCATGCACGTGCTTGCACAACTTCAACCAACCCAACCGGGTGACTGGTGGTGGTCGACACTCACCAGTGGGCCGGCGTTGTGGCTGTTGGGCTGCGCGTTGCTGTGCCTGGTTGTTTTGTTCTGGCTCGGGTTGCGCTTACGGGCGGTATCGGCTGAAGTCCGCAAGGCTTCGGTTAGAGAACGCATGGCCGACGACTCGGGCGTCGCGATGATCGAGTTTGTGCTGGTCACGCCGATCCTGTTGATGGTCACCCTGCTGCTGATCCAGACGATGCTGGTGTTCACCGGCTTGTTCTACGTGCAGTACTCGGCCTATGCCGCGGCGCGTGTCGCGATTGTCCAGATCCCGACGAACTATGGTCTGGCCTCCAATGAGATCGACCTGAGTTCGGAGAAGTCAGAAAACATAATTGGCTCGGCGATGATCGCACTCGTCCCGGTTTGCGGGCGCGAGGCCAGTACAGACAACACCGCCATCGATGTTGGCCCGATGTTTGTTCAGGGCTTCTCAGAGATGTACAGCGCGATGGGGCGGTCCGAGCCGAATTGGGTCACCGAGATGCTCGCCCAGCGCTTGTACTACGCGGCGAATCACACCGACGTCACGCTGCACCGTGTCTATCCCGATGGCTCGGATTCGGTTGAGTTCGAATCGATTGATGGCTTCACAACGGTCGGCCCGAAGGACGCGATCTCTGTGACGGTTCGTCACGAGTTCGCTTTGACCGTGCCATTGGCCAGTCGGATCTTTGCTGCCGTCGGCGAGTCGGGCTCGTACACACCGGCCGGTCGTAACAGTGACAGCCCCGGCCCGCCCGGACAGTGGACCATGATCGAATCCCGCGCCATCCTCACCAACGAAGGCATCGACCGACGACTCCCCGAGGCCCCGGGCGTACCCCGGCGATAACGAGGGATGAACACCGTGATGAAGACCAATCCTTCCAACCCGACCACCGCACGGCGAAACCGCCGAGTTCGACGCTCGCCCAAGAGCCGCGGCGCGGTCATGGTGTTGGCGTTGCTCGGTGGTTTCATGATCGTGGGCATGATTGGTTATGTCTTTAACGCCGGCCGACACGCCCAACTGAGACAGCAGACCCAGAACGCCGCAGACGCAACAGTGATCTCCGGTGCTGGCTATGTCGCCCGGTCGTTCAATACCGTGGCGATGAACAACGTCGAAATTTCCCGTCTGATCTCAGTTGTGCAGATGCTCGACGCGGTCCCGCTTGCCACGGAGTACACGCTGCTGGACGTTCGCGCGACACTCGAGCGTGTCGAGGACCAACTCAGCGCTGGCACGGGAGACCAACTCGGCGACCAGACACTCGATGAGATCCGCGACGACCTGGTCGAGCAGGAACGCAAGCTTGAAGAGATGGATGAGTTCTTCAATCAGGGCGGCTATGACGTCCGGGAGATGACGTTCTACGACAGTGAATTTGGCCGCGGCGAACTCTGGAAGGCGATGGAATCGCTGGACCTGATCAGCACGGCCACGATGGAACAGCTCGACGAGTTGACGCAGGTCACCGCGATTCAGGCTGGCCGACGCAACATGCGGCACACCGGCAGCGAAGCATTGGCCGCGGTTGCGCCGTTCGAGCGAGCGATTGCCTGGGAGCGTTATCACTTTGACGACTTCCGCAATCCGGTGGTGCGTGGTCGCCTGCCGATGTGGGTCGATGACGAGATCACCAACCGTGGTCCATACGACACGATCTTCGGCTGGCGGTCGACTCAGCGCGAGACCGACGAGATCCCCAACCCCAACTACAGCCCGCCGACGAGTAATTCCGAGCGTGCCAACTCGCGATGGTCCGGTGGGATCGGTCGAAGCGGTGGGCGGCGAACGATCACTGTTGGCTCAAGAGTCACCGGCTACACGACCTACGGCACCTGGCAGGCCCTGGGCGACATCCTCCGCAACCGTATCGATGCGCCAAGGGTCCTCTACAACAGCCAGTTCGTCACACGCGTGAACCGCATGTCCGGCAACAAGCTCAACTACATGTGGCCCGGCTCGGCTCGGACGTGGGTCTTCCTCGACCCGCAGTGGATCACCAACTACAACCAGGCGGAAAACATCATCGATGCCGGCACCCCGCGTGTCGCCTATACCCAGTTTGTCCGCATGGACTACCAGCAGCGCTTCCTCAACGGCCAGCCGACCGGGCCCGAGACAATGCACGACTGGCAGATCCTCCGACCGCGCGGCGGCTGGACGGATGTCCCCGGGGCAACCAAGACCCGTGACCATGTCTGGGAAGATGATGCCGCCATCGAGTGGCAGACAACGCGACCCGATGGCAACGGCGGCGTGATCACCGATACCCACCGCATCGAGTACCGCTGGCTCTACGTCTGGGCGGGCATCAATGTCGGGCCGGAGGTCATCATCCGCGATCCGAACAACTTCGCTTCGCGTGAAGAGCTGCCCAAGCCATTGGACTTCGACCACTCCGCGATGCAGCGTCCTGTCGACGGGGCCTTGGGTCTGCCCGGCAGCGCGTTTACTTTCCTGGGGATCGCCAAGCAGCCCAACGCGGCACCGATGTGGGGCCAGCTCTTTAACACCAGCCTGTACGACGGCCACGTCGGTATCGCACAGGCCAGTGTCTGGAACAACCACTCGTGGGACCTTTGGACACAAATGTGGCACGCCCAGCTCGAGCCGGTGCAGGAATACGACCAGTGGGTTGATCTGGTCCAGAGCCAGATCGGCTTAGCGACGGGTTACGAAGACCTCAGCGCGAGTGAACTGGAAGAAGTCAACCAGTACCTCGATGCCCTCAAGCCGATGGCGGAGATGTTGTTAGCGCACTAAGTGGTGCGAAAGGCAGTTGATGAAACGCATGAACGCAACAAGCCGAAAAAGACGCAGCATGCACGGTGCCGTCATGGCCGAGACCGTGCTGGTCATGCCGTTTATTGCGTTGGCCTTGGTGTTGATCGTGTACCTGGGTTGGAACTTCCGCAGGCTCGCGCAGGTTACGAACATGGACCGGTACGAGGTCTGGGAGTCGGTCACCCCTGGCTCGCCCGGGCCCGGCACGCAGGGCGTCCCCGAAGAGAACCGAAACCCGCAACTCAACACCGCCTTTTTCGGGATCAATGGCGACCAGGCGATCCGCCTCAACGAACTGCGCAACACCAACAATGTCCGCTACATGCCCGAGGGGCACCAGGAACTGCGTGACCGGCAGACCGATGAGACTTACTCCTACTTCGATGAGTTTCTGGATCGCAACCCCGCAGGCCTGGTCCAGCGCTTCAGCGCGACACATAACCAGAGCATGAATACAGATGCCTTGAGGCTGAGTGAACTGGTCCGCAATGGCCTGGGCCACAGCCGGATGAACGGGGACTGGCGCTTCGCCAACGGCATCCGCTACAACGGATCACTTGAGAAGTGGCAACCGGCTCACCGCCGCGTCGCTCCCGGCAACTCACTGCGTGAAGTGTTCTTTGTCGATCTGGATGATGGGCTAGAGCCTTACGACGACGGCGACAACAACCTCGCCGGAGCGATCCGCGACTTCTACCTCGCCTACCCCGGCTACGTCGGTCCTGAAGTCGGCAGCAGAAACAGCGAGTTCCACCGACGTTGGTTCCGTTGATGATGTTGCTGGTTTAACCCAGCACCAGAAACGTCGCGAACATCAACAGCCAGACCACATCGAGAAAGTGCCAGTAAAGCGCCAGGCTTTTTACGGGGCTGTGATATTCGTGGTCGTATCGTCCCTGATGAGCGCGTCGGATGACGACGACCAGCGGGACCAGCCCGCCGATGACGTGAAGGGCGTGGATGATGATGAGGACGAAGACGGCATACTGCAGCGCGGTGCCGCCCTCTGCGGCTCGGCCGAGCATGGTGGACAACCCGGCGCCTTGGGCGAGGAAAAACGGCACGGCTAACAACAGCGTCGCGATCAGCGCTTGGCGGAACTTATCCTGCCGCTCGTTGGAGATGTTTTCGACGGCTCGGTGGATGGTGTAGCTGGAGATCAGGATCGCCGCAGTGGAGAGCCAAAGCACCAGCGGAATGCCCATGGTGTGCAGCGGCGGTGCAGTGGCGGGCAGGACCTCGCCGGTAACAGGGTTGGTGCGCTCAAAGGTGCCTGCGACACGGACGATGGCGTAAGCGAGCATCCCGCCGACAAAGAGCACGGCCAAGGCTGCGAGGAACAGCCACATGCCCAGCGCTTGCGTGCCCGGTGGGACAATGTGCGGCTCGTGCTTGGGCCTGGTGCCAAGGGAGAAAAACGAGGCGGGCTTGGTGGCGTCGGATTCGGTCATAGGGCAGTGCATTCTAGGCATCGTCGCGCTGTGTCAGGCGATCGAGCACGACCGCGCGGAAGCGCTCGCCGGGGGCTGGTTGGCCGGTCCAGAGGGTGAACTGCGCGGCGGCTTGGCGGACGAACATCTCGACACCCGAGACGGTGACGCAGCCAGCCGCTTTGGCTTCGCGCAGCAGCCTTGTTTCGACGGGGTTGTAGATGGTGTCGAAGACCAGCGGCGGGTCGCCGGTGAATGCGATGCTCGTAAAGTCGTATGGGGTTGCGTCCACGTTCGGGTGCATGCCGATGGGGGTGCAGTTGATCAGGATGTCGAACTCGGCGGAGGCGACTTCTTCAATTGACCCTGCAGAAGTACTTGTCGCGTTTGCGAGTTCTTGCGCTTTTTCGAGCGTCCGGTTGTATGTCGTGACATCCGCACCGTAGTGAGCGAAACCAAAGACGACGGCCTTTGCGGCACCGCCAGCCCCAAGCACGGCGACGCGTTTGCCTTCGAGTTGCGCACGGTCGATCGACATCGCATCACAGACCGAATCCAATGCTGCGGCATAGTCCGTGTTGCTGGCATAGAGCGAGCCGTCATCGCGCACGGTGAGTGTGTTGGCTGCACCGATCTGGGCGGCCAGCGGCTCGATCTCGCCATCCATTTCTTCTACGAATCGCAAGAGATTGTGTTTGTGCGGGATGGTCACCGAGGCGCCGCGGAAGTCGAGCGGTTTGTGGTCGAGGAAGCTGCCGACGGTGGCCTTGAAGTGTTCGTACTCCGGCGGGATGCGCAGTGGCAGGTAAACGCCGTTGTAATCGATGGCGTCAAAGCCGGCGTTATGGATGGCGGGGGACATGGAGTGTCCGACCGGATCACCGATGACGCCGAAGACCTGGGTCGATTCGTTGAGTGCATCCCAGCGGTAGAGGGACTTCAATTCGTCGATCGTTGGCTGGCCCGGCGCGGTGCCGCGGCTTTCGTCACTGGCGGCGAACGTGAGCAGGGCACCGAATTTTTTTGCCAGCACCCGCGAGGGCAGGCCGAACTCGCCCATGCACAGCGCGATGGTGGGTTTGTGTCGGTCCCGGATGATTTCGAAAGCCTCGAGGTTGTCACGGAGTGATCGTGCGGCCCATGCGAGTTTGACGACCCGACAGGCCTGATGCTCGGTCATGGCCTGGACGCGTCGGATCAGGTCGGACGGCCGTCTCTCAAAGTCATGGGACGAGAGGATCAGCCCTGTGTCGGTAGGGCGGGGCTGGTCGGCGTGATCAACAACGAGATTGACCTTTTGCCTGAGGTTGGCAGAGCGGTCATAGGCAGCCAGTTCGACATCGAAGTAGGCGGGGCCGGTGCATGTCGTGCCCAGATACTCGATCAGGGCGATGCGTTGAGCGTCGTCCCCGTCGTATTCGCCGCCTTCCCAGTCCGGTCGGATCGTCACAATGCAGGGCAGGGGGCAGTTATTGACAAGTTTTACAGCTGCCTCCCGGTCGTCGGTGAACCGATCCAGGCGCAGCTCGACCAGATCGGCCCCGGCACCATGCGCAGCTTGGGCGTCTGCCAGGGCGGCATCGACGGATTCGACCATGATGGGGACACAAAGCTTTGTCATCGGGGCGATAGCGTAGTGGATGGCCCGGCTTGTTACACTCTTCACAACGCACAGGGAGCTCAAAAATGCCAACCATGGACAGTAAAGGACGGACCCAACTTACGCCTGCTGACGCGATCAAAGCGGGCTGGCGGTCCTGGATCGGGCTTTTGGTGGTGGCGTCCGGGGGGCTGATCGCTGTTCTGGCCACCCAGCCGATGGCTGGCGAAGGGGGCGGCTCCCTGGCTGGCGCGGTGGTCGTAGGGGTCTCGATTGCGTGGCTGGTGCTGCTGGGGGCGGTTGTTTTGCTGCTGCGGAGCTACTGTTTTCGTGCGGTTTGGGACGGCAGGCCGGTGGAGCCGGGCAGTTATCTGAAGGGGATGTACCAGGTCTGGGGTGTTCTGGTGGTCGGGGGCCTGCTGGGGACGCTGGGAGCGCTGATCATGGGTGCGATGATGCCTGGGGTGCTTGTTGCGTTGGTGGCCTTGCTGGCACTTGTTTTTTCGCGACCGGATGGGCGTGCACTTGGGGTATGAACGCTGTGCGTTCGCAACTTGATTACACAAATGAATGTGGCTCTGTCGATGGGTGTGTTGTTACTTTTCGCCGTTGTTTTGCAACCGGTTCTCATCAAGGAGGAATCGGCCAATTAGTTGGTTTGGCCGCTTTGCCGAGTCGTGCAAGAAAGGCTATGTTGTAGCGCTCGACCTCGACGTCGATGGCGTTTTAAAACCACCGGCCAAGGCACTTAAGCCTGTCGGCCAACAGAGACGAGCACTTTGTCTTACGAACAGACCGATCAGTTTGTCTTCCCCAAGTGGGCCAATTACCTCTTGCCGCTAATTGTGCTGTCGGTCCTCGGCGGCGCAGCCGTTGTGCCACCACTGGTGCTTTACGGCGGCTCGGCCGAGACGTTGAACGTCGGCTATCAGCCGGACCAGCCCGTGCCGTACAGCCACGCGACGCACGTCGGCAAACTCGGGATGGATTGCCGCACCTGCCACAACACGGTTGAGGATGCATCCTTTGCGGCGATCCCGCCGACGCAGACCTGTGTCAGCTGCCACGCGCCGGGCAAAGACCTGAAGGGTATGCCGAGCAACATGCCAGGCGCACACCAGAACTCGATCGACCTCATGCCCGTCTGGGAAAGCTACTACTCCGGCGAGTCGATCCCCTGGGTCAAGATCCACGACATCGCGGACTATGCCTACTTCAATCACTCAGCCCACGTGAACAAGGGCATTGGTTGTGTCAGCTGCCACGGACGCATTGACAAGATGGGCGGCGCGAATACCGACGACCCGATCGCGGGTGTCTATCAGGTGCAGAACCTTTCGATGGGCTGGTGCCTTGAGTGTCACCGCGCACCGGAGTTGCACCTGCGTCCGCTGGACAAGATCACGAAGATGGACTGGTCCCCGCTGGATGATGAGCGTGTGAAGGCTCAGGTCGCTGCGGGCGAACTGGATGAGGATGATGAGCGAGGTGCACAGCTTTGGTTGGGCACAAAACTCAAGGAAGAGTACGAGATCAATAACCCGGCGTACATGCAGTCGTGCTCGACCTGCCACCGGTAAGACAAGTTTGATTTGGCGATTTGGTGAAGTAAGAAGTGAAAGCATTTGACATGACAGCAATGGACACTTCACCAGATCAGACTTCACCAAATCACCAATTGGGAACCCCTGTGTCGACTTTAGAAGACCACATCACCGGACAGGCTTACTGGCGATCCCTCGAGGAGCAGGCCAATGCGCCTGAACTGCTCGAGAAGCTCGGCGACGAGTTTTCGGAATACGATCCCGAGGAGATTCAATCGGTCTCCCGCCGTACGTTCCTCAAGCTCGCGGGTGCCTCGCTGGCGCTTGCCGGCCTGACGCTGTCGGGCTGCCGACGTTGGCCCAAGGAAGAACTGGCCCCGTTTGCTGCGCGTCCCGAGGACTTGATCCCCGGCGTACCGAACTACTTCGCTTCGATGGCCGAGCGCGGCGGCGTTGCCCACCCGATGCTCGTGGCGAGTTTTGACGGCCGACCCATCAAGGTCGAAAGCCACCCCAAGGCCGGCTACGCGACAGATGTCTACGACCAGGCCCTGACGCTGCAGCAGTACGATCCCGAACGGCTGCGTGATGTGTTGTTTGGTGCAGGCGAAAGCCGAAGCCGAAGCTCCTGGGCGACGTTTGAAAAATGGATGGCCGAGAAGGCCACAGAGCTCAAGGCTGACGGCGGCAAGAAGTTTGCCGTGCTGGCTGAGCCGACGAGCTCGCCGACCGCACTTCGCCTCAAGGCCAAGCTCAAGGCCGCAATGCCTGAGATGTCGTGGGTTACCTATGAGCCGCTCGGTCAGGACAGCGCGATCGAGGGCAGCAAAGCCGCGTTTGGTGGCAATGCTGTGCGGACACAGTACGACGTCTCCAAGGCAAAGGTCATCGCCTGCTTTGACTGCGACTTCCTGAGCACCCACCCCAGCGCGACGGCGAACGCCAAGGGCTGGGCACTGGGCCGAAAGAGCGCAGACGACAAAGACAATCCGACGATGAACCGGATGTACGTCGTCGAGTCAGCGATGACGGTCACGGGCTCGGCAGCGGACGAGCGTATCCCTGTGAAGCCCTCTCGTGTTGCGAAGATCCTGACCTACGTTGGTGCGAAACTGGGCGTCGGTGCGGCGGGTGACATGAAGCTCACCGAGAGCGAAACCGCTTTTGCCGACAAGCTGGTCAAGGACCTCAAGGCCGCCGGCGGCAACAGCATCATCGTGGCCGGCCCGAACCAGCACGCCCACAGCCACGCTTACATCCACGCGATCAATAAGAAGCTTGGCACGCTTGACGTCACCACGACGTACAGCGACGAGCCCACAGCTGACGACGCCTGGCAGCTCCAGGCCTTCGCGGACCTGAGCAAGCAAATGAAGGCCGGAGAGATCGACACGCTGTTGATCCTTGGCGGCAACCCGGTGTTCGACGCGCCTCGCGACATGCACTTTGGTGAGGCACTCGGCAAAGTCAAGCACGCGATCAAGCTTGGCCTGTACCGCGATGAGACCGCGGTCGAGTGCGAGTGGGCGTTGCCTGCCGCGACGAGCTTCGAGTCCTGGGGTGATGGCCGCTGGTACGACGGTACGGTCGCGGTGCAGCAGCCGCTGATCCTGCCGCTCTTTAATGGCCGCAGCACGATTGAAATGCTCGCGTCGATTCTCGGCGACGCGTCGTTGGCCCAGCCCAGCGGCTACGACCTTGTCCGCGAGACGTTCAAGACCGGCGAACTGCTCAAGGGAGCCAAGTTCGCGGAGCACCTGACTGATCCGGGCTACGCCGCTGACCTGTCTGGCTTCGAAAAAGACTGGCGCCGAGCAGTGCACATGGGCTTCGTGCCCGGCAGTGCGTTCAAGAAAGTGTATGTCGACACCGGCAGCGAAACGGTCATGCCGAAGATCGTTGAGACGGCTGAGATGGAAGTCGTCTTCGTTCCTTCGAGCGTTTACGACGGCCGCTTTGCCAACAGTCCGTGGCTGCAGGAATGCCCGGACGCGATCACGAAAGTCGTGTGGGACAGCCCGCTGCTGATGAGCGTGCCGGACATGCGTAAGAAGAAGCTGATCAATGGCGATCAGGTCACGATCAAGACCGGTGGCGGCGAAGTCACCGAAATCATGGTCTTTGGTCAGCCCGGTCAAGCCGAAGGCACCGTCATCGCACAGGTCGGTAACGGTCGCAATCAGCAGGCCGGCAGTGTCGGTCAGGATGTCGGCAGTGACGTCTACCCGCTGCGGATCTCCGGCCAGATGGGCTTCATGCCCGCCGAAGTTTCGAATAAGACCGGCGCGGACTACCTCGCGTACACCTCGGTGCACCACCTGGTTGACGGCCTGTCCCCTGAAGTCGATGCCACCTCGAAGTGGGCGTTGGAAAAACGTGCGGGCAAGCTCGGCAAGTCCGGCACCAAGGGCAACATCATCAAGGAAGGCAAGTTCGCCGACTACCAGACCAAGAAGGGTCTGGAGAAGATCATGGGCCACGGCCACGGCGACTTGTCGCTGCAGCTGTTTGATGGTCCGTCGATCTACGAAGACGGCAGCTTCGACCGCAAGCATCCTGATGGACCGGAAGCCTTCAACGAGCCGCACGCATGGGGCATGACGATCGACCTGACGTCGTGCATCGGCTGCAACGCTTGTGTGGTCGCTTGTCAGGCGGAAAACAACATCCCGACCGTTGGCAAGAAGCAGGTCTGGCGCAGCCGCGAGATGCACTGGCTGCGGACGGACACCTACTTCAAGGGTGATCCCGACAAGCCCGATGAGGTGCAGGTCGTTCACCAGCCGATCGCTTGTGTGCAGTGTGAAAACGCACCGTGTGAACAGGTCTGCCCGGTCGCTGCGACGGTGCACGACACCGAAGGCCTGAACACGATGGTCTACAACCGCTGCATCGGCACGCGGTACTGCTCGAACAACTGCCCGTACAAGGTGCGTCGATTCAACTACTTCGACTACCACTCCAAGGACGTGCGTGCCGACTTCGCCAACCCTTGGCTGAACATCCCCGACACGCAGCAGGACAAGGCGATCGACAAGATCAAGCGTCTGGCATTCAACCCGGACGTCACGGTCCGTATGCGTGGCGTGATGGAGAAGTGCACCTACTGCACACAACGCATCCAGCGGGCCAAGATCGCCCAGAAGAATGCGTACATCCAGAGCACCAAGGACGGCGGCTTCGCTCACGACGAGGTCGAGAAGAAGACCGTGCCCGATGGCACGATCGTCACCGCCTGTCAGGATGCTTGCCCGACCGACTGCATCACCTTCGGCGACCTCAACGATCCGAAGTCGAAGGTCAGCCAGGTCCAGAACAAGAACAAGCGTGCCTATGCCGTGCTCGAAGAGCTCAACAGCCGACCGCGCACCAAGCACCTGGCCAAGATCCGTAACCCGTACCCCAAGACCAAAGACGCGTAAGCGACTTGTTTAAACGCTAGATACCAGACTTACTCATGGCAGCGATCCACCCCGGCAGCACGATCCCCACCGTCGAGACGGACAATACCGTCGACGACCCGCGCCGTCGCGCACCGCTGGTGACCGGCGGACTCGACTTCGCGGGCGTCACCGAAAACGTCTCTAAAATCGCCACGACCAAGCCCACCCTCCTCTGGTGGATTGGCTTCCTCTGGCTTTCCTGCATGGCGGCGGGCTTCTTTACCTTCATCGGCTACCTCTTCGTCACCGGCGTGGGCATCTGGGGTAACAACCAGCCCATCGCATGGGGCTTCCCGATCATCAACTTCGTTTTCTGGGTCGGCATCGGCCACGCGGGAACGCTGATCTCCGCGATCCTCTTCCTCTTCCGTCAGAACTGGCGTACATCGATTAACCGATTCGCTGAAGCGATGACGATCTTCGCCGTCGTCTGTGCGGGTATCTTCCCTGCGATTCACGTCGGCCGACCCTGGCTGGCGTTCTGGCTGTTCCCCTATCCGAACCAGATGGCGATGTGGCCACAGTTCCGCTCACCGCTGCTCTGGGACGTCTTCGCGGTCTCGACCTACGCGTCGGTCTCGCTACTGTTCTGGTACACCGGCATGGTGCCCGATATCGCGACCCTCCGCGACAAGGCCAAGAGCCGCATCGGCCAGATCTTCTACAGCTTCCTCAGCCTCGGCTGGACCGGCAGCGCCCGGCACTGGCACCGCTTTGAGAAGGCGTACCTCCTGCTGGCCGCGCTCTGTACGCCGCTGGTCCTCTCGGTGCACTCGGTCGTTTCGTTCGACTTCGCCGTCGCGCAGCTGCCCGGTTGGCACACGACCGTCTTCCCGCCTTACTTTGTTGCTGGTGCGATCTATGGCGGCTTCGCCATGGTGCTCACGCTGGCGATTCCCTGCCGTGAATGGCTTGGGCTCAAGCACATCATCACCATGCGGCACATCATCAACTGTGCCAAGGTCATGCTCGGCACGGGCATGATCGTGATGTACGCCTACTCGATCGAGTTCTTTGTGGCCTGGTACTCCGGCCACCACTTCGAGCAGTTCGTCTTCCGTAACCGCCCGCTGGGCAACTACACGGTGGGCTTCTGGCTGATGGTCTTCTGCAACTGTATTGGCCCACAGGTTCTGTGGATCAAGAAGTGCCGTGAGAACCTCTGGTGGATTATGTGGGCCGCGATGTGCGTCAACGTCGGCATGTGGTTCGAGCGTTTCGTCATCACCGTGACCTCGCTGAGCCGAGACTTCCTGCCCGGCAGCTGGGCGCAGTTCCACCCGACGTGGGTCGACATCTGCATGTTCGCCTGCTCGTTCGGCCTGTTCGGTTCGCTGTTCTTCCTGTTCCTGAAGTTCCTGCCGGTCATCGCGATCGCGGAAGTCAAGACCGTGATGCCCGCTGCCCACCATGGCCTGACCGGGCACGGCCACGATGACCACGCGGAAACCTCCGACGACGAGCAGAAGGAGGACGCCTAAGCCATGACCGCCATTGATACCCCCCATACCGGACACGGCCACGCGGACGCCTCCGAAGCCTCGGCTGACCCCAAGCTCTTCGGGCTGATCGGTGAGTTCGACAATGTCGATGACATCATCGACGCCGCCAACGCGGTGCGTGAAGCCGGCTACACCAAGATCGACGCACACAGCCCGTTCCCGGTGCACGGCATCGACGACGCGCTGGGCATCAAGCCGACGATCCTCCCCTGGATTGTTCTGTGCATGGGTCTGACCGGCATGACGACCGGCCTGATCCTCACGACGTACACCATGGCCGACTGGCTGCCCATCCCGGGCATGGCGCCGGAGAACTTTGAGGGCTACAAGTTCCTGATCTCAGGCAAGCCTTTCAATTCGCTGGCGGGCTTTATCCCGGTCATTTTTGAACTGACCATTATGTTCAGTGCGTACACCGCGGTGTTCGCGATGTTCCTGCTGAACAAGCTGCCGATGATGAGCAACCCCTTGCTGCGGTCCAAGCGTTTCCGCCGAGCAACGGACGACCGCTTCTTCATCGCGATCGACGCGCGTGACGCGCAGTTTGACGCAAAGCAGTCTGCCGAGTTTGTGAAGAACCTGCCGGGTTGCCTGGCGGTGGAGGTCATTGACGACGAATGAAACTCACTGACATTGATCTCGATCTGCGTCTGCCCAAGCCCCCGATGGTCTTGGTGTCGATCCTTGTGATCGGCGCGTTTATCCCGATGGGAATCGGCTCGGCCATCTGGTTCAAGCGCAACTACTTTGATCCGAACCCGCGTATCCACATCTTCCAGGACATGGATAACCAGGCCAAGGCCAAGGCACAGTCCCACAGCGAGGTGTTCGCCGACGGCCGATCGATGCGTGAATACGTGCCCGGCACCGTTGCGTGGGGACGAAGCGCCAACGCGTCCGACCCCGGCATGCTCAAGAGCGACGACCTGGCCTACCGCGGCTTTGAGGTCTCGGCCGACACGGGCGAAGCGGTGACCAGCGACGACGGAAACGGCAACGCCGTGCCCAAGTTCCTCGCCGGCTACCCGGACATCGTGCAAGTTGATCAGGCCTTCATCAAGCATGGCCAGGAGCAGTACCAGATCCACTGCCACACCTGCCACGGTGCAGATGGTCGAGGCATGGGGCCGGCCAAGCTCGCGATGGACGTCCTGGCGACCTACGACCAGAGCGTGTCTAAAGAGAAGAAGACCGGCACGACACCATTGATCCCCGCGAACTTCACCGACCCCAAGTTTGCTGAAGCGGTCTACGCGAACGGCAAGATGTTCAACACGATCACCAAGGGTCAGGGCACGATGAACGGCCTGGGCCCGATGATCAAGGTCAAGGACCGCTGGGCGATTATCGCCTATGTCCGAGCGATGCAGCGCAGCCAGCAACAAGCGGCCTCCGCCGAGTAAGTACCGGAAACGAAACGACCGGCGACAAGCCGGAAGAAATTGATAAGGACAAGCCAACGTGGCCCACGGACAACACAAACTGGATGAAGCGGACAAGGAGCCGATCGGCGCCAAGCTCTGGCCGACGTATTTCAAGCTGGCGGCTCTCGCCGCGGTCGGCCTGGTGCTGCTGTTGATCGGCGTCGTGTTCGAAGGCAGCGACTGGCTCAGCCGTGGCCTGTTCGCCTACCTGATCGGGTACACGTTCGTGCTCGGCCTCACCGTCGGCTCGGTCGCACTGGTGATCCTCACCCACCTGTTCCGCGCGGGCTGGGTTGTTGCGGTCCGTCGCGTGCCTGAGACTTTCGCTGCGAACTTCTGGTTCGTGGGCGTGCTGGGCCTGCCACTGCTGGTCGGCGCCATGATGCCCAACGCACCGCTCTATCCCTGGAGCGCGTCACTGGAGGTCGCGAACGAGCGGCTGCACGCGGCAGAGAAATTCCTGCACGACATGCACCACGCCCATGATCACGCTCATGACGATGATCATGCAGAAGACGACCACGCTCTAGTCGAAACACCTGAAGTGCTCTACGTCGCTGCTGATGCTGACGATGAAGAAGCCGAGCACGAAGCCAGCCCACTGGCCGAGCCTTCCGAGGCGTATCAGGCCGCGGCCAGCGCGATGGTCAAGGCCGGCAAGGCCTATCCCGAAGACAAAGAGCAGGCCCGGATTATTCAGGAGGCCTACTACCAGTCGCTGTTGGGCTATATGCTCGACTACAAGCGATACGGTGGCCAGTTGGCCGGCGACGCACAGGTCCCCGAGGGGAAGGGCTTCCTCTGGTACAGCCCGATGCTCTTTGCACTGCGAATGGTCCTTTACTTCGCAATCCTCTCGGTCATGGGCTGGTTCTACTGGACCCGCTCGATCAAGCAGGACGAGACCTGCGACCCCGACCTCACGACGAAGCGCGAGTGGTGGGCCCCGGCATCGGTGGTGGCGTTTGCATTGACCATCACGTTCATGGCTTTTGACCTGGTCATGTCGCTGGACCCCGCCTGGTACTCGACGATGTTCGGCGTGATCTTCTTCGCCAACAGCTTCACCGCGGGCATCGCCGGCACCATCCTCGTCTGCATGTACCTGCAGAAGAAGGGCTACCTCAAGACGGTCAACACCGAACACTACCACGACCTGGGCAAGCTGATGTTCGCGTTTGTGTTCTTCTGGGGTTATGTCAGCTTCAGCCAGTTCATGCTGATCTGGTACGCGTCGCTGCCGGAGACGACCTACTGGTTTGAGATCCACGGGATGACGACCGTCAAGACCGCGCCGCAGTACGGCTCGGGCTGGACGTACATCTCGCTGCTGATGCTGTTCGGCCACCTGCTTGTGCCTTTTGGCTTCCTGCTGAGCCGACACGTGAAACGCAACCTCACGGCGCTTGCTTGTGCGGCGACGTGGATGCTCTTGATGGTGTACCTCGATTTTTACTGGTACGTGATGCCGTTCTTCGAAAGCCCGGGCGTAACGTTCGGTCTGCCGGAGATTGGCGCGGTCGTGCTGCTTCTGGGTGTTGTGCTCGCGGCGTTTGTTCGGCGGTATGCCAAGCACGCACCGCTGGCTCACGGCGACCCTCGGCTGCACGAGTCCACAGCACTGGACACCAACGTCTGGGCACCGATCCACCATTAAGGGAAATGAGATTTGGTGATTTGGCGAAGTATGAACTGACAGGCTGAACACCAAAAGCAGACGGAAGAACAACAAAGCTCGAACTGGAAAACTTCTCCAGATCAAACTTCACTCAATCACCAGATAAACAAATGGCTAGCAGCAGCAAACAAATCAACATGCCCCTGATCTTCGCGATCTCGATCGGCTCAGCCGTATCGCTGGTTGCGATCACGATGTTTGGCTTGGCGTGGTACGAGTACGAGGCGAAAGTTGTCCTCCGCGAGCAGGTCCTCGTTGGTCCGACCCACGATGATGCATACGACCGGGTTCACGCCGAGCAGGAAGCGAACCTCGGTGATATTGATGCCGCGATTCTTTCCGTCGCGGCGGAGCACGTGAAGGACAAGTCCGCCGGCCACGAAGGCCATGGCGAGACCGCGGAGTAAGGTTGGCCCGCCCCGGTTGACGCCGAGGCACAGGCTTTTGAACGTTTTAACGGATTGAAACTGGCTCGCAGGACGCGGCCAAATTCGGTGACTAGGATTCCCTCCAAACTGGCCGACCTTAGAGGAACGCCGCTGGGGGGCTGACAGGAGTTTGCGTCATGCCCGCTTGGGCAAAGCACAACCCGACCTCGCGATTCCCGGCAACGAGCCGCAGGGCTGTTGCCGCGCTGTCACTGTTCCTCGTCGCACTGGTTGTCCTGCCCGTCAGCGCTCGCATTGACAACAGCAAGAATCCGGACAACCCCACCAACGTCGCCAACCCGTGGACCGAGGACATCATCCGCGAGGTCGGCATCGTTGAGAAGGTCAACTCCCCGATCCCGATGGACATCACGCTCATCGATGAGGCGGGCAAGTCGGTCGAACTTGGCAGCTTGTTTAAGCAAGGCCGACCGATTGTCATCAACCTCGGCTACAGCCGATGCCCATCGATCTGCATTGCGATGCGAAACCAACTCGTGGATGCGATGCCCGATGTGGACCTTGCCGTGGGCGAGGATTTTGTGATCCTCAACATCTCGATCGACCCCGAAGAGACCGCAGAGACTTCCGCGAAGATGCAGGAGACGACGCTGGCCCAACTCAAAGAGAAGGGCGTTGAGGCATCTGCCGACGGCTGGCGATACCTGACCGGCACACAGGAAGCGATCACCGCGCTGACCGAGGCGGTGGGTTACCGTTACCTCTACATCAAGCCGCAGAACGAGTACGGGCACCCGGGCGTGCTTGTGCTGGCCGACGGTCAGGGCGTCGTGAAGCGTTACCTCAGCGGCACCGCTTACTCGGGGCGAACACTGCGTCTCTCGATCGTCGAGACATCGCAGGGCAAGGTCGGCTCGCTGTTTGACCAGGCCTTTGTGACCTGCTTTGTTTGGGATGCCGAGGCGAACAATTACACCGCGACCGCGTCGTTCATCATGATGATCGGCGGGGGCGTAACGATCTTTTTTGTAGGCGGGCTCATTTGGGCCGGCTTTGCGTATGAGAAACGCAGACGACAACTGCAGGGCGACACGCCGGCGGCGATGCCCACCCCTGCCTGATTGGATTGTTTAGAAGACACGACATGGACACGACTTTCCTCAACCTATTGGCCGAAGTAAAAGACGGTGGCGTCTGGTTCCCGACTGACGCGTCGGCGAGCAACCAGGTCGACGGCCTGGCTTACTTCATCCTTGTGATCTGCGGGATCTTCCTGGTCTTCAATGCCGGGCTCATGATCTTTTTTGCGGTGCGATACCGCCAGCAGCAGAAGGAAGGCGTCGCCAGTGGCGCAACGCACAACACCGCGCTCGAGGTGACCTGGTCGGTGATCCCGGCGTTTATCCTCGCGATCATTTTCATCTGGGGCTTCCGTGGCTTCCTTGTGCAGGCGACGCCGCCTGATGATTCGTACGACATCATGGTCACCGGCTACAAGTGGGGCTGGGACTTCACCTATCCCGACGGCATCAACGCCAAGCCGATGGGTGATGAGAAGGTTGCCGGCCTGCATGTGCCCTCGGACGTCCCCGTCCGCCTGACGCTGCAGTCCAGCGATGTCCTGCACTCGGTCTTTATCAAGCAGCTGCGTGTAAAGAAAGACGTCGTGCCCGGCCGCTTCAACCAGATGTGGTTCGAGGCTCACTGGGATGAAGAGAACGTCGAGGAAGTCGAACTGCCTACCGCAGACGGCGGCAAGGTGACGGTCAGACGCAACACCTACGACCTGTTCTGCACCGAGTACTGCGGGCAGAACCACTCGATGATGATCACGAAGGTCTATGTCTATCAGCCTGAAGATTACGAGAAGTGGTACGCCAGCAAGGCCTTGATTGACCCGGAAACCCCTCTCGCCGAATTGGGCCAGAAGATCTGGGAAGGCAAGTGCGCAAGCTGCCACTCGATCGATGGCTCGGGTACGGCTCAGTATCCGTCGTGGTTGAATCTCTACGGCAAGGCCGGTCACGCGACCAGTGCTGGCCCGGTCGATGTGGATGACGCCTATATCTACGAGTCGATTCGTAACCCCGGCGCGAAGCTTGCCCAGCCGTACGGCAACAACATGCCTGCGTTTAACAGCAGCCAAGTCAGCGACCGTGAGATCCGCGGTGTGATTGAGTACATGAAGACCATCAGTGACAAGGCCGACGCTGACGAAAACCTGACCTACGGCGATCTGAACATCGACGGCACGCTGAAGGGTGAAGAAGGTACCGAAGGCGAAGAAAGCGGTGAAGAAGCCCCCGAAGGTGGAGCCGAAGCCGAGTATCAGGAAGCCGCTGAATAACTAAGACGACTAAGAACCACCGGTTGCCCGACGTAGTTGCGACTGGAGAAACAAACCATGACCGTAGCAGACCGACCGATTACGACTGATATTTACGGCGAAGAGGTAGAACTCAAGCCGGGCGATAACTACATCAACCACAGCAAGGGGATCCTGAGCTGGGCGTTGACGCTTGACCACAAGCGCATCGGCCTGATGTACATGGTGCTCGTGCTTGTGGCATTCTTCCTCGGCGGTGTTTTCGCGATCGCCCTGCGTACACAGCTGCTGTTTGGTACGGCCAGCAACGTCGCCGAAGGCAAGGAAATGTTCGGCAGCGTCATCGGCAGCGCCGGCTGGAACAACTTCTACAACCAGTCGTTCTCCCTGCACGGGGCGATCATGGTCTTTATGTTCATCATCCCGGCGATCCCCGCGATCCTGGGCAACATGATCCTGCCGCTTCAGCTCGGTGCCAAAGACGTCGCCTTCCCCCGGCTTAACCTGATGAGCTTCTACTGCTGGATCGGTGGTGGCTCGCTGCTGGGTTGCCTGCTGATCGGTGCGATCATCCACATGGCGTTCGGCGCTTCGCTGTCACCGGAGGTCCTCAAGTACATCCCGAACGGCCTGGACACCGGCTGGACGTTCTACACGCCTTACTCGATCCAGACCAACAACGCCGTCATCTTTGCGACCATGGGTGCGTTCGTGCTCGGCTTCTCGTCGATCCTGACGGGCCTGAACTTTATCGCGACGATCCACATGCTCAAGCCCAAGGGCATGGGCTGGTTCAACATGCCGCTGTTCCTCTGGGCGCTCTACGCGACCAGCATCATCCAGATCTTGGCGACGCCGGTCCTGGCAATTACGCTGCTGCTGCTGGCTGCGGAGAACATGCTGGGCATCGGTATCTTTGATCCCAAGCTCGGCGGTGACCCGGTCCTGTTCCAGCACTTCTTCTGGTTCTACAGCCACCCGGCCGTGTACATCATGATCCTCCCGGGTCTGGGCGTGATCAGCGAGATTATCTCGGTGTTCAGCCGAAAGCACATCTTCGGCTACAAGTTCATCGCGTATTCGTCGCTGGCGATCGCATTGTTCGGCTTCATTGTCTGGGGTCACCACATGTTTACCTCCGGCCAGTCGCCGATGATCAACGCACTCTTCTCGCTGTTGACGATGTCGGTGGCGATCCCATCGGCGATCAAGGTCTTTAACTGGCTGGCGACGATGTGGAAGGGCAAGATCCGCCTCGAAACACCGATGCTGTATGCCATGGGCTTTATCTGGCTGTTCACCATCGGCGGTCTGACCGGCCTGCCGCTTGCAGCGCTTTCGACCGACATCTACATGCACGACACCTACTTCGTCGTTGCACACTTCCACTATGTCATGGTCGGTTCGACGCTGTTCGCCTTCCTTGGCGGCATGTACTACTGGTTCCCGAAAATGTTCGGCCGGATGTACAACGAAAAGACCGCGCGATTGGCTTGGTTCCTGACCTTCATTGGTTTTAACCTCACTTTCTTCATCCAGTTCATCGCCGGTACGCAGGGCATGCCCCGTCGATACGCGACGTACCTGGATCACTACCAGTGGTACCACCACGTCTCTACGGGCGGGTCGTACATCCTGACGATCGGCCTGGTCATGATCCTCGTCAACTGGCTCATGGCGAAGAAGGGCAAGCGAGCACCCGCCAACCCATGGGGTGGTAATCAGCTCGAGTGGCATACCAACTCGCCGCCACCGCACGAAAACTTCAAGTATGACCCGGTCGGTACCGATCCGTACCACTACAACGATTGGAAATACGACGAGAAGATCGACGGCTACGTGCTGGATCCGGACCACGACCCGGGCAACCCGGAGCATAAGCCAGCGCATTGACATAGGGAATAGGGAGTCGGGAATAGGGAATAGGTTCCCGGCTCCTTCACGAATAGCTTGGCTTGGACTATTCCCGATTCCTTAGTGCCTACTCCCTGCTTTCGAACAGCTAGAACATGAGCGACACACACCAACACGACGACCACGGGCACCACGGTCCAGAGTACTTAGCCCACCACTTCGATACGCCCGAGCAGCAGTTTGAGTCCGGCAAGCTGGGCATGTGGCTCTTCCTCGTCACCGAAGTGATGATGTTCGGCGGCCTGTTCTGCGCCTATGCGCTGTACCGGGCCAACCACCCCGATATTTTTGCGTATGCGCACGGCTTTCTTGACTGGCAGATGGGCGGGATCAACACCGCGATCCTGCTGGCCTCGTCGTTCACCATGGCTCTGGGTGTGCGTGCCGCACAACTCGGTCAGCAGAAGCTGCTGATTCTCATGCTCGTCTTGACGCTGGCGGGAGGCTTCGGCTTCTTGGTCATTAAGTACTTCGAGTACACATCCAAGTTCGCTGAGAACATCTGGCCAGGTACGCAGAACCTGTACTACACCGTCGATGGCGATCTCAACTCCAACACGCTCGAAATCGAGGGCAGCGACGAGAAGCCGCCGATTACACGCGAAGCGCAACTCAATGAGATCGCGGTCGTCGAGGCCAAAAAGCTGATGCACCACGGCTACCTGCCGCACCCGGTGCAGGCGACTTACGACTTGTACAAGAAGCGTGGCGTCTTCGAAGAGCTTGCCAAGTACGACAAGAAGAAGGGCAAGCACTACGAAGAGCACATCATGCACATGTTCGCCGACGCAGGGATCGCCGACGCGGTGGCCTGGGCTGAATCGCATGGTGGTCATGGTGACAGCCATGGCAAAGATGAAGGCGAGCACAAAGAAGGCGATCATGCAGACCCGGGTCATGGCGATGATCATGGTCACGCAGAAGGCCCGGCCTATGTTGCCGACCCCGCGATCGATACCGCGACGATCGCCGGACTGGTCCCTGTGACCAGCAGCTCGGCAGGCACATCAAACATTAAGCCCCCGGCCTCGGGTGCCACCGGGCTGGTCGACAGCCAGGCGCACGCCGTCGCATTGGCTGGTGATCATGGCGGACACGGTGCACACCACGCCGACCCGCCGCTGGGTATGCCCAACCTGAGCCACGCGAAGTACTACATCCCGTACGAGTTCCAGCCCAAGTCGGTGCAGGACCGTATCCACCTGTTCTTCCAGATCTACTTCTGCGCGACCGGCCTGCACGCCTTGCACGTGATCATCGGCATGGGTTGCATCACGTGGGTCTTGGGTAAGGCGCTGACCGGTGCCTTCAGCCCGGAATACAACGTGCCTGTCGATATCGTCGGCCTGTACTGGCACATCGTCGACCTGATCTGGATCTTCCTCTTCCCGCTGCTGTACCTGATCCACTGATTGATCAAAGCTGATACACAATTCGGGCGACGCCCCGGATCGAAAACGAGATACCCCAATGTCCGAAGCCACCACAACCGAACACGCCCACGACGCGCATGGCCATGACGATCACGAGCACCACGCCGTCAGCTGGCAACTGCTCACCATCGTCTTCCTCGCGCTGATGGTGCTGACGATCCTGACCGTCGCCGCGATTAACGTGGATCTCGGCCCGCTGAACATTGTCGTTGCCCTTGGCATCGCACTGGTCAAGGCGCTGCTCGTCGTGCTCATCTTCATGCACATCTGGTGGGACCGGGCTTTCCACGGCCTGCTTATTGCAGGGTCACTTGGATTCGTCACGCTCTTCATCGGGTTCGTCATGATTGACACATGGCAGTACGAGCCGACGATCACCGCACAGGATGCGGTCATCGAACACGACGCGGCGAACAACGAAAGCGTGGAGTACACACCTCCGCCGGGCCTGATGGACCGCGACCCGCACTGATTTCAGTGAGTCGTGAGTAGGGAATAGGGAATAGGAAAACGAAACACCTGAAACGTCGCGCAAGCCGCGGCGTTTTTTGTATGTCAGAGCACGAAGCGTAAGCGATTGGCCTGAATCTATTGCGACATGGGCCACTTGCTTGCGCTTCGTGCTCTGTTCAATCACCACGGCGATTCGAATGCGCCGACATAGTGCCGGATATCCGGGTTGCGATCGTCGTGCAGGTCCACGCCGACGATATCGAAGCGGATCGGTCGGCCGGTGAGCTTGTGCCGGGCGATGAGATGAGCGGCGAGTGAAGCGATCTTCGTCTGCTTCTTTCTGCCGACCCGGTACTCGGGCGGGATGGAGGATTGACGGTTGGCTTTCGCGGTTTTGACTTCGACAAAGACAATCGTTCGCTTGTCCGGTGCAAGCATCAGCAGATCGATCTCGCCGATCCTGCTCCGCAGGTTGCGGGCGATGGTTTTGTAGCCTTGTTGTTGGAGGTGCTTTTCTGCGAGGCGCTCGCCTCGTTCGCCGGCCGATAAGGCTTGTCCACGAATCTTCTTGATCAAACGAAGGAGCATGGCTTGGGCTCCTTCTCCCTTATAGGAAGAAGGCGGAGGATGGGGTGAGACGAATAGCAGACCACGGAACATTACCGGATTTCATTGCAATGATGACGCTCGACCCTCCCTCCAACCCTCTCCCCGGGAGGGAGAGGGGGCAATCGCATGAGCTACTGATCGTACCGCGACTGAGCGATCGCGAGCAATTTGTCGCCCATCTCGCTGGGGTTGGAATAGCT
>JBMZAP010000033.1:0-27030 GCA_049611445.1 Phycisphaeraceae bacterium | reverse complement strand
CATAGCCGGTTCCTACCATTGTGATGCGCATCGCATGTACTCCCTGATCGGCTGTTGATTATTCAGACGCCAATGCGGCGTTAACTGAGTTTAGAGTATCTTCGGCAGGTATTAGCAACGGATATAGCATCCTCCAGTATTTAAAGCCCTGGCTGGCTTGTCGGCCTGCCGTATTGCCCTAGAATACGCTGTTTCGCCCTGCTACCGCCCACCCACGCAAGGAGGCCTTGATGGCCCGCGAGAAGGTCCCAGAACCTATTTTTCAAACCCCAGACGACCAACTCAACGCGGTCGAGCAGTACAAGCTCAACTCCAAAGGCGTTGTCGGCGCCCTGCCTGAGCATGTCCGCGACCAGTCCGAAGGCAATATCAACGAGGAATCCGAGCAACTCGCCAAAAGTCACGGCATCTACCTCGAGTACAACCGCGCCCAGACCGGTCGAGAAAAAGACTGGCTCTATATGGTTCGGATCACCTGCCCCGGCGGAGGGTCGTTCAACGCAGACCAGTGGCGCGTCCTCGACCAGATCGCAGATAAGTACTGCGACCACAATCCGGATGGCGGATCGTCACTGCGCTTGACCACCCGACAGAACATCCAGTATCACTGGCTCAAGAAGCCAGACCTGGTCAATCTGGTTCAGGATGTCGCTTCGACGGGCTACTACACACTCAACGGTTGCGGCGACAACGTCCGCAATGTCATGGGTTGCCCACTCTCGAAGTACTCCAAAGTCTGCGACGCAAACAAGCTCGCTCATGAATATGGCACCTACTTCCGACTGCCTGCTGCGCCTCACATCCAGGTCTTCGCGGTCGACCCGGCCAATATCTCCGACCCGGAGGTGCAATACAGCTATGGCCCCAAGCTGCTGAACCGTAAGTTCAAGATCGCCTTCAGTTCCGTCACGCGTAACGCTGAAGGGAACTACGTCGGCGACAACTGCGTCGAAGCCCGAGCCTGTGAGATCGGCGTCGCGCCTGTCGTCGAAAACGAAAAAGTCATCGCCTATGAGATGTTCATCGGCGGCGGTCAAGGTGAGAAAAACGGCAAACCCACCTTTGCCGGGATCGCCCTGCCCTTTGCCCGTGTTGCGCCCGAAGACCTGTTCCCCGCGATGAAGGGGGTCGTCGATGTCCATAAGCAATGGGGCGACCGCAAGAACCGCGTCTGGGCACGCATGAAGTACGTTGTCCAGAAGCAAGGCATCCCTTGGTTCCAGAACGAGGTCAAAGCGCTCGGCGTCAACTTCGAACAGCCAGACCCGAATTTCGATCTCGGTACCCGCATGCTCCACCATGGCTGGCAGGAGCAGGAGACCAACGGGAAACTCGCTTACGGCGCGTACATCGAGAACGGCCGGCTCATTGATGTCGACCCGGCAACGGGCAACGGCAACCAGAAGTCAATGGTCACACCACTGCTTGAGAAATTCAACGCAGAGATCCTGATCACTGCGAACCAGGACCTGCTGTTCACCAACATCGAGCCTGATGCAAAAGAAGATTTCGAAGCCGCGCTCGCTGAGCACGGCTATGGCAAACGCAAAGGTAAGGCGTACTCGACCCTCCGCGTGCTGTCTGGCGCATGTGTTGGCCTGCCGACCTGCAGACTGGCCTACACCGACTCGGAGCAGTGGGAGCCGGAACTGCTCGATCAACTCGATGAACTCGGCTACGGCGACATGACCGAATCGATCGGCATTACCGGCTGCGAGCGGCAGTGCTTCCGCCCCGGCCTGAAAACCATCGGCTGGGTCGGCCAAGGCCCCGACCAATACGCTCTTAAACTCGGCGGGTCGGAAGATGGACGCTACCAAGGCCAGTGGATCACAGGCGTTGATCCCAACAAGCCCGAAAAGGGCGAGCAATGGTTGTTGCGCCGTGTGAGCAAGAAAGATGCGGTCACGGTTACTGCTGCCTTGTTCGATCACTACAACGCCAACAAGCAAGACGGCGAAGACATGGGCACCTACCACAGGCGGATCGGCCAAGAAGCGATCGTCGCGCACCTGCGTTCGCTGCCAGAGGTCGAGCCGCTGCTGAAGAAAACCTTCCCGAAACCGTTCCAGCCTTACCACGAGTGCGGCAAGCCGCGAGAAAAGGTGGACGCCTAAAGCTGCTTATGAAGCATTTATCACTAGCCTTGGCCATATTCGTATTGATTGGCTGTGGCAGTGGTACGTCGGAGATGAATGCTGTAGAAATCAGCGTTCTTGCCACTAATCAGCATCCGTTCCTCGTTGATCACGATCGTATCTGCGTCATCACAAAAAGCGGCAAAGAAGTCAATCGTTTTAACCTGTATCCCGATACCGGCGGTGGCTTATCAACTTCAAACCTGTACGAACTGCCCAATGAAAAACAATATGTGTTAATCGATCAGAATGGGACTTGGTATTACATCGACCTTTCTACCGGCAATCTCGTAAAGCAAGAATGGCACTGGCAGGAAAAGACTCCCAACCTATTCATCGGCGCTTTTGCATACAATCCAGACACAAGGTCTTACCGCTTCATTGAAGGGATAGACCGCCCAGAACAGAACATATATCTTCTCAAAGATCCGAATCAATAAAAAGATTCGTCAGCCAATATTGTGCCGTGCCAGCAGATACATCGCCCAGAACACGGGGATACAGGCGATCAATACGCTCAAACGCGAGAGTAGCCAACCTGTCGAGTCACGCAGTGTGCCAACAATCTCGCAGATCGTGATAAAGAAGACGATCAAGGCGAACTTGTAGATGATCATGCCCGTGAGGCCATAGTGGTCGATGATCCATCGAGCAAGCGGGTTGACCTCCGATCCACCAAAAAGAAGGATCACCCAGGTCAGCATGACGTCCAACGACGAGAGCAGCAGCAACCATGCGTACGCATTGGGATAACGCATCTCACGCATAAGCAGGCTGACAGGATGATCCGATTCAACATCAACCGATTGGTCTGCGCTTGGTGCGATCGATTCGGGCTGTTGGGTCTGATCAGTCATTGAACGAGAATCCTCCCGCCTGCTCGATCGCTTTGGCGACGGCCTGCGTACCCAGCCGTCCACCTCCGTCTGCTGCGACCTGCTTAAAGAGATCGGCCACATGCGCTGTGCCCTGTAGCGGCAGGCCCGCACGTTTTGCCGTCTCGAGCACGATAGCCAGATCCTTAATCACCAGGTCAATCATGAAGCCCGGCTCGTGATCCCCTGCCGCAATTTTGGGGCCGAGGTTCGTCAGCTGCCAAGAACCCGCAGCTCCACCGCCTACAACCTGAATCATCTTGTCCATCTCCAGACCAGACTGCTTTGCCAAGGCCAGCGCTTCACACACCCCCAGCAAAGTCACCATCCCGGCAACCTGATTACAGGCCTTGCAAGCCTGCCCCAGACCCGCCTCGCCCAGATGCACAATCTTTTTGCCAACGACCTCGAGCATAGGCCTCACGTCCTCAACCGCGTTGAGCACGCCTCCAACCATGATGCTCAGCGTGCCTTGCTGAGCGCCGATATCGCCGCCGGAGACGGGTGCATCAACAAATGCAACGCCCTGATCGGCCAGGCGCTCGGCGAAGTCTCGTGTCGCATCTGGGCTGATGGTCGAGTGATCGACGATGATCGTGCCGGGTTTGGCGGTTGTTGCCAGGCCCTGTTCGCCGAACAGCACTTGTTCGACATCTGGCGTATCGGTGACGTTGATGAAGATCACCTCGGGACCTTGATCCGCGAGATCGGCCGGGCTGTTGGCGAGCACTGCGCCACGCTCGGCCAGCGGCTTGGCCTTCGCGGCGGTCCGGTTCCAGACGATCAGCGGGCAGCCCGCATCCATGAGGTTGCTTGCCATGGGCAGACCCATGATGCCCAGACCGATGTAGCCGAGTTGGGTTTTGGCGTTACTCATGATGCCTTTGCCGTCTCTGTTACGAAGCAGGTCTTTCAAACGATATCGCCTCAACCTGATTCTGTCCTGTTAAAACTTGAACAAATGGATCGGTACTGCTGTCAGAGTCGATCCGGATACAGGCAAAGTGGGCTGGGGCGCCGGCCTGTAGTGTTGCCAGTTTCGCGTCGAGTCGAAGCGCACGAGCGCCATTGACTGTGGCCATCGCCAACAAGGTTTGCGGATCGGCCTGATCACGTTGATAAAGCCGACGCATCGCACTGAGCAAGCCCAAGGGCTGTAGATCATCCGGGTCAGCACAGACGATCGAGTCCGTACCAAGACATACATTGATGCCCGCATTGAGCATGTCGCGGTAGCGGTGGCCCTTATGCCCGAAGTACTCACTGGCAATCGGACAGTACGCGACGGAGGTATTGGTGTCAGCAAGGATCGCAATGTCTTCATCGCTGACGTAATTACAGTGCGCGACGAGCCAGCCGCCGTCATGTGCTGCGGCTTCGAGGTATGGCCGCATCCATCGGACCGGCGAAAGGCCTTGGCCGTAGTGTGCAGAGAAACTTTCGTCCCATTTGCCGATCTGTTTTAAATAGTCGCGTTGCGGGCTGTCCAACGAACCGACAAACGCGACCTCATCCAATGTCTCTGCGAGGTGTGTGCTGACAGGCCTGCCTGAACGGGCTGCAGCTTCGAATATGGAGGGCCCTGCCGAATAAGGGGCATGAGGCTGAAGCCCAACGGTTGCGGTTTCGATCTTCGCCAAAGCATCAGTATCGAATGGCGGCCCCAAGCCAAAGAGTTCAAGGTAGGTCACACCATCAAGTTGCCCGCCGATTCTTGTTGCCTCGAAGGAAGCGTCAGGAGCAATGTCGCCCACCGCCTGAATGCCTGATTGTTTCGATAAGACGGATCCACGGCCGGCTGATTCCCGCCTTCCCGACAAATGCGTTGAACAGCTCGCTCGCAGCATCTTGACCCAACCCATGAACCCGCCCTGTGGGTTGTAGGGTTGAGGACCAGCATCGGTCAGTTCCAGGTGCGTATGGGCATTGACCATCGCGGGCAGCAACAGGTGGTTCCGCCGGTCGACAACCTCCGCCTGCTCAACAAGATCCTTTGGCAGGGTCTGTGCTTCCCCAGTCTCGACAATTCGCCCATCCTGCACCAGCACCGCGCCAGGCGAGGCCTTCACTCCCGTCGCGTCTAGGAGGGCACCAGCGTATAAAACGGTTGGGCGGGCGTGTTTCATGACTGACTGGTCGGTGTTCCGATAAAAAACGGGTGTCCTTAGGCGTCTGCAAGCCTGACAGGCACGGTGGCCGGGCCCGCATCGCCCCCTGCGATTACCACGAGAGCCCGGCAAACGTTAAACTCACGGAGTCGATCAGTACACGTTAGCAACAAAACCGCAAGGACCGCGACCATGACCCTTTACCGTTTCCACGCTCTGCCCGCCCTGCTGGCCCTGGCCGTGCTCAGCACCGGCTGCGTCTCGCAAGACAGCCACGACGACCTCCTGTCGATCAACCGCCAACTCGAAGAGCGCAACACCGTCCTCGAGCAGGAAGTCGCCAGCCTCCGCCTCGCCAACAAGCAGGCCAACGACGCGATCGCCGGGCTGGAAAGCCGCATCGCCCGCCTGGCAGCACTCGAGGCACGCTATGCCGAGGACCAGGCCACGATCGACGAGAAGAACAAGACCATCGCCCAACTGCGTGCGGAGATCGCCAAGCTTGGCTCAGGCCAGGACAAGATCGTCGTCGTCGAAGGCCTGCCCCCCGAAGTCAGCAACGCGTTGCGGGACCTCGCCAACGCCAACCCCGACCTGATGGTCTATGACGCAGACCGCGGCATGATCCGCCTGCGAAGCGACCTTACCTTCGGCCTCGGCTCAGACGTCGTCAGCGACGCAGCAAAGACCGCACTGGGACGACTTGCAACCGTGCTCAACGGTGGTGCAGCCTCACAGTTCGACATTCAGGTCGTCGGCCACACCGACGCCGTGCCCGTCAAATCTGCCCGCGGCAAGCAACTGTACAAAGACAACCGCGGCCTCTCCAGCAATCGCGGTGACTCGGTCGCTCGTGTACTGATCGCCAGCGGCGTAGACTCGGGCCGAGTCCTCTCCGGTGGTCGTGGTGCGACCCAGCCGATCGAAGCCAACAACGCCAAGGGCCAAAGCCGCGCCAACCGCCGTGTCGAGATTTATCTCGTCAAAGCAAGCGATGCTCCGGCCCCAGCGCCCGCACCTGCAGGCGGAGCCGCCGAAGGTGGTGCTGGCGGCGTCGGTGAAGGCGCACCTGACCCTGTTGACGACAGCGTCTTCAAGTAATGTTGCTCACAAGCAATCAAATAGAAAACCCCGCCATGGAGCGGGGTTTTTTATTTGCCTTGTTGATCGTTGAATCACCCAACAAACTGCGGGACGTATGCCGCGGCCTGCTTGATATCACCGATGCGATCGTCGCCGGCCTCTCGCTCGATCACGAGGTTGCCGTCGAAACCACCGGCTTGCAGCGTCTTGAAGAACGCCTGCCAGTTCACCTCGCCGGTGCCCACCGCAACCTCACTACCCCATGCGCCGGGCTCAGGTGGGCTGGTGGCATCTTTCACGTGAGCCTGCCGGATACGCGGAGCAAGCTTCTCAGCAGCTGCGATCGGATCGCCCATGCCGTAGAGGATCATGTTTGCCGGGTCGAAGTTGACGCCGATGCTCTCTCGGTCCACTTCAGACAGGAAGCGATCCAATGAATCAGCCGTCTCCTGACCGGTTTCCAGAAGCAGGTCCGCACCTGCGGCGTCCTTCAGAATATCGCCGAGTTCGCGAAGTCGGCCCACGAGCTTGTCGTGCAGTGCCTTGTCATCCTCGGGGATGAAACCGGCATGAAACGACACTTGCGGCAGACCAAGGTCTTTCGCGACCTGAGCGGTGTTGCGGAAGGCTTCGAGGTTTGCCTCCCAGTGCTCATCAGGCACGACGCCGCCGGTCTTCTGGATCGTGGCTGGCGTGGAGTAGTCTTCGCCCTTGGGCGTGAACATACCCGAGACGATCTCTACACCTGCATCCTTGAGCTTCTGCCCCGCATCGGCCCAGTCGTCCGGGCTTTCAAAGATCGGGTTCAGGTGTAGCTGTACCCGGCTGATGCCGATCTCATTGGCATTATTGATCAGGCAGTTCGGGCACTTGGGCTGGGTGGACCAGGAACAAAAAGCGAGCGATTGGTCAGCGGGCTTCATCGAGCACTCCGTTGTGGGTAAGTAAGTGGCGTACAGGATACACAACTAGCCGAGCATCCCGTCGCTCTGGTCGGCCATCGCCAGAGCAGCGGCCCCGACAAAGCCTGCATCGTTTGCAAGTTCGGTGACGCTGAGCTTGGGCATGATCCCCTCGGCGATGCCCCAGCTCTGCCGACTGAAAGCTTTGCGTAGCGGCTTGATCAGGCCGTCGCCAGCCCCGGCAACGCCTCCGCCGATGACGATCGCTTGCAGATCAATAATCCTGCACAGATTCACACAGGCAATCGCGAGATAACTCGCTAGGTCATCGACCAGACGCTCAGCCACGAGGTCGCCCGCGTGTGCGGCCGAGAAGACGTGCTGTGTCGTCAGCGTGCCATCGTTAACCAAGGTTCGCAGTGTCGAGCTCTTACCCGAAGCCATGAGTTCGGTGGCCTGCCGAACCATTGCGGTCGCCGAGGCATACTGCTCCAGGCAACCATACTGGCCGCACCCGCAGAGGTGTCCGTTGGGTTCAACAATCATGTGACCGACCTCGCCTGCAAGCCCGCCGCCGCCATGGAAGACGCGTCGGTTGAGCACAATGCCCGACCCCACACCGGTGCCGAGCGTAACCAGTGCGAGATGGTGCAGCCCGGTATTGCGTTTGAGCGCGATGGAATACTCGCCGAAGGCCGCTGCGTTCGCATCATTATCAACAATCACCGGCTTGCCCATTGCCTTGACGGCCAACTCACGCAGTTCAACATCTTTCCAGCCCTTGAGATTCACACAAGCTCGAACGATGCCAGTCCGGCTATCGATCAGTCCTGGAATCCCGATGCCAATACCTTGCAGATCATCCCAGCTACGGCCAGACTCTTCGATCAGCCGATGGGCCATACCCCTCATCGCCTCGACCACAACCTCGGGCCGAGAGTCTGACGGTGTCGGATCGGTCAGGGTGGTGATCACCGTCGATGACGGATCAAGCAGGCCCGCCTTGATCTGCGTGCCGCCCAGGTCCAGCCCCACGTAACAGGTTGACTCATTGGCCAGCGCGATGACTGTCCCTCCTAAGCAGGTTCTTTAGCCCAGCGAAATCGCCGTACCAGTCTGAACACTCTGGACCTCGGCCTCGATCAGCTTGACTGCGTTGGCGGCGTCCTGCATCGTCACGATTTCAGGCTCACGGTTATTGCGGACGCAATCGAGGAAATATGCGATCTCATGATCATAACCCATGCCGCCCTCAAGTTCGACGGGCGATGTCTCGCCCCCTTGCGCGAGCACCAATGCATGCTCAGCAGAACTGTCAAACTCGGCGGTCGCTTGTTCAAAGTTCGCGATGTACTGCATCCGGAACGCGAAACCATCGGCCATCGCCCACGATCCCTCGGCACGAACCAAGGCATCATTGCCAACGTCATAACGCGTCGCGATGTGATCGACCGCGGTCGTCTTGCTCGAGTAGCCGACACTGCTGACAGACTTCGGCAAGCCAAAGAGAAACTGCACGAAGTCGGCGTCGTGGATATGCAGGTCCAGCGCCGCCCCGCCGTTGGCCTCGCCGTTCTGATAGAACGGGCCCTGTGGGTGCGAAGCAACTCGCCGGAAGGATAGAGACAGGAGTTTGCCGAATCGCTGGTCACCGATCACATCCTTAAGCCAGGTCCAACCGGGCCAGAACCGCATGCACATCGCGCACATTGCGATCTTGTCAGATGCCTCGGCAGCCTCGACCAGCCGCATCGCGTCTTCGTAAGTTCGAGCCAGTGGCTTCTCGGTCAGCAGGTGCTTGCCCGCCTCGAGGACCTTGAGACCAAATGGCACGTGAGCCGGCGTGGGCAGGCAGATATCAACAACATCGATGTCCGGATCCGCAATCAGTTCATCCGCGTCGGTGTACTTGCGGACGCTGTCGTAGTCGAAGCCCCCCTCGGCCTGACCTTCAATATTGCCACCCGCCTGGGATCTGCCGTTGAGACGATCCTCATCGCGGTCGGCCAGCGCGACAACCTCAACGCCGTCCAACTTGCCATATGCATCCAGGTGCGTCAGCCCCATCATTCCAAGCCCAACGACGCCTACTTTGATACTCATCGTGATCTTTCCGTGTTAGCGAAATCCGCCTTCTTGCGATGGTGGATTTTAACGGATTAAGGCCTTTTAGACCCGGCCAGACCTTGCCTCCCTTTGCATTTAGTGCATCAAAATGGCGTTTTGCCGTAACAAACCGAGCAAATTATCATCGTAGTGATTGAAGAAGGCAGGATCAAAACCAGTGAGGAATACACATCATGCCCCAGCCTTATCATCCGTCGCGACGCCAACTGCTTCGTGGCTCTCTCGCGCTTAGCGCGACTGCAGTCCTTGGCCCATCGATTCTCTATGGCCAAGGCCCCAATGAAACACTCAACCTCGCGGCTGTCGGCGTAGGCGGCAAAGGTGCCGGAGACCTCAGTGCATCAGCAGGCGGCAAGAATGTCCGTGTCATCGGTGTGTGTGATGTAGATCACACAAAGCTTGGCGGCGCGACGAAGCGATACCCTGACGCGAAGGGGTTCAAAGACTACCGCGTCATGCTCGACAGGCTGGGCAAAGATATCGACGCACTTCTCGTCTCAACGCCTGACCATATGCACGGCCCGATCGCACTGGCCGCGATGCAACTGGGCATCCACGTTCATGTACAAAAGCCGCTGGCGCACAACATTGCTGAACTGCGGGCCATGCAGAACATGGCTGAGAAGAACCCTAAACTCGTCACACAGATGGGCACGCAGGTCCACAGCCACGCGGCCTACCGAACCGCAGCGGCGACAGTACGATCCGGCGCGATCGGCAAAGTCAGCGAAGCCCACCTCTGGGTCAGCAAGTCATGGTCCGGCCCCAAAGAAGGCCGACCCAACCGTGAGGACCCGGTTCCGGACAATCTGGACTGGGATCTCTGGCTCGGGGTAGCGCCTCAACGGCCCTATGCCAAGGGAACCTACCACCCTGCGAACTGGCGAAAGTGGAGAGACTTCGGAACTGGAACTCTGGGCGACATGGGTTGCCACATCTACGACCCGGTCTTTTCCTGCCTGGATCTTGGCATGCCCACCAGCGTGATTTCGAAGGGACCGCAAAACTACGAAGAAACGTATGCACCCGACTCGGACGTGCATTACACCTTCGGCCAGACCGAGTTCACCACAGAAGAGGTCAAGTTCCGCTGGACCGACGGTAGAAAGCAAAGCAGGCCTGATGCCAGCAGAGCACAGGGTGCCAAACTGCCCGGTGCCGGAATGTTCCTGGTTGGGGAGAAGGCCGTCATGGTGCTGCCACACGTTGGTGCCCCATATTTCTATGCCGACGGGAAGCCTGCCGAGATCGAGGTCCAGCAGATGGACAAACGCAACCACTACACCGAGTTCACGGATGCCTGCCGTGGCGAGGGCAAGACCTCGACGCCCTTCTCCTACTCGGCACGCGTGACCGAGGCGGTGCTCGTCGGCGTCGCCGCGGGCAGCTTCAAGGATCGCCCCTTGAAATGGGATAGTGACAACCTCACCTTCGATCACGAGCCCGCCACAGCCATGGTGCACCGCACCTACCGCAAGGGATGGGACATCCTGAAGCAGCACGGCCAAGGATAAGTCCAAGAACCAAATCCATCTATACGAGAATAAGAGTCATGATGACACGAAAAATAATTGCCACGATTGCAACACTGTGCCTGATGCTGTGTGCCTGGATGCCCACAGCAGCGCAGGAAAACAACAACCCACCCAAGGGCTTCACCGCGCTATTCAACGGCAAGGACATCAAGGGCTGGACCGGCGGAAAGACCGAGGACCCAGTCAAGATCAAGGCCAATCTGGAGAAGATGAATGACGAGCAGCGCAAGGCCTACTTCGACAAGATCAATGCAGACATCAACAAAAACTGGAGCGTCAAGGAGGGGGAACTGATCAGCACCGGCAAGGGCCTGCACCTGGTCACACCCGACGTCTACGCCGACTTTGAGATGTGGGTGGACTGGAAACTCATGAAAGCCGGCGGCGACTCAGGCATCTATGTCCGCGACACTCCACAGGTCCAAATCTGGGACCCCAACCACAAGCCCGCTCACAAGCACGGCTCCGACAAGGGCTCTGGTGGCTTATGGAACAATAAGAAACACCCACGAGACCCCTCGCAGCTGGCCGACAATCCGATCGGCGAATGGAACCGGATGTATATCCGCATGGTCGGGCCTTACTGCACCGTGATCCTGAATGGCAAAAAAGTCGTGGACAACGTTGTGCTGGAGAACTTCTTCGACCGCAAGAAGCCGGTCTACGCAACGGGGCGGATCCACTTACAGACCCACGGCAGTGAAACCCGCTTCCGCAACGTTTTCGTCCGCGAAATTAAAGACGAAGAGGCCAACAATATCCTCAAAGAAATTGCCGGTGACGACGACGAGTTCTCCTCGATCTTCAACGGCAAGGACTTTTCCGGCTGGACCGGTCGGCTCGATAGCTTCTCAGTGATCGATGGTGCGATTGTGTGTAATCAAGGCAAGAAGCACAATCTATTCACGGAAAAGACTTACCAGAACTATGCCGTGCGGATGGAATTCAAGCTGCCGCCTGCGGGCAACAGTGGCCTGGCCGTCCGTTCCCCCGACGCCAAGCGACCGGATGTCGAGCTGCAGGTACTTGACAACCCGCATCCCAGATATGCCAAGCTGAAAGGTCACAAGTTTCACGGCAGCATCTACGGCATCGCCTCTGCACATCGCGGCTACCTCCGGTCAGCCGGTGAATGGAATTATCAGGAAGTCCATGTCGTCGGCGACCACATCATGGTCGATCTGAATGGCTACCGAATCCTCGATGCCTTTCTTTCAAAAGTTGCGCCGAATCACCCCGCAGCACGACAGACAGAGGGTCACTTCGGGATTCTCGGCCATGAAGATATGGTCGCTTTCCGTAATCTTCGCATCAAAGAGTTGGACCTCTAAGCGAATTCACCAGTTCATTCTTCACGGGGTGCCGTCGTTCGAGTGGTATTGTGGTATGCAATACCTGTCGCACGAAGGTTTATCCCATTAGACTAAGCATTCGACTCTCTCCCAAGGCAGAAGATCACTCACAGAGGTAGCTATGAAGTCCTTGTCAAAAACATTTTCCGCCCTGCTCACCTGCTTGGTTGCGCTGGCCCACGCACCCCTTTATGCCCAGGAAAACAATCAGCCCCCCGAGGGCTTTCTGGCGATCTTCAACGGCGTTGACCTCAAGGGCTGGGGTGGCGGCGAGACCAAGGACCCGGAGTGGTTCTCGACCCTCGATTACGACACTTGGGATGACTATGCCAAGAAGATGAAGGAGAAGGTCGAGCAGCATTGGCGAGTCGAGGATGGCGTACTGATCAGCGACGGCAAGGGGCCGCACCTCGTCTCCAACCGGTACTATGGTGATTTCGAGATGTGGGTCGACTGGAAACTCATGTCGGCAGGCGGCGACTCAGGCATCTACCTTCGCCACTGCCCGCAGGTTCAACTCTGGGACCCGAATCACAAGCCAGCGCACAAACACGGCTCGGACAAGGGCTCTGGCGGGTTGTGGAACAATAAGAAGGCAGGCAAGGACCCCAGCCAATTGGCCGACAATCCCATCGGCGAGTGGAACCGGATGTATATCCGTATGGTCGGGCCCTATGTCACGGTCATCCTCAACGGCAAGAAAGTCATCGACAACGTCGAGCTGGAAAACTACTACCACCGCGACCAGCCTGTCTACAGCGAGGGGCCGATCCACCTGCAGACCCACGGCAGCGAAACACGATTCAAAAATATCTTTGTTCGACGCATCTCGTACACCGAGGCAGACGAAATCCTTGATGAGATCAATGGCAGCGATGAAGACGATTTCACGTCGGTGTTCAACGGCAAGGACCTGACCGGATGGATCGGTGCGACAGGCAGCTACGAGGTCTCTAATGGTGCAATCCAATGTAAACAGGACTTCGGCGGCAATTTGCTGACCGAGAACGAGTATGAAGACTTTGTTGTCCGCCTCCAGTTCAAGTTGCCGCCCGGAGGCAACAACGGCTTGGCGATACGGATGCCGAACGATGCCGAGGAGTACCCTGCGAATGTCGCAATGGAACTGCAGGTTCTGGACGACAACCACATCATGTACGCCAAGCTGCGCGAGGATCAGTACCACGGCAGTGCCTACGGCATCAAGGGCGCTCACCAAGGCTTTCTCCGCCCCGCCTGCCAATGGAACACCCAGGAAGTCATCGTCAAGGGCAGCAACGTCACCGTCGTCCTGAACGGCTACACGATTCTCGAAACGGACCTGAGCAAAGACGCTCCGGAAGACAGCCCTGCCCGGACGATGAAAAAGGGACACTTCGGTTTCACCGGCCACTTTGACCAGGTCAGGTTCAAAAATATCCGGATCAAAGAGCTCAAATAAGAGCGAGAAAACAACTACCGCTGGGCATCTTCAAGAAAGTCCTTGTGCATGCGTTCCCAGCGCATCGTCAACTCGAGGAACTTCTCGGGATGACGTCTGCTGACGCTGTCTTCTTCAGCCCGGTCTTTACGCATGTCGTACATCGACCAGGCGCGTTCGTTGGCTTGGGCGACGATTTTCCAATCCCCCATGCGATACGCACGATTGCCAGCCTGATTGAAATACAGTTCCCGGTCAGGCAGCTTGCCCTCCCCAAGGAATACTGGCGTCAGATCGATACCCGGCAGCTTTGGGACGCCCTCAGTCTTATCCTGCTCAAGCCCGGCCAGTTTCAGAACCGTCGGTGCAACATCGATGACATGACCGAGTTCGTGCTTCAGATCGCCTTCGTCCTCGATGTTGCGCCGCCAGTGGGCAATCATCGGCACCGAGATTGCACCTTCGTAGGTTGTCCCCTTGTGACGACGAAACGGCGTGTTCGACGAGGATGCCCAGCCGGGCCCAAGCGATAAGTAAGACTCGCCAGATCCCGGCGCCGCCTCGGGGTCATGCCCACTGTCGCCGATGGTGATTTCTGAACTCGCACCATTGTCCGACATGAACAGGATCAGCGTTTTGTCATACGCACGCATCCTGCGGAGTTGTGAAATGAGCCGGCCTATCTCACGGTCCATCTGGCTAATCATGGCTGCGTAGATACGCATCTTCTTTGCCTGGAATTCCTGCTGCTCATCGGCCAACTCAAACCAGCGCACCGCGAATGGCGCCTCGCCTGCTCCAAGTGCCTGACGCTGGGATTCACTGCCGCCGGGCGCGAGCACACGGGGCTCAAGGGGTGCCAGATCCGTATCGATCAGCCCCATCTGCTTCTGCTTCACGAAGATCCGAGCACGGCGGGCATCCCAACCATCGCCAAACTCATCCGCAAAGTCATCGATCTCATCAGCGTTGGCCTGAAGCGGGTGATGCGGCGCGGTGTAGGCCACGTACGCAAAGAACGGTTTATCTTTGTGGCGCTCGTTGTGATCCTTGAGAAACTGGATCATGTAGTCGGTGCTGGCACGCGTCGAGTGGTAGTCTTCACCACGCTCGATCGCGTCGAGGCGCAGGCCATCGAGGTAGTGTTCCTCGGGCCAAAGGTGACGCTCGGTATCAACCAGGTGGTAAGAGCGATCGAACCCCGCGTTCTTAATCGGCTTCGGGAACCAACGCCCCAGCCCCCACTTGCCCGAGTGATAGCTGCGGTAGTCGGCGTCCTTGAGCAATTGCGGCAAGGTCTTGGCCCAGTCGGGGCGGGTTGCGCCGAGTTGATCCTGATAGTAGCCGGTGAGCAAGGAGGCACGGCTCGGCTCGCCACGCCCTGGCGTGTAGAACTGCGTGAAGCGCAGGCCATCATCAGCCAGCATGTCAAGAGTCTGCGTGCGGATGTCTCCGCCATAGCAGCTCAGGTCTGCGAAGCCCAGGTCGTCAGCCATGATGACAAGCACGTTTGGCCGAGGAGCCTGATCCGCTTTGTCCTGTGCGACAGCCGGGGATGCACTGAGCATCACCAGCAAGCCAGACAAGATGGCCCCGAACCTTGGCATTCGAATTAATCCTCGACACGAAACAAATACGACATGAGAAAGACGTGCGTTCTGGATAAATAATAACGCCCATCACCGAAGTGATGGGCGTTAATTAAACGAGGGTGACGGGACTCGAACCCGCAACCTCCGGCGTGACAGGCCGGTGCTCTAACCAATTGAGCTACACCCCCTGCTGGGGCCAATGCTCGACGTGGTGCTCACGCCGAGCCGCATAATGTATCCGGTAGAACAAGCCTGTCAAGTGCCGGAACAGGGAACCCGTTTCCTGAACAATCTGCGACTTGTGCCACACGTTCTCGCTTCGTGCCTGATCAAGGGCACAAAGCCTCATTTCACTTCGCTCAGCTTCACCGGGCAGCGGTTATCTGCGGCAAGAACGGCTGCCTCCAGCACACGCTGCGTCTCGTAGGCATCCTTGAAATCGCAAATCGGGACAACGGGTTTCTTGTTCGCGATGACGTTGAGCATATCCGCCGCCATGTTCACAAAGGTGTGCTCGTAGCCGATGATGTGCGCCGCAGGCCACCAGTTGCCCACATAAGGGTGGTTGTCGTCGCCACGGGTGACGTTGATGGTCGACCAGCCCTGCTCCCGACCGGGCAGCGTGTTGTCGTACCATTCCAGTTCGTTGGCACGCTCGAAGTTGTAGCGGATCGCACCCTTCTCGCCATGGATCTCGATGCGGTTGGCGTTCTTGTCACCGGTCGCCAGACGCGAAGCCTCAAAGGATGCACAGGCCCCGCCCTTGAAGCGAGCCAGGAACAGCAAAGCGTCGTCGACGGTGGACTTGCCGTAGCGCTTCTTCTTGCCTTTAGAGCCAGCCTTGGCACTGATAGAGTTCTTCCCGCCCGACTCGATGATCTCGCGCTGCTTAATGAAAGTTTCTTTGATCGCGCCGGTGACTTCGGTGATCTCTTCGCCTGTGATGAACCGAGCCATGTCGATGATGTGTGCGTTCAGATCGCCGTGCGCGCCGGAACCGGCCTGCTTGCCCTTGAAGCGCCATAGCAATGGTGTCTGTGGGCCACCCCAATCCTGCAGATACGCAGCACGGACGTGGTAGATCCGACCGAGTTTGCCTTCCTTCACGAGCTGATGCGCCAGCGCGACCGCAGGAACACGCCGGTAGACGAACCAGCAGAATGTCTTGGATTTCTTGGCTTTCTTCGCCGCCTGCATCATCGCGCGAGCGTCATCAAGTGTGCCAGCCAGAGGCTTTTCACATGCGACGTGCTTACCTGCTTCCAGTGCTGCGATGGCGTGTGGGGCGTGCAGGTGATTGGGCGTCACCAGGTCGACCAGGTCGATCTCGTCGCTGTTGAAGATCGCATCCGCATCCGTACCGTGATTCTGCCAGCCCCATTGGTCTGCGAACGCACCGAGCGTTGGCTCGAGCGAACAGATGGAGTGCATCACCGGCTCGGAGGGTGTATTGAAAAACTTGGACACCTTGAGGTAGGCATTCGAGTGGGTCCGGCCCATAAAGCCCGAACCAATCAGCGCGACGTTAAGCGGTTTCTTCTTGGCCATCAATCAATCTCCGTGTGTTGAAATCTTGGGTTTGGGGCATCCAGAATACGCCGGACGCTGCGCAGCGTAAAGCCGCATCAAACTGCACTGCGGCTGAAAAAATTAGATGGGCATGCCGGTGATCGTCGCCTCAAAGACGAGGTTGCCGTTGACGACCCCTTGGGCTTTGCAGATGGATCGACGCGGTTTCATATTGAAACCATCGATCAGCAGATAAAGGCGGTCTCCGGGTATGACTTGCCCACGGAACTTGACGCTATCCACACCAGCGAAGCCGATGAATTTCACTTTGTCGAACTTACGCATCGTGACATAAGAAGCGAACTGAGCGGCGGCCTCGATCATGAGCACGCCTGGGAAGATCGGGCGACCTGGGATATGCCCGGGGACCCAGAACTCGTCATCCCGCACATCCTTGTAGCCGATGGCGTGGGTGACTTGGTCTTTCGTGTCTTCCCATATGATCCCGTCAAGCAGGCGCATATCGCCTCGGTGCGGGTTGTATGACTCGATGTGATTCGCGTCGTACAGGACCTTATCGAGGTCGTGACCAGAGAGATCAAATAGCAGTTGTGGGGCCATGGGCTTTGGCGTCAAATAGGAACCTGTGCCGAGTCGAGTCGGACAGGCTTGGTTGGGGACAAAAAGACGCCTTCACACCACGCGAGCGGCGATCCAGGCCGATCCAGATTTACGCGGAGTCAGAGTCGCGTGCTTCGAGAACCTGCTTACGCAGCTCTTGGGCGGTGTTTTTAACATCCTGCATCTGCTTGCGGACGCGGGTACCAGCGGCCTTGTTGCCACCAGCAGCCTTGCGGATGTCGTCTTCAACGGCACTGACGAGGTTTTTGAGCTGTTCGTAGGTCTCGAGCATTGCGGTCTCCTTGAGGACTATGCCGGCTTAGCCGGCCTGAAGTGATGCACTAGCGTAGCGTGACGCCGCCTAGGGGGCAAGAAAGCCCCTTTCCTGATTAATCATTCACATCGCCGACGATCAATTCCTGAATCTGACGGAACCGGCTGTCGTCCGCATCGCCCAGCCATTCAAACAGTGCTGCTTCGACAGTCGTCGGGATCGCTCCGGCCTGCGTCAGCCGTTCGCGGGCAGCTTCCTTGTCCTCTGGCCGCCTCGAACTGATGGCATCCCAGACGGGGTAAACCCTGTACCCAGCTTGAATTAAGTCAAGACAAGTACGCAAAATACAGACGTGTGCCTCGACGCCGCAGATCACCACGCTGTCGACATCCAGTTCGTTGAGTTTCTCGCGGATCGGGTGGATATATGCGGAGAAACGCGTCTTCTCTTCGATCGCCTGCGGCACCAGATGCCGTGCCACATCTTCGATGGTATCGCCCAGCCCCCTCGGGTACTGCTCGGTCACCAACTGCGGGATACCGAGGATATTGCTTCCCTGCACAAGTCGGCTGGCACGTCTTCTGAGCCTGTTTCGGTCGTGCATCACCTGTACCAAACGGTACTGCAGGTCGACAACCATCAAGGCCGAACGGTATGGCAACAGCCGCGAAGGCCAGCGATTGTTGTCGCGCATTCTCGCTCGGATGGGCTCGGTACTCATCGGATGCCTCCGTGATTCACGATTGCCGCGACCAGACCAATAAGGTCGTGCTGGGCCGCCTCCACCGCTATCGGCAGATCGAGCTCTTTCATCGTATCACTGGTCTTCGGCCCGATCGAGGCAAGCTTGCAGGGTTGCAGTACCCCCGCCTCATCGCCAAGCAACTCGACAAGGTTTCGCGCAGTCGAAGAACTGGTGAATGTCACCCAGTCCAGTTGACCACCACGCAACGCTTCGAGCACTTGCTCAGGCAACCCGTCAGCGATTTTTGTTTCGTACACGACGACTTCGTCAACGGAGCAACCCGCTTCAATAAGCTTGGCCGGCAGGATGGGGCGAGCGATATCAGCTCTTGGCAGCAAAACACGCTTGCCAGCAAGGCCTGAAGACGAAAGCAACTCATCCACAAACGCTTCGGACACCGATCGCTCAGGTACGAAATCAGCAAGGATCTTCAAGCGATCAAACAACACGGCCGCTGTCGATTCTCCGATGCACGACAGGTGCAGCCCCGTTAATGCCCGGCTGTCCTTGTTCGCATTGAGCAAGCCATCGGCAAATGCATTCACGGCATTCGCACTGGTAAAGACAACCGCGTCGTAATCGTCAAGGCGGCCCAGTGCCTGCTCGAACTCGCGTCGCTCTTTCTCATTGGGTTCAACGATTTGGATGGTTGGCGCTTCGAGAACTTCTGCGCCAAGCTCTTCGAGTTGCGTCCGTAGGTCCGAGGCTTGTTGGCGTGTCCTTGTCACGAGAATACGCTGGCCGAAGAGCGGCCGATTCGTGAAGTAGTCCAGTCCGGGCTCGTTGATCGCCGCGACCTCGCCGACAACGATGATGGCCGGCGAACTGATGCCCGCTTCGTCCACTCTTGCCTTGATGTTCGCAAGTGTGCCGGTCACATGGCGTTGCTTGGGCAACGTGCCCCATTGGATCAGTGCCGCGGGCATCGTGTCGGGCAGACCGCAGCCTGTGAGTTCGTCGCAGATCGCCTGCAGTCGACCTACGCCCATGTAGAAACACGCGGTGCCGCCGACCTTGATGAGATCTGCGAGCGCCTGATAGTCGATGGAGGTGTCGCCCTTGGTCGGGTCTTCGTGGCCGGTGATGATGGTGACCGTTGATGCGACCTTGCGGTGGGTCACGGGAATGCCCGCGGTGGCGGGTGCGGCGATGCCGGAGGTAACGCCGGGGATGACATCGCACCGGACGCCCTGCCGGGTACAGAAGGCGGCTTCTTCTGCGCCGCGGCCAAAGAGGTACGGGTCGCCCCCCTTGAGCCGGACGACCTGCTTGCCCTGCTTGGCGAGATCGACGAGTAGCTGGTTGGTCTCGTCTTGGGTGAGCTTATGGTTTTTTGCGCGCTTACCTACGTCGTAGCGTTCCGCTGACACGGGGGCCTGGTCCAATAAAACCGGGTTGGCAAGGGCGTCAAAAACGACCACATCGCAGGACCGCAGCACATCCATGCCTGCCACGGTGATGAGCCCGGGATCGCCGGGGCCGGCCCCTACAAGCCAGACACGGCCTTCAGGGAGACTTTTTTCATTTTTTGAGGTCGGATTAGTCAAGTCAGGTAAACCCTAGCGTTTGAATCACCGATGCGCTTTATGAGCACCGGCCGGCATTGTAGCCAGACCGGCAAGCGAACAGGGAGTTTCATCATGAACCAGTCATTGAAGCTGAGCGAGTCGTCGACGGTCATCTCCGATACGCTCTTCTTTGAGCGTCGCAAGCACCCCCGCCACCGTACGCGTGGACAGGTCACCGCGGTGATCCGGGAGCCCGGTTGCGAGGATGACACCGCCAAGATGCTTACCCTCGAACTGGTCGATCAATCCGTCGGCGGCCTTGGCGTCGTCGCCATGGAGCCTGTCGCGGTTGGCAGCCGGATCACCGTCTTCTTCCCACCTCACGGCCCCGAACCGGGCTTCGATCTGATGGGCGAAGTCGTCCGCTGCCGTACCAACAACAACCGCCACACCCTCGGCATCCTGCTCAGCGAGCCCAACGCCAAGTTGGCTGGCTAATCACTTAAACGGCCTTCAACGCCTCAAGCAGCATTTCATAGCTCTCCTCCAGAGCCTGCGGGATCACGCGTGCTCCGGCAACGACCTGCATGAAATTTGAATCGCCATTCCACCTCGGAACCAGGTGCATGTGACAGTGCCCCGGCACACCCGCCCCCGCGCAGCGGCCCAGGTTCATCCCCATATTCACGCCCTGACAATGCATCGCCGTGCGCAGCAGGCGGTTTCCCAGATCGGCAAGTTCCATCAAACCGGATCGCTCCGCCGGCGTCAGATCACTGATATCCGCAACGTGCTTCTTTGGCGAGACCAGCAGATGGCCATTGCTGTATGGATAGCGATTCATCATGAGTGAGCCGCGCTCGTCTGTCAGGAGGATCATGCGATCACGGACTGCCTGCTCGTCGATCTGATCAAATGCGGCACAGAGAAAGCAGCCGCCCGGGCCGTCATCCACCGCCTTTTTCGCGGGGTCGTCGATCAAGCCCTTGAGATAAGAAATCCGCCAGGGTGCCCAGAGGTTTTGGTGTCGCATGGCGGCAGTGTAGCTTTCCCGATGCGGCTGTTATAGGCCCAAACCAATCGCTAGGCCCCAATGAGTTACACAAACCCGGTTTATGGCACGGGTTATCCAGCGGAACCGCGTTCTAGGCCGATGTAGGGGGCACGGGGGGAGTGCTTCGCTGACCCAGGAACGATCTGTATCACATGAGTTCGGTTTGGATGGTCATGATCGCGGTATTCGCGCCCGTCGTGTTCGGGCTCGTCACGCTATGGCTTCCTCGACCATGGATCGAGCGCCGCATGGCGATCGCGACCGCTGGGCCCGCTCTGGCGTTTGTGCTATTGCTCGCCGTGACCGGTGGCGTGGCCGTCCATCTGGGTACAGATTCAAAAACAGACAAACATGACGATCACGCCGCGGCTCATTTCGATGCCGAGCACCTCACGACGGAAACCATTGAATGGATGCCGTCACTGAACATCAACTTCGCGTTCCTGACTGACGGCCTGGGCCTGTTCTTCGGCCTACTGGTCAGCGGCATCGGCATCGGCATCTTCCTCTACGCCCGCGGCTACTTCGGCAAAGCCGCGCCGACCAGCGCGGACGACCTCTACCGCTTCTACCCAACGATCGGCCTGTTCACGACGGCAATGCTCGGTCTGGTTTTGGCCGACTACACCATCCTCACCCTGTTGTTCTGGGAGATGACCTCGATCAGTTCGTTCCTGCTGATCGGTTGGGATCGCTACGACAAGAAAGCGGTCAAGCTCGCAATGCAGGCGTTCTTCACGACCGGCCTGGGCGGGATGGGGCTGTTCGGCGGCATCCTTGTGTTTGGCAACGCGACGGGCTACTGGCGTTGGTCGGAGATGCTGGCTCATAGCGAAGCATTGCAGGCCATGCTGCTGAACATCACTGATCACCCACAACTGCTCTGGGCGTTTGTGTTGATGTTCATCGGGGCCGGCACCAAGTCGGCGCAGTTCCCGTTCCACTACTGGCTGCCCGGCGCGATGGCGGCTCCGACGCCCGTCTCCGCGTTCCTGCACTCGGCGACAATGGTCAAGGCCGGCGTCTTTATGGTCGGCCGGCTGTTCCCCGTCTTCGCCGCCCTGCCGCTGTTCCCGCAACTCATCATCCCGTTCGGTGCGGCAACCATGCTCTATGGCGGCATCGTCGCGCTGCAGCAGCACGACCTCAAACGCATCTTCGCGTTTACCACCGTCAGCCAACTGGGCCTGCTCATGGCAATGTATGGTCTGGGCGCGATCGAGTTCACGCACGACGGGCACGCCGCAGCCTCCATTGATTTCGATATCACACAGATCGCCAACCACGCGTTCTACAAGGCACCGCTGTTTATCACCGCCGGTGCGATCGGCCACGTCCTGTCACGCGACATTACCCAACTCAACGGCGCGTTTCACAAACACAAAGCCATCTGCGGCACGATGATGCTCGCCGCGCTGGGCCTGGCCGCAGTCCCGGGCACGATCAGTTTCCAGGCCAAAGAGCTTTTCCTCTACGGCATCTACCACGCTGCCAGCGTCTATCCGATCCTCTGGATCGTTATGGCCATGACCATCGTGACAGCCATCTGTAACGTCGCGATCTGTGTCCGCGTGATCACGACGCTCATGGGCTGGAAAGGCGGCATGACCGAGGCCGATGGCGAGCATCACGACGACCATCACCACGAACACCATCACGAGCATGGCCTGCTCGCCCACATGATCTGGCTACCCGGCCTGGTCATCGTGTCCTTCCAGTTCCTTGGTGGGTTGATCACACCGTTGTGGAACCTGATCTTCAGTAACTTCGAGCAGACCGCGACGACCGGCAACTATTTCAAAGAAGTGCCGAGCCTGATCTATGCCATCACGCACCCGGGCATCCCATTGCTGATGTCTGTGATCGCCATCGTGGGCGGCGTGCTCCTTGGCATGTCCAAGATTGGCCGGGGTTCGATCAAAGACTTCGCTGACAAGATTTATCCCGCGATGTACTGGCTTGCTGTCACGGGCGGCGGACGCTGCTTCCGTCTTGTCCAGACCGGCAACCTCAAGCATTATCTGATCTTTGTCCTCTCCGCCCTGCTTTTAGGCTTCGGCTGGACGGTGTCCGTTGATGATGAGATGCGTGCCGTGCTCACGGGGCATGAAGCGATGCGTCTATTCGAGTATTGGCCGGGCATCCTGATCGGCCTCATCGTCTGCCTGACCGCGATCCTCATCCCGATGACAGACATCCGCATCGTGCGCATCGTCTTCCTGGGTGCATGCGGCTTCGCGGTCGTCGCGCTCTATCTGGTCTACCAGGCACCGGACCTCGCCCTGACCCAACTGATGTTCGAGATCATCTCGGTGATCCTCTTTGTCATCGTGCTTCGACTTCTGCCCAAAGAGAAAAAGGGCAGCGATTGCGGCAAGGCCTGGCGGATCCCGATCGCGATCGCAGTCGGCCTTGCGTTCGGCTGGATGACACTGACCGCCGCCTCACACAACCGGGGCAACGGCGTCTACGCCAACGATGGCACCGTGATTGTCGAGCCGACCAATCCCGATGCAGAACCCCTGGGTCACACCCTCGCCCAGCACAGCTACGGCCTGAAAGCTGGTGAGAACAAACTGCCGGTTCTTGAGACCGCCATGAGTGACGACGTCGGTAAACGCGGCGGCGGCGGCACGAACATCGTCAACGTCATCCTCGTCGACTTCCGTGGCTTCGACACCCTCGGCGAGATCGCCGTGCTCGGCCTTGCGGCCATGGGTGTCTGGTCCATGCTCCCGCACCGTAAACGCCGAGGCATCAAGTACCCCAAAGTTGACTCTGACTACCCGGCCGACGCACTGGATCCTCTCGACCCGGAGGTGACCGCATGAGTTCATCCATCCTCCGGACTGCCAACGGCATCATCTTCCCGCTGACACTGCTGTTCGCCTTGTACATGGCGCTCAAGGGGCACAACTACCCCGGCGGCGGGTTCATCGGTGGACTGATCGCAGCCGTTGCCCTGGTGCTCTACCGCATGTCGCACGGTGCCGACGCCATGGCACGCCTCATGCCGATCCACCCGCGCGTCGTTGTCGCCGCAGGACTGGGCATCGCAACGCTCACAGGCATCATCCCGCTCTTCTTCGGCGAACCGATGCTTCGATCCATCGCACCATACGTGAACTTCGGCTTCGGCGAAGATGTCCACCTGCCGTCCGCATTGTTCTTCGACGTCGGCGTGCTGCTCGTCGTTGTTGGCGTGTCGGTCGGCATGATCGTCCGCTTGGGCGAGGAGGTCGATGACGAATGACGATGGTCCTCGCGATCTGTGTCGGCGTCACCTTTGCGGTGAGCATCTACCTCATGCTCGGGCGTGAGCTCAAGGGTGTCGCCATGGGCGTGTTCCTGCTGGGCCACGCCGCGAACCTCTCGATCATTGCGATGAGTGGCTCGCCGATGCTGACTCAAGCGCAGCAGGAAGTGGATCACGAATCGGGAGTCCATCTGACTTCTGTCGATTCGCCCTTGATGAAAGACCCCCCCATCCTCGCTGACAGGTACGCCAACGAGCAGCCCCTGGCACAGATGGTCGACCCGCTGCCGCAGGCGCTGATCCTGACCGCGATCGTCATCGGCTTCGGCGTGATGGCCTTTTTGCTCACGCTGCTAGTCGTGACCAACCGCAAGACCGACACCATCGAAATCGCTGACCTGGCTAAGGAGGACGGATGACCGACCACCGCATCATCCTGCTCTGTGTGATCCCGCTGGTGGCGGCGCTGATCTCGGTCGCGCTGATCAACCGCAAGATGCTCTCGCGTCTTGTGGGTGTGCTGAGCTACACCATGATGCTCGGCCTGTCGCTGTCGCTGGTCCTCAAGATCACCGCGGCACCCGATGACGAATCCATCCTTGTCTCGCAGATGGGCGGCTGGACCGCGCCGTTCGGCATCTCGGTTGTCTTCGACTCGCTCTCAGGTCTATTGATTTGTGCCGCGGCGGCCGTTGGGCTGGGTGCTTATATCCACAGCTTCGCGGTGCTCAACCCGCGCACCGAGCGACGCTACTACCACCCGCTGATGCAGATGCTGATGTTCGGCGTCAACCTCAGCTTCCTGACCGGCGACCTCTTTAACCTCTTCGTCGCGTTCGAAGTCATGCTCATGGCCAGCTACGCCCTGCTGACCATTGGTGGCTCACGGCAACAACTCGCGCAGGCGTACAAGTACATCCTGCTCAACGTGCTGGCCTCCACAATCTTCCTCATGGCCGCGGGCATGGTCTACGGCATGTTCGGCACGCTCAACATTGCCGACCTCGCCCGCATCGTCGCCGAGATCGAGGCGGACGAAAGCCGTGAGCTACCCGCAGGATTCAAGTCGCTCGCGGTCATGTTCCTGCTGGTCTTCGGACTCAAGGGCGCGTTCTTCCCGCTTTGGTTCTGGCTGCCGGACACCTACTACACCGTGCCGATCTCGATCGCGGGCCTCTTTGGCGGCCTGCTCACGAAGGTCGGCGTGTACACCGTGGCACGGCTGTTCCCACTCATCTTTGGCAGCGACGGCACCTCGACGATCGTGGACGGCACGATGCTTGGCGGCACCTCGCCGATCATCCAGACCATCCTCATCGTCGCCGCGGCGTTCACGATGTTCCTCGCGGTCCTCGGCGCGGTCTCGCAGCACAACGTCCGACGTATCCTCTCGGTACACGTCATCAGCCAGGTCGGCTACATGGTCTTCGGCATCGCGGTCATGACCGGCAACGCCCTGGCAGGCTGTGCGTTCTACATGATCCAGCACATGGTCGTGAAGTGTGCCCTGTTCCTCTGCTGCGGCGTCATGGAGAAACACGCGGGCACAGACGATCTCGACAAGCTCGGCGGCCTGCTGAAACGCGACTGGTTCCTGGGCGTGCTGTTCTTCATTGCCGCGATGTCGCTCGTTGGCCTGCCGCCGTTGTCCGGCTTCTTCGGCAAGATGGTCATCATCCGCGAGGGCTTCTTTGAAGGCCAGTGGTATCTCGGCGTCATCGGCCTGGTGACCGGCGCGATTACCCTGCTGTCCATGCTCAAGATCTGGAGCTACGGCTACTGGAACCCGGACCAGGCCCCGACTGTCAATAAGCCCGAAGCCGTCAAGGCAAGCTGCAAGCCCGCATACTTCGCAATCACCCTGCTGGTTGGTTTTGCCTTGTTCCTTGGCCTGGGTGCCGAGGCGATCTACAAGGTCGCCTTCCGAGCCGGCGAGCAGCTTGAGAACCCCGAGCACTACATCACCGCCGTGCTGGGTGACGAAGCCTACGCCAAAGTCGATCAACTGATTGAAGAGCGAATGGCAGAAGCCGAATCCGCTACCGAGCTCGAACTCACCCTCGTCACACCCGAGCAGGAGGTCCAGCCATGACGACCCCCTTCCTGTTCAACATCGCGTTGACGCTTCTCTGGATGATGCTCAACCGTGACACGACCCTGCTCAACGGGATCCTCGGTTTCGCGCTGGGAGCCGTCGTGGTCGAGATGACGTTGCGGGCCTCGGCGCGGACCACATACCTCGGCAGGCTCTGGTCGTTTGTCCGCTTTGCCTGCTACTTCCTCTACATCCTCGTCAAGGCCAACCTCGATGTCGCCTGGGAAATCATCACGCCCGGCTACTCCATGAAGCCTCGCATGATCCGGTATGACGTCACCGGGCTGACACCGATCCAGGTCACCACGCTCGCCAATGCGATCACCCTGACGCCCGGCACGCTCAGTGCGGACATCAACGATGAAGGCGACACCCTTTACATCCACGCGATGTATGCGGAGAAGAAAGCCGACGCAACCAAGGACCTGGACGAACTGCGGGACAAGCTGCTGAAGCTGGTCTTCCATACGAATGTGAAGGAGCTGAACAAGACCGATGCTTGAGATGCTTCCAAACATCCTGATCGCTGCAGCTGATGCCGCCCCTGCGGATCAAGCCGCTGAACCGGTGCATAGCCTGATGTACGGGCCTCTGATGGTGATCACCCAGATCGGCGTCGGCGTGCTGGTCATTGGCATCCTGCTGTGCCTCTACCGCATGATCAAGGGGCCGCATCTGGCCGACCGCGTCCTGGCGGGTGATACCGTCGCGATGCTCGTCGCCGGGCTGGTCGTCATGCTCGCGATCAAGTACGACAGCGCCCTGTTCTATGACGCGGCACTGGTCGTCGCGATCCTCGGCTTTGTCAGCACTCTTGCGTTCGCCCAGTACATCGG
>JBMZAP010000032.1:0-27861 GCA_049611445.1 Phycisphaeraceae bacterium | reverse complement strand
GTGTTGGGGATCTGCGACGTCTCGACCACCAGCGGCTTGCCCTCGACCAGCACCTTAAACCGGCCCGGCGACTCCCAGTCCCCCGGGCACCAGTCCTTGGTCCGCACCCAGACCCGGTGCTTGCCGAGCGCGGGCACATCGATGCGTGTCTTCGCGTTATCGACCGGCACGCCCATCCCGTGGGCCAGCAGGTACACCCCGCCCATCTGCTGAAGGAACTGTGTGTCGCGCTTCCACCCGCCGGGGTCATCAAACGTCTCGCACTCGAGGAGCACGCCCTTGGATTTCGTCTGAGCCGACAGCGCCTGCTCGAGGGCCGGCATCGTGGCAAAAGTGAAGGTCGTGCCGCCGAGGACACGGATAAAACGTCGGCGAGAGATGGGCTGCATCATGGTTTCCTTGCAAAATAGATGTCACAGCATTATGAGACTAATGATCCGTTTATATGTTACAGGGAGTGAGCGGCCAGTTGAATACGCACCAGAGGCAAAGCATTCTGAACAGTCTTTACAACCACTGGCAAAAATGATCAGAACCACCATTTGCGATCGCTGACTGTGTCGTTGACTTGGCGTTTACCTTCGTGCGGGCTCTCGGTCTGGCCCAACTCGTTGGCCTTACGCCACTGGACATGGCCATCGATAAAGCCGACGTTGCTGCCACCGGGATCCCCGGGCAGAACATCCCCGTTGGGCGCCTGCGTCTCAAGGTGGTTGGCACGGGTATCCGAGGCTCCGGGCAAGACAAATTTACCTTGGTACGCATACGTCAAGTCTGAAACGACTTCGTCGTAGTAGGCAACATCATCGAGTGTCTCATGGAAGACTTTCATGTTGCTGGGCACCTCTTCGAAACCGCTCGCGTAACGGGCCACTGACGCAGCCGGCCGACCAAACTTGGCTGGGACCTCGCCACTATCAAAGCGTGCATACACCAACCAGGGACGGGCCGCCATGACCTGGTAGCCGATCGTCGTTCTCGACCCTTGCAGGTTCCATCGCCCATCCGTATTCCATGTGGGATTCGATGGGCAATAAAAATAATCACGCGTCAGGCCATACTCGTCGACCAAGGTATCGCGCGCTGCGCGGTGGACGCGGTCCATGGTCGTGACATCCCCACCGAGCGAACCACCCCACTGGCCGTAATAATTTCCCCAGTCGGGGATGCGCTGCTTGAAGTCCGTGGCGGTGATATGGACCTGCTGCGCCATCGACCGGACATGCGTCGCGCACTGGGTGATGCGTGCCGAATCACGCGCCTTTCCCAAAGCCGGTAATAGGATCGCAATCAATAATGCGATAATGCTGATAACAACAAGTAACTCGATCAGAGTGAACGCACGACGCACAGGCAGGCTCCCTTGACGAAATGAAACATTCAAACCAAAGAGCCCGCGTCCCTGTCAGGACGCAGACTCGCTTGAAGGAAAAATCAGGAGGTGGCGTTGCGGCGACGACGCGCTATCAGCAAGCCGCCAAAGCCCAGCAATGCGAACGAGCTGGGCTCGGGGATGACGATCCCTTGCACTGCGCTGTCCCAGTCCGTGGCGATCCGCAGATCGTCGATGCGGATGCCGGCACCGCCGCCGTCGCCGTTGGTCAGGAAACGGAGCGATCGCAAGGTGACCCCCGAGGCCCCGCTTTGGCTCACCTGCCAACTGACGGGTTCAGCCGCGAGCGTGGCGCTATTTCCATCGGCTTCGATTAGAGAGGCGAAGATGGCCCCGCTTCCTCCCCCGACGCGTTTCATCGCCAAGAGGTAAGTCTTATCATCAACGAAGGCACCAGCCGCCGTATCGCCTGCCCCATACCCGTCTGCCGCAGCGGCGGCAAACAAGGTGCCGTTTGTGATACCGACATTAGCCCGGTTGTTCCCGGTGGCACCAAGACCATCAAAGAATCCGAATCGCAGATCAGCCGTGCTGGCACCGCCTCCGTAAGCACGCACCAACGCGGTGAAATAGAGTGTTTGAGAACCGAGAGGGATGGTTGTCGCAAAATCCCGCTCGTTGCCCTTGCTCGTTTCAGACCACACGTGCGTGCTTCCATCCGTGGTTAAGGCTGGAGACTGGCCGAAGTAGAGGCTCTGGCCGGTGCCGCTCGACGTCAGATTGCTGACGCCGGTGCCGGCCCATGCTCCGGACCAGCCGGTGCCACCAGTCTGCCCACTGAGCGAGCCAGAAATATCAAAGTCCTCGTAGGCAATGAGCGAGGCATTGGCGTTGCCCACAATCGTCATGGCCGAAAGGCAGGTTGTGGCGAGTAGTAGTTTCTTGTTCATCTGGGTCCTCCTATAGGGTTGATGTGAACGATGAAAAACGGAAAAAATGCAATGAATGAGGCTTCTACGTTGATGGCCTCGGTGATGAGCTTGTTGCATTGTTTTGAAACCTCCTGTGTCAATAGTCGAAGCGATCTCTTAGTCTTCTGTTTCTACAGCCTGGACCAGCACACGGATCTGATCGGCAAATTCGACAGCTCCCGATTCCAGATGAAGCACGCTTGCGCCAGCCGTCAGGGACGCTCGTTCTTGCAGTGCGATGTCCAGCCCGCGCTGGACACTGACGAGTCCACCATCGCTTGGCCGTTTACCCGTGAACGCCGGGTACGTCGTTCCGGCAGCGCCAAGCGTCGCATCGGTCGCGATCAACGTGTCTTCATGCGCGATCACGCCGAGGATCGGGCGGCCAAACCGGATCGTGTATTCCCCGTTGACGCCCTGCACTCCCCTCGGGTCGAGGTGTAGCAGGTAGACATCCACGCGGTTTCCTTCGGAGACAATTTGCTGGCCCGGGACTGAATCTCTGGTCCAAACCCGGTCGTCTGCAAAATCCACCGCGGTGTCCCGCTGCAGTCGCATGCCCCGGCGCTCGATAAACACCTGCATCGCATCGACCTGACGCGCGTCCAAGCTCAGATCACCCGACACTTGACCGCGCCAGATGGCCTCTGCTCCCTCAACCTCCGGGCGGTAAGAGAAGTGTTTGACACCCTGATCAAAAGAAATCGCCTCATATTCGACAGGCGTCACACCGGCCACGGCATCACCACGCAAGGCTTGCCCGGCCGTGAGCTGCTGCGGCTCTGCCTCCCGTTCGCCTGATTTGGACACGCCCACGACCTCGACTTCACCCTCCAACACGTGCACCGCTGTTGCCTCGGCTTGCGAGGCGTCGACGCCGAAGCGTGTGCCCAGGTCGGTGATGTCCATGTGCGGGGTGCGGACCAAGAAACCCTTGGAGGTGTCGGTCTCGCAGATGCCGACGAGTTTGCCACCGTGCAGGCTCAGGGCGTTGTGGTTAAGAAGTTCGATCGTGGCCGGAGCCTCGATGATTGCCACCGCACCGAGGCGGGTCTGAATCTCGGCGAAGCCTTGGGTCAAAGTGAATTGCTGGCCCGTATAGAGGTCTTCACCCGGCCGGCGATCCCATACGGCGTCGTATTCAGTGATAAGTGTCGCGACAGCCGGCCCCAAACTCGCCTCTGATCCGTCAGCCATCTCGTCACTGTTGTCGCCGCCGGGCCCGATTAGCACGATTAAAAGTGCCGCGCCAAGCAGGAGTACCGCGGCCGCAGCCAGCCATTGCCTGGGCATCCTCTTCACGACGCCCGGATCGTCTAAGGCCAGCTCCTCCATCTCGTCCATGCCTTCGGTTAGACGGGCATGCCACTGCTGTTCAGTCATGCGGTTAATGGCGAATGTTGTCGTAAACTCGAAATGCGAGTCATTGATCGACAAGCGTGCCAGCATCCTTGCCGCTTCTTCTGATTCAGCGATCAACTGATTGAATTCCAACAACTCCTGATCGGATAGATCCCGGTCGAGGTATCGCAGACAGACGTCTTTGAGGGCATCTTGATTCATGAAGACGCGCCCCCCAGTCGCCGGGTCACGCAGTCTTCAAGCACATGCCGGACGCGGCGTAACAAGACCGACACCGAGTTTTCCTTAAGACCCATCGCCTCGGCGATGTCCTTGCGGCTGTCCTGATCGCGATATCGCCTCTCCAGAACCCGCTGATGCTTCTCACTAAGCCGGCCGATGCAGTGCTCGAGCGCTTCGACACGTTGATCGACCTGTTCTGACTCGGTCGCCATCGCACCCGATAAAGCCTCCATCGCTTCATCCCCGAGCAGCAAAGGTTTGCGTTGATTTTTGTCGCGAAAATGAAGAATCCGGATACGCGCAATACCAATCGCCCAGGCCACGAAGGGCCGGGACGGGTCATACTCGTCGTAGTGATCAAGTATGTGCGCCACCGTCGCCTGGATCACGTCCTCGGCGTCGTGGTGGTTCCGCACAATCGACCGAACATATGCGGTGACCGATGTCTGCGCCTTGCCCCACTTCAAGGTCAATTCTGACATCTTGTCTCGATTTGCACGCTGTTCAGCCATGAAGCAAAGTTTTCCTAAATGCATGCATCCTAAATACGCATGACAAATTAGACGAGCGAATACCGCCTATGAGGTATGCATACACACGGAGCAGAAGTTGACAGGGAATTTGGAAAAATCTCACATTTATGAGGGGGCGGGGACTGCCGCCTCTTAAACGGGTGTCCGAAACGGAATAGACCTTTCCGCGGCTGTAGTGCAGATCAATGGCGTTTCGAATGACTTGCAGGTAGTGCAAGCGTTGGTGGGTATTGGCCGGATGTATGGCAGACTCAATTCCGAAGCACAAAAAAATGCTCGGTTAATTTCCGAACACCCAGCGACGAGAGCGTATCTGGACCCAGACCACCTTAAAACCAATACGCCCTCGAGGAGACGTAGATGATCTGGCGGAAGCCAGTGTACGGGGCTTCACGCTGTCCCAGATCATTACTCCTGCGCCACTCGACGTGACCATCGATAAACCCGACATTGCTGCCACCCTGCTCAGCAAACAGGCGGTTACCGTCCGAGGCCGATGCGTCGAGGTGGTTGGCCCGTGAACCGGGTCGGCCGCCGAGGATCACGCTGTTGAACGCATAAGTCAGATCGGAAGCAATCTCGTCGTAGTACGCCTGGTCATCGAGGGTCAGGTGGAAGAGCTTTTCGTCATCGGGAACCTCCAGGGCACTGCCAACGAACGGGGCATTCGATCGGGCGGGACGGCCATAGCCCTCGGGGACTTCGCCGCTGCTGGCACGCGCGTAGGCGAGCATCGGCCTGCCCCCGAATGTCTGGTACCCGACCGCGGACTCGGTCGAACCCAGGTTCCAGGTCGCGTCCTGATTCCAGTTGGGGTTGGACGGGCAGTAGAAGTAGTCCCTTGACATGCCGTAATCGTCAACGATCTTGTCGCGTGCGTCGGGGTCGATCCGGTCCGGGCAGGATGCGCCGTCGCTGCCATAGCCACCCCCCCACAGGCCATAGTAGTTGCCCCAGCCGGGGATCTGCTGCTTGAAGTCCGTCGCCTGGATCGTCATCTGTTGGGCCTGCGTCCGTACGTGGGTGGAGCACTGCGTGATGCGTGCCGACTCACGCGCGCTGCCCAAAGCAGGCAGGAGGATCGCAATTAAGAGCGCAATGATGCTGATGACGACCAGTAACTCAATGAGCGTGAACGCACGACGCATGTGCTATCTCCCTGAACAGGGGCTGTGAACCAAAAGGTGTCACGCCCCTTTCGGGGCGCGGCACTGCTTAAAGGTAAATCAAGTCTACACGTCACGCCGGCGACGTCTGAGTGCGAATAGGCCACCGAGGCTCAACAGCGCCAGCGAGCCGGGCTCGGGAACAACAATCCCATCCACCGCGCTGGCCCAGTCTGTGGCGAGGCGCAACTCGTCAATACGGATCAACCCGCTGGAACCATCCGCGATCAGTCTCATCGAGGTCAGATCGACGCCGGAGGCACCGGCATCCGACACCTGCCAAATCGGTTCGGAGGCGAGGGTGCCGCTATTTCCGTCGGCCGGGATCAGTGAGGCGAAGATCATCCCACCCCCGCCGCCGGTGCGTTTCATCGCCAGCAGGTAAGTCGTGTTGTTAGAGAGATTCGCGCTTGCAGATCCCCCTCCAGCCGGGTTGTAGCCCGAGGCGGTGACATGGGTGAACAGCGTGCCCTGAGTGACCCCAACGTTTGCACGCATGTTGTTGGTTGCGCCCGGGCCGTCATAGAACTCGGCCCGCAGGTTCACCTGATCGGCGTTGTTCCCAAAGTGCACCAGTGCGGTGAAGTAGAAGGTCGTCGAGGCCAGGTCTACCGCGGTCGTCCAGTCCCGCTCACTGCCTCGGTTGCCGGACGAGAAGATGTGGTTGCTGCCATCAGTGATCAGTGGGCCCGGCTGGTCGAAGTACAGGCTCTGGCCGGTGCCGCTGGTCCCGAACCCGGTGACGCCGGTATTCGCCCACGCCCCACTCCAGCCGGTGCCGCCATTGAGCGAATTGAGATTCACCCCTCCCGGGTAGTCAAAATCTTCGTAGGCAACAAGCGCGGCTTCGGCGACGCCGACGGCCAGGAGCAATGCACAGGCGAGCAGGGTTCTGATACAGGCCTTCATAATAGGTGTCCTCCAATGGATCTAGAACAAAGAAGATGATTCGCGGTCGAGGCCTTAGAACAGCCAGTGATCGACCAGAAATAGATACTTACAACGCAAGAAAAAACTACGCTAAAGGGTTACTTAATTATACCTACTTGCAGCACCTCGCACCATTCTTTTTCGAAGAATGGGCGATGCAATTTTGCGATTTAAGTACATGACCAACATGCTGAATAAACTTCGGCAGTTGGTCTCAGCGACCAGACGTAACGCGATACAAGCTGAGCAAGATGAGATGAGCACGCTGTGTACAGAATGCCCCGGGCGGGACTCGAACCCGCACTGGAAGGATTTTAAATCCTCTGCCTCTGCCGATTGGGCTACCGGGGCGGTTAAGCCAAGCGGCGATTCTAGCGTTCTCGCGCGCTACCGGCGCGTGCCGCGATAGTTGCCGCGTGGCTGCCTGGTGCCGTTGGCATATTCCTTGGCACGTTCCATCTTGCCTTGCAAGCGCTCGGCCGCAGTTTTGATCAGGATCGCTAAACGCTGGCGCTGGGTGGTCAGCTCGGTGATCTTCTTCTCATCCGGCTCTTCCATCGCCTGCAGTTTGTCAATTTTTGCCTTGAGTTGCTCGGCATTCACGGAAATCTGCTTGATGTATTCACGCAGTTTCTCGGTATTCATCTGAGCAATCTTGGTCAGAGCCGGCGAGGGCTCGCCCAACAACATTGGATCGGCCTGCTTCCGACCCCGGCTACCCCCACGGGCACCGCCTCGGCCGCCGCGCGGAGCGCCACCTCCACTTGAACCCCGGAATGAACGTGAACCTCGATAGTCTGGACGTGGCATGAAGGAACCTCTTATGTAAGTTGATTCGTGGGGCCTTCAAGCAATTCCCCGGAGCAGTCATACCATAACAATTACCGCCTCACCCGTAAAACCGAGCCCATCCTGAGGCTGGAACGGGCCCCGCCTGCGATCCTTCATGGGCCGATGGTGTAACATGACCATGGTTGCAGTGGTCTGTTCATTGTCACAGTGCACCCTCGTCTTATCCCCATTCAAAGGAACCTCATCATGCCCCGCCTGCTTGCCTGGCTGATGCCCCTGGCCCTTGTCACTGGTCTCTTGCTGCCCTCAATCGCTTCCGCGGAAGAAGGCAAACTCTGGGTCACCTACCCCGGCGGCGACGGCCCCGGAAAAGGCAAGCATATTGTCCTGGTCTCGGGCGACGAGGAATACCGCTCAGAAGAGGCCCTGCCACAACTCGGCAAGATCCTCTCCAAGCACCACGGCTTCAAGTGCACCGTCCTTTTCGCGATCAATCCCAAGAGCGGCATCATCGACCCGAACTTCGGCAGCAATATCCCCGGACTGGAGATGCTCAAGGACGCCGACCTCATGATCATGTCATTGCGCTTCCGTAACCTGCCCGACGAGCAGATGAAGCACATCGACGATTACCTCAAGTCCGGCAAGCCACTCATCGGCATGCGAACCTCGACCCACGCTTTTAACATCCCGGACGGAAAGGCCTACAGCCACTACTCGTGGAAGCACAAAAAAAGTGAACGCGACGCGCCATGGGGCGGCGGCGGCTTCGGTGGTTTTATCCTCGGCGAGACATGGATCAATCACCATGGCAAGCACAAGGGTGAAGGCACCAACGGCTTGGTCGTGAAAGACCAGAAAGACCACCCCATCCTGACCGGTATCAAAGACGGTGACGTCTGGGGCGACACGGATGTCTACGGCGTCCGCCTGCCTCTGCCCGGTGACAGCAAGCCGCTCGTCCTCGGACAGGTTGTCGCAGGCCTGGAACCCGGCGGCAAGCCCAACGATGCAAAGAACAATCCCATGATGCCCGTCGCATGGACCAAGTCCTACCAGCTTCCCGACGGCAAAAAAGGCATGGTCTTTACGACGACCATGGGCAGTTCGACCGACCTCAAATATGCGGGCACCCGTCGAATGATTGTCAACGCGGCGTACTATCTTTTAGGGCAGGATGTCCCTGAAGGCGGAGCCGCGGTCGATGTGGTCGGCAAGTTCGAGCCAACCATGTATTCCTTCAAACGCGGAAGCTACTGGCCTGACAAGGCATTGAAGCCCAGTAACTTCGCGTTGAGCGAATGATCAACAACCAAACGTAAACTCGCACACTCAATCAACTATCGATCTTATGAAGCACACCCCCCTGTTCACCGTATTGGCCGTCTTGCTCTTCAGTATCCTGCCTGCGAAGGCGGCGCTGGAACTGAAGGAAGGCGACAGCGTCTTCATCGTCGGCAACACCTTCGCCGAGCGTATCGCACTGAGCGGCTACCTCGATGCGATGATCCACGCGGCCAACCCCGACAAGAAGATCGTCATCCGCAGCGTGCCCAACTCTGCAGACGAAGTGGATGACCGCCCGCGTGAAACCAACGTCCCGCGCATGGACTTCTATCTCAAACGACATGGCGCTGATGTTGTTGTCATGTGCTACGGCATGAGCGAGTCCTTCGACGGACCGGCCGGCATCGAAAAATTCAAAACGGATCTGGCCGCCCGCGTCGACCACCACGTCAACGCGAAGTACAACGGCGAGAGCGCACCAAAGATCGTACTCGTGTCCCCGATTGCACACGAAGACCTCGGCAACCCCAATCTGCCGACAGGTGATGCCGTTAAAGAACGCAACACAGCGATCAAGGCCTACACGGCTGCCATGAAGGCCGTGGCCGCGGATAAGGGCGCAACCTTTATTGACCTGCACGCCGTCAAAGCCGAAGGCCAACTCACCAACAACGGCATCGCACCGACCGAGTACGGCTGCTTCGTTTACGCCGGCGAGATAGCCAAGCAACTGGGCTGGTGGGACGGCAAGACCGCTGCCGACGCGGGCAACACCGCCGACTTCCGCCAGGTCGCTTACGACAAGCACTACCACTGGCGGCACCGCTACCGCGCCACCAACACCGAGTACGTATGGGGCCGACGCCACAAGCCGTTCGGCGTCGTCAACTTCCCGCCTGAGCTGCTGCACCTGGACAGCATGACCGCTGCCCGTGAAAAGGCCCTTTGGGAAATGAAAAAGCCCTCGCTTGGCCAACTCTTCTCCAAGGCACCCTCTGGCAAGGCCATCTGGGAATCCACCCCGCTGACCTATGACTTCCCCGGCGACGAGTGGAAGGGCGTTGAAATCCCCGGCAAGGACATCAAGAACGACAAGAAGGCCGGCGACGCAAGCAAGATTCTCCCGCCTGAGGACTACCTCAAGTCCTTCAAAGTCGCCGACGGCTTTGAAGTCAACCTCTTCGCTTCCGAACGCGAGTTCCCTGAACTTGCCAACCCGCTGGGCATGAGCTTTGACTACAAGGGTCGGCTGTGGGTTCTCTGCGCACCGACTTACCCGCACCCCTACCCCGGCAAGGTCACCGACTGCAAGCTCATCATCCTTGACGACACCGACAACGATGGCAAGGCCGACAAGTCCACCATCTTCGCCCGGTACATGAACATCCCGACCTGCTTCGTGATCGATGCGAACGGCGTCGCTTACATCGGCCAGGCACCAGACCTCTGGAAGTTCACCGACACCGACGGCGATGACGTCGCTGACCGTAAGGAAATGATTTACTCCGGCTTCGGCATGTGCGACTCGCACCACTCCATCAGCGCCGGCGCCTGGGACCCGAACGGCGGCATGATGATGCTGGAAGGTGTCTTCACACGCACCAACATCGAGACGCCTTACGGCACCAAGCGAACCCGTGACGCCGCCATCTGGCGTTTCGACCCGCGTACGCACAAGCTCGTCGCGGTCGCCCACACCGGGCACCCCAACCCTTGGGGACAGACGTACGACAAGTACGGCCAGTCCATTGTGATGGATACCTCCGGTGCAGGGCAGTACAACCTGTCCTCACTCATCTCGCCATATGTTGGTTTTGAAAAGCCCAAGAAGGGGCCACACGTTGTGAAGCGTGGCCGCCCGACCGCCGGCAGCGACATCATCGACTCGGCCCACTGGCCTGAAGAGTTCCAGAACGTCTATGTACACAGCCAGTGCATCGGCTTCCTTGGCACACACCTGGACAAGCTCCAGAGCGACGGCGCCAAGAACTCTGGCTACTTCTCCACGCCGATGCCTCAGGCAATCCTCTCCAGCGACATTGGTAACTATCGCCCGGTCTGCTCGGAAGTCGGCCAGGACGGCGCACTCTACATCGCCGACTGGGTCAACCCGCTGATCGGCCACATGCAGTTCAACCTGCGTGACCCTCGCCGCGACCACACCCACGGCCGGATTTACCGCGTCGTCCACAAGGACGGCAAGATCCTCCCGAAGGTTGACTTGACCAAGCTCGATATCGCCGGCCTGCTCAAGGTGATCCAGACAACCACCGAAGGCAACACCCGCGATCGCGCCCGCCGTCTGCTTCAGACGATGGACAAGGCCAAGGTCATCGCGGCAACCAACAAGTGGGTCTTTGACGAACTCGACCCCCGCGCTCGTGAATACGACTACGAGTTGATGACATTGGAAGCCCTCTGGATCCAGCAGGGCCATGGCGTCTATGACACCAAGATCATCGATGAAGTGACGCGTGCACGTGAGCCGTTGGTGCTTGCCGGTGCGATCCGTGCGATCCGCTACGGCCTGCAGTTTGAGGACATGCAGACCAAGGACGCCCAGCCGTTCATTGCCCGTGCGATCACCGACCGTGACATGCGCGTCCGCCTTGAAGCGGTCATGGCCTGTGCGTACCTCGAGTCGCCTGATGCCATCAAGATCGCCAACCTCGTGACCTCGCAGGAAATGGACGGCCCGATCCGTACCGCCCACGAGCAGACGATCAAGTACCTGAAGTCCAAGGGCTATGAAGATATCGCCGGGCTTGGCCCGCTTTACCGCATGCCTGCCGGTGAACTGGCAGCGCTGCAAAAAAAAAACCAAGTGACGGACTGATCGCCAAGGCGGTGCTGGCTCGGCAGGACGTGCCGATCGAGGTTCGACGGCAGGCGCTCAACGCCGTTGCACCCGCTCCGGTAGACCAGGCCAGACTGCTGATGCAGCTGACCAAGATCCAGATCCTTGATCCGGATCGAACAGCCGAAGCGATCGCCCCGCTGCTGCTGGAACTGCCCAACGAAGCGGTCCTTGCGATCAACAAGGAACTCGACGAGTTACTCGACAGCCGGACTGCCGGACTGCGCAGTGCAGCGGTCGCACTGAAGGTCCGCTCGGGCGCACCGCTGGGCGCATTGGCCGAGCGTGACCCAACTGCCCTGCTGTCAGCCATTGATTCGCTCAGCAAGGATCAGGCTACGGGCAACTTGGCCGCAACCCTGATCGACCTCGCCAAGGACGGCCAACTCGACGCGGGACAGGCGATTCAACAGGCCAACCGACTCAGCAGCGATAAGGCCGCGCTCTTTGATCGCCTCGCGGAGTTGGCCGGTCCTGCCATGAGCCAGAGCTACGCAGAGTGGGGCCAGCCGCACACCTTGGCCATGGCTGCACTTGCAGGCATGCACGAAACCCCCGACGAAGACTGGCCTGATGGCTTTGACCAGTACCGCATCGCGCGTGCCGAGCAGAGCGTGCTCGAACTGGGCAAAGAAAGATATTTCCATCACGAAAAAGGCTGTGTGAAATGCCATGGCGAACACGGCGAAGGCACCGCGGGCTTCCCTCCCCTGGCCCAGTCGCCGATGGTCAATGGTGATCCCGTCCGTGCGGCAACTATTGTCAAGTACGGCCTGATGGGTGAACTGGCGCACACCCTCAACCCGGCTGACGGCAAGCCCTTCAGCGCGCAGATGGAGCCCTTGTCTTACTACAACAACGCTGAGATCGCTGCCGCAGTCACGTTTGTCCGCCAGAGTTTCGGCAATTTCTCCGCGCCGGTAACGATCGATGATGTCGCTGCTGCAAAGAGCCCCGCCGAGGGGCTGATGTGGAACGCCTCGGATCTGCTTGCCAAGTATCCGTTTGAGCGAGACCGCATCTCAGGCTCCCTGCCTCCGCCATCGGTTGAAGTCAAGACTTGGACGCCGCCTTCCTCCGGCCTGGCATTGATGCTGATCGTCGTCACACTCTGCATGTTGCTCATTCTTGGCGGCACCTATGCCGGTAAATACTTCCAACCCCTGCAACCCGCCCACTGATTTCAATATGATCAAACGACTCTGCCTACTGCTCTGCCTGCTCGCGCTCACGCCGGTCACCGCGTTTGCGGATAAGCCGGACACCACCCGCCCCAACGTCATCGTGATCCTCTGCGACGACCTGGGCCAGGGGGATCTGGGCTGTTACAACGCCGACTCAAAGGTCCCGATGCCCAGTGCCGACAAGCTCGCGGCCCAGGGCATGATGTTCACCGACGCGCATACCCCCTCGTCCGTCTGCACGCCGACGCGCTACAGCACCCTCACCGGCCAATACTGCTGGCGAACGCGCCTGAAGAAAAGTGTGCTCAACGGCTGGTCGAATTCACTCATCAACAAAGACCGGCCAACGATCGCGTCGATGCTCAAGCCGTACGGCTACCACAGCGCGGCGGTCGGCAAATGGCACATCGGCTGGAACTGGCGCGATACAGACGGCAATGAGATCGACGGCAAGCAGAGCATGGACAACGTCGATTTTTCTCGACCTCTCGCGCTCGGGCCGCATGAGATCGGCTTCGACCACAGCTACCTGATCCCCGCGTCGCTGGATATGGCCCCGTATCTGTACCTGATCGACAGCAAGGCCGAAGCCGCCCCGACGGACACCACCCCGGGCAGCAAGCGGCGGTGGAGTGGCGGCGGCGGGTTCTGGCGGGCTGGCCCGATGCAGCCGGGCTTTGATTTCTATCAGTTCCTGCCTAAAACGACCAAAGCGGCGGTGGCGTACATCGACCGCCGCGCGGCCGCGAACAAGGCCGGTGATGACCAGCCCTTCTTCCTGTACTTCCCCCTGCCCGCACCGCACACGCCGTGGATGCCCAACAAAGAATTCCAGGGCAAGACCCCCGTCGGCTGGTACGGCGACTTCGTGGCGGAGACCGACTGGTCCCTCGGCGAGATCATGGACGCGCTGGACCGCAACAAACTGACCGAGAACACGATCGTGATCTTCACCAGCGACAACGGTTCGCACTGGCCCAACGAACAGATCAAAGAATTCGGCCACGACGCGAACAACGGCTGGCGTGGACAGAAGGCCGACATCCACGAGGCCGGCCACCGTGTCCCGTTCGTCGTCCGCTGGCCCGCGGTCATCAAGCCCGGCACCGTGTCCGATCAGACGGTCTGCCTGACCGACATCTACGCGACCATCGCCGAGGCGGTCGGTCACACGCTCAACGACAATGAAGGCGAGGACGCGATCAGCATGCTGCCGATCTTCAAGGGCCTCGACAAGCCGATCCGCGAAGCAACCGTACACCACTCGCTCAGTGGCATGTTCGCGATCCGCAAGGGCGACTGGAAGCTGATCCTGGGCCTGGGCTCGGGCGGGTTCTCGAGGGTCGACAAGAAGGCCGCACAAAAAGCAGGCTTTGAGGGCCAGCTCTTCAACCTCAAGGACGACCCGCAGGAGACCAAGAACTTGTGGAAGGAGAAGCCGGAGGTGGTGAAGGAACTGACGGAGCTGCTGGAGAAGTACAAGGTGGATGGGCGGAGTCGATAGATCTGCCCCCTCTCCCTCCTAGGGAGAGGGAGCCCGATCCGGTTCAAACGACACCAACTCGACCCAGTGCATCGCCTGCAAATCGCAGCCGTCCTTGATCTGGTGCCTGCAGCTGAACCCGTTCGCACACACGGCAGCCCCGCCCTCGTCAGCTTCTCGCACTGCAGGAAACAGGCGTTGCTCACCGATCTGCATGGACAGGTCATGGTGCTCATAACCGAACGAGCCGGCCATCCCGCAGCAACCGGAGTCAACTTCGCTCGCTTCCAGACCTTCAACCGACCCGAGCAGGCGATGCAGGCCCGCGGTACCGAAGAGTGCCTTCTGATGGCAGTGACCATGGACCAGTACGCGATCTTCCTCCGTGACGAACCGCCCCTTGAGTCGCCCTGCCTCCATCTCGGCGGCAAGGAAGTCTTCGAGCATGACACCTTGTGCCTGAATCGCCTGACCTAACTCCTTGTCATCCACAAGGTCCGGCAGGTCATCGATGAGAGACGACGCGCAGCTGGGCTCCAGAAAGAGGATCGGGGTCTGGTCACCTGCGTACTGCAAAAGACTTCGCAGCGTCTGCCCGCCATCGCGCTTGGCCTGATGCAACAGCCCTTTGCTGATCGCAGGGCGCTGACAACAGCCCACATCAGCAAGATCGACTTGATAGCCGCAATCGGTAAGCAATTGCACAGCAGCAACACCTACCCCGGGCTCGTAGTGCTGGGCATAGGTGTCGCCGAACAATACAACACGCCGCTCACCCACACTCGCAGGCAACGCCCGACTTTTCAAGGGCGTCCATGCCAGCCGCGGGTACTGCCTTCGGGCATCGATCCCGATGAGCCGTTGCCCCAGCCATCGCGTGATTGCCCATGACTGAACAGTATTGACAATGGGTGCCAAGGGGCCCGAAAACAGCCTGGCGATCTTCGGTGTCTTGCCGATCAGTTTCGCGCCTAGCGGCGTGCCGCGTTTATCGTGCCGCATCTGGAGGACGTCGGCTTTCATCTTCGACATGTCTACCGCGTTGGGGCACTCAGTCTTGCACGCCTTGCAGGACAGGCAAAGCTCCATCGCGTCCATGACGCCCTGATCCGTCAAGCCATCCTCACCAAGCTGTCCAGTCATGGCGAGTCTCAGGACGTTGGCCCGGCCGCGGGTACTGGCGTCCTCATCTTTTGTCGCCATGTAGCTGGGGCACATGGTCCCCTTGCCAACCTTTCGGCAAGCGCCCACGCCATTGCACTGCTCAACGGACAGGCCGAAACCGCCATGCTCGTCGTAGCGAAAATTGCTCTTCACCTCGGCCAGTCGCAACTCGTAGTTCGGCGTACCGTGACGAAGATTCTCGTTCATCCCCGGCGTATCAATAATCTTGCCCGGATTCATCAGATTGTTCGGGTCGAAGAGCGTCTTGATGTCACGAAAGGCTTGATACAGCGTGTCGCCAAAGAAACGCTGGATGTACTGGCCGCGCACAAAGCCGTCGCCGTGCTCGCCGGACCACGATCCGCCGTAGCCGATGACCATCTCGAATGCGGCGTCAGCAATTGCCTTCATCTTCAGACGATCTTCTTCCTCATGCAGGTCGAGCATCGGCTTGGGGTGCAGCACACCGACCGAAGCATGGCAGCAGATAGGCATACGTACGCCGTGCTGCGTGCAGACCTCGCGCAGACGCTCCACGTACTCAGCCAAGTGCTCGACAGGGATGCAGGCATCGTCGACAAAGTCGAGCGTTTTCTTACGCCCGCCGATATTGGACTGCAGGCCAACGCCCAGTCGGCGAAGCTCCCAAACCTCGGCGATGTGCTTTGGCTCATCCCGGATGACATGCGCAGTGCCGATCCCCCTGCGCTGCATATCCTCGGCAAAGGCGTGGCATAGCTGGCTCGCTTCTCCGGGAGTGTCCGCCATCAGTTCAACGACCTGCACGCAGTTGGGCGTACCTTCATAGAAGTCGGCGTAGGCCCTCGTTGCAGGGTTGGTCATCGATTCGCTGACGATGATCTCATCCAGCAGTTCGATCGCGCTGGGCTTGTGCTCAAGCATCGCGGGCACGTGACGGACCGATTCAATCAGGTCATCAAAGTGGACAATACACAGTGCTGTCGCGCCAGGGGCGGGCACGAGCTTTACTTTGGCTTCGAGGACAAGTCCCAGCGTGCCTTCGCTGCCGACAATGAGGTGAGCGAGGTTGCGTTTGTCTGCATCGAGTAGCGCATCAAGCGCATAGCCGCTGACCCGCCGAATAACCTTGGGATAACGGGCTTCAATCTCCGCGCGGTGTTGATCGACCAGCTTGCCCACCGTGTCGCGAAGTTCTGCCGCAGAGGGCTCTTGATCATTCGAATCGAGCTCAACAACGCGCCCATCTGCCAGCATCACACGCAAAGCGATCACGTGGTCAATGGTCATCCCATACTTCACCGAGCGCATGCCTGATGAGTTGTTGTTGATCATGCCTCCAAGCGTGGCCCTGCTGGTCGTCGCTGGATCGGGCGCAAAGAACAGGCCATACTCGGCGAGTCGCTGATTCAAGTGGTCTCGCACAATGCCCGGCTGCACGCGTGCCCAACGCTCATCAGCATTGACTTCAAGCACCTTGTTCATGTGCTTGGAGAAATCCAGCACGATGCCCGGGCCGAACGTCTGACCGGCCAGAGACGTCCCCGCCCCACGGCCAGTAATCGGCACAGCATGCTCGCGAGCCAGTTTGACCACGGCAGCAACATCGGCCTCGTCCTCCGGCACGACGACACATCGCGGCATCACCTGATAATGACTCGCATCGGTCGCGTACATCCCTCGTCGAGCGGCGTCGGTATAGACCTCGCCACGCACGACCTGCGACAAGGCCTGCTTCAACTGTTCTGGACTGATGCTCTGTGGCGACACGCTGACAAGATACCTGAGGCCTTATTCCGCCGCGCGACGAGGCCAAAGCCCCATGAGGACGAGCAACGCTCCGATGCCTGCAAGGATCGGGCGATACTCCCCTGTTGCAGCGATGATCAGCCGGGTCTGGCGCGGCCGCTCAATCTGCACATCGATCACGGTCTGCTGCTTGAGGTCCGGCCGACTCAGTTCATTCTCGATCGAACGCATCTGCGACTGCCCGGCCATCGCCCGCTGGATCGCCACGGGTGCCGGATCAGTGACCAGTGCCAGCGGGTCGGACGCCGCGTGCTGGGCGACCTCTGTCCCCACGGGCTTGAGGCGTAGCTCGGTCATCGCCAGACGCTCGATCAGCACAGGATCATCGTCGATCAGCGCCTGGTGAAAATCGATGTATCGTTGCCGCTCGTCGGCCAGGATCTGGGCCTTGATCGCCTCGTTCTCACGGGCCTGCCTGGTATCGAGCGTGTCGAAATAGGCCGGGATCAACGCCGCAGCAGCGATCGCTGCACAGCCAACGAGGATGAACAACCAACCAAGCGCCCCGCCGATGACGGCGTCGGCCTGTCCGGGACCTGAGTGATTCGTATTGTCATCTTCATTGCGTGCCATGACGTACTCCTGTCATCGGATCATTGCTCACTGGTGATGCAAAATCGCCGCTTGCAGGCATGGCCCGGCGCACCGATGATGCTGTCATGGCCCTCGCCTACGGCTTAACCGACCCGATCGATCTCGCGATTACACGCCTGCCCCATGCGCTTGACCGTTTTCGTATCGCTCACCTCACCGACCTGCACCTCAGACAGCGGACCAGGCGGCTGGATCGCCTGATCAATCAGCTCGCCAAGCTTCAATTGGATCTGGGTGTCCTCACCGGCGACTACATGCTTCGAAACAGGGCATTGGCCGACTCGCATGCCCTGCCCTACCTCCGCGACTTAACTGCGGCCGTCAAACCCAAGCTCGGCTGGTACGGCGTCTTTGGCAACCATGACAAGTCCGAACTGATCGAAAAACTCCAGCAACTGCCCATCAACTGGCTCCAGGATGAGGCCATCGCACTTTCCGACAAACCCATCGAGATCGTCGGGCTGAACTGCACCAGCCAGCGGATTGATCCTGAGCCACTTACCGCTGCCGCGGCAGTTGCCAAACTTCCGACCACCCAGTCGGATCAGGATGCCAGGCTACGTCTGATCCTCTCGCACCGCCCCGACTTCCTGCCGCTGGCGAGCGACCTTGGCGGGGACCTGATGCTCGCCGGCCATACACATGGCGGGCAGGTGCGACTGCCGTTCAATCTGCCGCTTTACAACTCGTCGGACTTGCCACTGCACCTCAGCGCTGGCGTGCTGCGGCACCGTGACACCCTTGCCGTCGTCAGTAGAGGCCTGGGCATGACGGAGTTCCTCAACTCCGGGTTGCGGTTCAGATTGTTCTGCCCGCCTCATGCCCCGATCCTGACCCTCCGCCGTAACCCCAGTCCGGGGCATCGAACCGACGATATCACCGCCCTATCTCGCTGGTAAGCATGTAATTCGCATTGCCGGGGCGCATCAATTCATGTGTAAGAAGGGGTGATTATGCGCGCGGATTGCGCTTTTGCGCAAACGGCGAATTCCACCTAAACGGCAGCAAACCGTTTTTGTGATACTGGCTTGCCTGTCGATTGAGATCGATCGACAATAGATGGATCAGAAATCTGCCTCGAAATAGATCAAGTGCAAAATGAACGATCAAAAGAACATTAAACGCCATGTATCCAGACGCCCGCTTACCTGGCTCGCTGGATTGGGGTGCCTTGGTCTGTCTGCCGCATTGATCTTTCCAGCGTTGAACGCTGGCGAAACCGCCCCGACGCGCATCACGCCCGCCGCCGACAAAGCGAAGGCCGACCAGCCGATTTCGTTTAATCGCGACATACGACCGATCCTCTCGGACAAGTGCTTTGCCTGCCATGGCCCTGACGCCAAGGTCGCCGATGGTGCCGGCGGATTCCGTTTAGACATTCGTGAAGGCGCGGTCGCCCCTGCTGAAGCCAGTGGCAAACTTCCGATCGTTCCCGGTGATGCGGAGGCCTCGGAAGTCATCCTCCGTATCCAATCGACCAAGCCGAACGTGATCATGCCGCCGCCGGCTACGCACACGACCATCACGGATGACGAACTTGCTCTGCTCACGCGATGGATCAACGAGGGCGCGAAGTACGAGGGCCACTGGGCGTACCAGGTTCCGACCAAGCCCGCGGCACCCCAACTCAGCGAGGCAAGTGAGAAGTGGGCCAAGAACAAGATCGATCGCTTCATCGCGTCTCGTCTAGAGAAACTCGGTCTGTCCCCGTCGCCCGAGGCAGACAAGACGACGCTGATCCGTCGCGTCACGCTTGACCTGACCGGCCTGCCCCCAACGCCGGAAGAGATCGACGCGTTCCTTGCAGACGATACGCCGGGCGCATATGCCAATCTCGTGGACCGCTTGATGCAGAGCCCGCACTTCGGCGAACGCCTTGCGTTGCTCTGGCTCGATGCGGCACGCTACGGCGACACCAACGGGTTCCACCACGACAATATCCGTACCGCATGGCCCTGGCGCCAGTGGGTCATCGAGGCCTTCAATGCGAACATGCCATACGATCAGTTCATCATTGAGCAACTGGCCGGCGACCTGCTCCCCGAGGCGACTCAGGATCAGATCCTTGCTTCAGGCTTCTGCCGAATGCACAACATCAACGACGAAGGTGGCGCGCTCAACCAGGAGTATCTCGTCGAGGCTCACGCCGACCGGATCGAAACGATCGCGACGGTCTTCATGGCGCAAACCTTTAACTGTGCCCGCTGTCACGACCATAAATACGACCCGACGACGCAGGATGACTATTACTCACTGGTCGCCTACTTCAACTCTGTCGAGGGCGAACGTGGCGTCTACCCTAATAACTTCACCGCGGCACGGGCCTATCCGCCGCTCATGCTCTACAAGACCGACGAGTTGAAGGAACAGATAGGCCAGGCGGAGAAGCGACTCGCTGCCGCACAGGCCGAATTCGATCAGCACAAGCCCAAGGCCGAGCAGGAAATCCGCCAATGGGGCGAACAGGCCCGCGGCGCAAACGGCGTGGCATGGGCCGACGCAAAACTGATTAAAGCGACGTCAACGCACGCGGGCACCACGATCGAATTGAAACCGGATAGCTCGGCGCTGCTTGGAGGCGAAACGCCGGATTACGAAGACGTCACACTCACGCTCAAGACCGACGCGACCAACCTGCGTCTGATCCGTCTCGACGCGTTAACAGACAAGAGCTTCAAAGACAATGGGGTAGGGCGATCTGAGAACGGCAACGCGGTACTCAGCGGCATCAAGGTTCGGGCCGTCTCGATCAAAGACCCTCAAAAACATCAGGACGTCGTTTTGAGGTGGGCCTGGTCAAGTTACGACCAGCCCAACAACGACCATGACATCCTTAACGCGCTGCGCGACGACAAGTCCGGCTGGGCGCTTGGCGGGCATGAAGACAATCACCCCCGGACCGCACTTTTCCATGCGGACAAACCGTTCGGCTTCGAAGGCGGGACCGAGATACAAATCACCCTGCTGCACCAGTCGCAATATCCCAAGCACACCTTGGGTCGGGTCCGTACTGATGTCGCCGCCGCGAACGAGCAAGTCATCGATGTATTCCCGACGACCAGCTCCGATTGGTTCGAGCTTGGCCGATTCGAAGGCACGCATCCCGATGCACTGAAAAAAGCTTTCGGGCCCGAAGAGGCCGAACGTATCACCCTCCTGCAAAAAGTCATCAAGGGCCAGCAGTTCAGGCACACCCCCGGCTTTGTTGACGGCAAGGACTACGACTTCCGTGCCGGGCAGCATGTCCTCTACTTCGGCCGTTCGGTCTTCTCACCTGTCGAACGTAAAGTCGAACTCAAGCTCGGCAAGGGCAGTGCACTTCAACTCTACGTCAACAACCAACTCGTCCACCAGCACGACAACCCCAAGCATGAGAAGGGACACGACAAGGTCACCGTCACCTTCAAGCCCGGCGAGAACATCATTGTTGCCAAACTCGTCAAGAATGGGCCAGGAAAGATCTTCTACCAAGCGGAGCACGCCGAGGGCACTGGCCTCCAGGAGATGCCTTTCGCACTGATCGATCCGGAGGACCGCCCTGCATTCGCGACTGAACAACTGGTCAACCAATCGCTTGAGGATAGTGACGCGGCAAAGAAAGTTGCCGAGGTCAAGAAGCAGATCAAGCAACTTGAAGATCAGGCCGTCCCCGTTCTGATTATGAAGGAAGCCGGCAGTCCGGTGCCTGCGTACATCCTTGCCCGCGGTGCTTACAACAAGCCTGTCAAAGAAACGACGAATGACGCAGGCGAAAACGTGCCGGTCCCGCCACAGAAACGTAAGCCGCCGGCCATGGTCAATCTCCCAATACCCGAAGGCGCGCCTGACAATCGCCTGGGATTTGCCCAGTGGCTGATCCAGCCCGAGCACCCACTGACGTCGCGTGTCCATGTCAACCGGCTTTGGCAGATGCTGTTTGGCACGGGCATCGTCAAGTCCGTCGAAGATTTCGGCAGCCAGTCCGAGTGGCCCAGCCACCCGGCACTGCTGGACTACCTGGCCGTCCGGTTTGTCGAATTGGGCTGGGACCAGAAGGCCTTCATCAAAGAGATCGTGATGAGCGCGACCTATCGCCAGCAGGCGACACGCAATGCCAAAGCACAGGACATTGACGCCGACAATCGACTGCTGAGCTACTTCCCACGCCAGCGTCTCAAGGGCGAGTTCATCCGTGACCAGGCGCTGTATGTTTCGGGCCTGCTCAACGACCAGATCGGCGGCCCCAGCGTCAAGCCCTACCAACCCGGCGACCTATGGAACGAGGTGGCGATCGGCGGGACCAACACCGGCCGCTTCAAACGCGACACCGGCGAAGCGCTTTACCGCCGCAGCATGTACACCTTCTGGAAGAAGACCAGCCCACCTGCACAGATGCAGATCTTTAATGCTCCCACGCGTGAGTTCTGCGTGGTTGGTCGTGACACGACCAACACCCCCCTGCAGGTACTCACGATCTGGAACGACGAGCAGTTCCTTGAAGCGGCGCGTGCTTTGGCACAACGAACCATCGCCGAGTCCGACGACGACAAGAAGCGGCTGGAACTGATCTACCGCCGCTGCACGGGCGAGGTGCCCAACACAGAGGAACTATCCGTACTACAGGACGTCCTGTCGTACTACCGCGAGCGCTACAATGCGGGCATCGAGGATGCCAAGGCCCTGCTCGCTCAAGGCGAGTACCCACTGCCTGAGAACCACGACCCCGCCGAACTGGCATCGTGGATGATGGTCGCTTCAACCGCCTTATCACTGGACGAAACAATCGTACGAGACTGATCCTCATACCGGGCAAGACCCGGAGAATATGCGAGATTGACGATGAGCCACAACCCCCTCGAAGAGCACTTCCTTCGGCTGACCCGACGGCAATTCTTTGGCAAAGCTGCGACCGGCTTCAGTGCCGGCATGGGTATCACAGCGCTCGGCTCGATGCTTAACAACAGCGCCCAGGCTTCGCCCCTACTTAGCGGCGGCGGCACGCTCGGCAACCCGCATGTCGCCCCCAAGGCCAAGCGCGTGATTTATCTCCACATGATGGGCGGCCCTTCGCAGCTGGACCTTTGGGACTACAAACCCGACCTCGTGAACCATCGTGGCAAGGACCTGCGCAGCAAAGAGTTTGAACATCTCTACAACAACCAGCGCATCACCGGCATGACCTCGGGCCAATCCACCCTGCCCATCGCCAACTCGATCTTTAAGTTCAATAAGCACGACAACGGCGGTGACGGCCTCTGGCTCAGCGAACTGCTGCCTCACACCGGAACGGTCGCCGACGAGCTCTGTGTCATCAAGTCCATGTACACCGAGGCGATCAACCACGAGCCCGGCGTGACCTATCTGCAGACCGGCAGCCAGATCCCCGGCCGACCGTCGATGGGCGCCTGGCTGAGCTACGGGCTGGGCTCGATGAACGAGAACCTGCCCAGCTTTGTCGTGCTGATCTCCAAAGGTGTCGGCAACATGCAGGCCCTTTCAGATCGTTTGTGGGGCTCCGGCTTCCTGCCCAGCGAGCATCAGGGCGTGCGATTCCGTGGTGGTGCCGAGCCCGTGTTGTTCCTGAAGGACCCCAAGGGCGTCACACGCGATGACCGCCGCAAGATGCTCGACGCAACCGCCAAACTCAACGAGATGGCTTTCAAGGAGTCGCTGGACCCGGAAGTCAACGCACGCATCGCTCAGGGCGAGATGGCTTACCGAATGCAGATGTCCGTTCCTGAGTTGACCGACTTCAGCGATGAAGACGAAGCGACGCTCGAGATGTATGGCCCAGACGTTAAGAAGCCCGGCACCTACGCGAACAACTGCCTGCTCGCCCGACGTATGGCCGAGCGCGATGTCCGCTTCATCCAGCTTTACCATCGCGGCTGGGACCAGCACGGCGGCCTGCCCAAACAGATTGCTGGCCAGTGCAAGCAAATCGACCAGCCGCAAGCCGCCCTGATCAAGGACCTCCGACGACGCGGACTGCTCGACGACACGCTCGTCGTCTGGGGCGGCGAGTTTGGCCGAGGCGTCTACAGCCAGGGCGCGTTAAGCAATACCAACTACGGCCGGGACCACCACCCCCGCTGCTTCACCATGTTCATGGCCGGCGGCGGCGTCAAGCCCGGCACCGTCTTCGGCGAGACCGACATGCTCGGCTACAACATCGTCGACAAGGACGGCATGCCGCTGACCGAACTCGACCAGCACCACACCCACCCCGACGCGGTTCATATCCACGACCTGCATGCGACCATGCTGGACCTCCTGGGGATTGACCACGAACGACTGACGTTCCGCTTCCAGGGCCGGCGTTATCGCCTGACCGATATTGAGGGCCGGAAAATCAAGGCCCTTATGGCGTAAACTATTGATATGCCGAAGGAGTCTGTGATCTCAAATTGTCTGCAACGTTCCACGCTGGCACTGGTCGGCTTGGCTTTTCTGCTGTGCTCTGTTGGCTGCGACCAGCAGACCCAACATAAGCCCGTACAGATTCTCCCGGCCAAGTCCGAGGCGAAGCTGAGCTACAACCGAGACATTCGCCCGATCCTTTCAGACAAATGTTTCGCTTGCCACGGGCCCGACGCGGCATCGCGTGCAGCGGACCTGCGACTGGACGTCATTGAGAACGGCGACGACTACGACGGCGCCTACTTCGCGATCGAGCCTGGCGACCCTGATGCCAGCGAATTGATCACGCGGATCCACAGCAAGAAGCCCAAGCTCGTCATGCCGCCACCGGACTTCGGTGGCGTTTCCCTGACCAACGAAGAGAAGGCGCTGCTCCGCAAGTGGATCGAGCAAGGTGCAGAATATGAGCCGCACTGGGCGTTTACGCCGGTTGCAGAAATCGAAACACCCCGTGTCAAAGATCAAGCCTGGCCGAACAACGCGATCGACGCGTTCATCCTCTTTGAACTTGAAGATCAGGCGATCAAGCCTTCTGAGCAAGCCTCGCTGCACACGCTGCTTCGCCGCGTCGCGCTGGATTTAACCGGGTTGCCCCCGGACCCAAAAACGGTCTGGCGATCCAATTCGACCGACGATCCTGACGCGTTCTACGAGGCTTACGTCGACGAACTGCTCGCCTCACCACGCTTCGGCGAGCGCATGGCCACGATCTGGCTCGACGCCGCACGTTACGCCGACACGAACGGCTACCTCCACGACCACCGCCGAACGATGTGGCCCTGGCGCGACTGGGTGATCAAGGCGTTCAACGAGAACATGCCTTACGACACGTTCTTGCGCGACCAGATCGCCGGCGATCTGCTGCCCAACCCAACACCGGACCAGATCATCGCGACTGCCTTTAATCGCAACCACGCATTGACCACCGAGGGCGGGTCGATCGAAGAGGAGTTCCGCGTCGAGTATGCCGCCGACCGGGCCAACACGCTCGGTGCCGCGGTACTGGCACTGACGATGGAGTGCGCCCGTTGTCACGACCACAAGTACGACCCGATCAGCCAGGAGGACTACTTCAGCCTCTATGCGTACTTCAACGCTCAGGAAGGCGAGGTCTACGTCGGCAAAGGCAGAGGCACCGCCCACGCACCTTTCCTGAAGGACGAGGCAACCGGCCAGCAGGTCATGGTCATGCGCGAGCCTTCCAAGCCAATGCAGACTTACGTGCTTGATCGTGGACAATACGACGCGCCACTGAAAGACAGGCCCGTCTCGCGCCGCGTACCGACCGCACTGGGAAGTGTCCCCGATGATGCACCAGCCAATCGGCTTGGGCTGGCACAATGGCTGACCTCTGATGGCAATCCGCTGACTGCACGCGTCGAAGTCAACCGTCTCTGGCAGGCGATGTTCGGCATCGGCCTTGTGAAAACCAGTGAAGATTTTGGTCTGCAAGGCGAGTGGCCCAGTCACCCTGAACTGCTGGACTACCTTGCCAAGCACTTTGTCGATTCCGGTTGGGACCGTAAGGCCCTGATCCGCATGATGGTGACCAGCGCGACCTACATGCAGAGCAGTAACGCTCGTCCTGAGTTGGCCCAGGCCGACCCCGAAAACCGCCTACTTGCACGTATGTCCCGCCTAAGACTCCCTGCTGAGGCGATCCGCGATCAGGCACTTAGTGCCAGCGGCCTGCTGGTCAACAAACTCGGTGGGCACGGTGTCCGGCCGTATCAACCCGGCGGCCTATGGTCGGAAAGCTCCAATGGCAGTTCGAATACCCGCGTCTTCCGACTTGGCAAGGGCGAAGAACTCTACCGTCGCAGTGTCTACACCTTCTGGAAACGCACCGCCCCGCCGCCACAACTGGCACTGTTTGATGCACCGGATCGTAATGCATGCACCGTCAGACGCAGTTCAACAAACACTGCGCTGCAGGCACTGCTCTTGATGAATGATGAGCAGCACATCGAAGCGGCACGGGCACTGGCGGCAAGGGCAATGGATGCTACGGATAACGAACTCGATATCCTGGATCGCCTCTTCCAATACGTACTTGGCCGAGAACGAACCCTTCGAGAGGACAAAGTCCTTTCTGATGGATACCGGCACTACTTAAAGATTTATAAAGCGGACCCCGAAGCCGCGAAGGCATTGATCTCCGTGGGCCAGAGCCCACCGCCCGACGGCCTCGCTCCTGACGAACTCGCGGCTTGGACCATGATCGCCACAACGATCCTGAACCTCGACGAGACTGTGACCCGACCTTAACTACAAACCCCAAGTCACTATGGACGCTGCACGCGAACACTTCCTCAATTTCAGCCGACGCCAATTCATTGCCATGGGCGCGGGCTCACTGGTCGCCGCCTTGGGCAACACCGCGCTGGGCGAACTGGCCGGGCCGAGCACAAAGGGTACCGAGACAACCGGCGCGCTGGGCTTCACCCACTTCGCGCCCAAGGCCAAGCGCGTCATCTTCCTGCACCAGAACGGTGCGCCCTCGCAGCTCGACCTGTTCGACTACAAGCCTGGGCTCGAAAAACTCCGCGGCAAGGACCTCCGCGAGATGCCACAGGTCTTCAACAACCAGCGCGTCACCGGTATGACCTCCGGCCAATCCACCCTGCCGCTGGTCAACTCTCCGTTCAAATTCACCAAGCACGACAACGGCGGCGACGGCGTCTGGCTTTCTGAACTCCTGCCACACACCGCTTCGATCGCCAAGGACCTCTGCGTCGTCAAGTCCATGCACACCCAGGCGATTAACCACGGCCCGGGCGTCACCATGTTCCAGACCGGGCACCAGATTGCCGGCCGACCGTCGATGGGTGCGTGGCTGAGTTATGGACTGGGCAGTGACAATAAAGACCTGCCCGCATTCGCTGTCATGATCAGCTCGGGCAGAGGCCAGCAGCAGGCCCTGTTCTCGCACCTCTGGGGCGCGGCATTCCTGCCCAGCGAACACCAGGGCACCGTCGTGCGTTCGGGCAAGGATCCGATCCTCTTTCTCAATAATCCCGAGAAGATGACGCGTGAGCACCGCCGCAAGATGCTCGACATGCTCGGCGAACTCAACGAGCAGGCCCACGAAGAGCACGGCGACCGCGAGACCCTCGCCCGCATCCAGCAGTACGAGATGGCCTACCGGATGCAGATGTCCGTCCCCGAACTGGCAGACCTCAGCGACGAAGACGAGTCCACCTTTGAACTCTATGGCCCGGACAGCAAGAAGCCCGGCACCTACGCCTATAACGCGTTAATGGCGCGGCGACTTGCCGAACGCGGCGTGCGTTTCGTCCAGCTCTATCACCGCGGCTGGGACCAACACCTGGACATCCCAGGTCAGCTGCCCATGCAGTGCAAAGATACGGACCAGCCTTCTGCGGCACTGGTGAAAGACCTCAAGCGACGGGGCCTGCTTGACGAGACGCTTGTCGTGTGGGGTGGCGAATTCGGTCGAACCGCATACAGCCAGGGCGACCTCAACGCCACAAAGTACGGGCGCGATCACCACCCGAGGTGCTTCTCGATCTGGATGGCCGGCGGCGGGATCAAGCCCGGAACGGTCTACGGCGAAACCGATGAAATCGGCTACAACGTCACCGAGAACCCCATGCACGTCCACGACCTGCACGCGACCATGCTGCACCTGCTGGGGATCGATCACGAAAGGCTGACCTACAAGTATCAAGGTCGTCGCTTCCGTCTCACCGATGTCCACGGCCATGTCGCGAAAGATATTCTTGCCTGATGCGGCTACACCCCAATACGACGATGCGAAACAGGCGTAAGAACC